>NZ_AQUO01000001.1:1100000-1305000 GCF_000371965.1 Paracoccus sp. N5 | reverse complement strand
GGGGAAACCCACCTGAATGTTTGTTGTTGTTGCCCTCGGGCAGTCAACAACGGGCATAACCAGGTATCTTTTACCTGAATACATAGGGTTTAAGAAGCGAACCCGGGGAACTGAAACATCTAAGTACCCGGAGGAAAGGAAATCAACAGATACTCCCCCAGTAGCGGCGAGCGAACGGGGACCAGCCGAGCCGTGAGAATGACCAGAATGTGCTGGAAAGCACAGCCATAGCGGGTGACAGCCCCGTATGGGAAGTTTGATCGGACGTATTAAGTAGGGCGGGACACGTGAAATCCTGTCTGAAGATCGGGGGACCACCCTCGAAGGCTAAGTACTCCTTACTGACCGATAGCGAACCAGTACCGTGAGGGAAAGGTGAAAAGCACCCCGACGAGGGGAGTGAAACAGTTTCTGAAACCGGACGCCTACAAGCAGTCGGAGCCTCCTTGCGAGGTGACGGCGTACCTTTTGTATAATGGGTCAACGACTTGGTCTGTCTAGCAAGCTTAAGCCGTTAGGTGTAGGCGCAGCGAAAGCGAGTCTTAAATGGGCGACTTAGTTAGACGGATCAGACCCGAAACCAGATGATCTAGGCATGAGCAGGATGAAGGTTGGGTAACACCAACTGGAGGTCCGAACCCACACCTGTTGAAAAAGGTCGGGATGACTTGTGCCTAGGGGTGAAAGGCCAATCAAATCTGGAGATAGCTGGTTCTCCGCGAAAGCTATTTAGGTAGCGCCTCGGACGTATCCTCCTGGGGGTAGAGCACTGCATGGATGATGGGGGCCCACAGCCTTACTGAGTCTAAGCAAACTCCGAATACCAGGAAGGACTATCCGGGAGACACACGGCGGGTGCTAACGTCCGTCGTGGAGAGGGAAACAACCCTGACCAACAGCTAAGGCCCCCAATTCGTGGCTAAGTGGGAAAGCATGTGAGACTTCCAAAACAACCAGGAGGTTGGCTTAGAAGCAGCCATCCTTTAAAGATAGCGTAACAGCTCACTGGTCTAATCAAGAGGTCTTGCGGCGAAGATGTAACGGGGCTCAAGCCACGAGCCGAAGCTTTGGATGTGCAGCAATGCACGTGGTAGCGGAGCGTTCTGTGATATAGAACGCTGCCTCTTCTATCCTTCGGGATAGCGGAGGCAATGTTCTGACTGTGAAGCCGGGCTGTAAGGCATCCGGTGGAGTGATCAGAAGCGAGAATGTTGACATGAGTAGCGACAAACAGGGTGAGAGACCCTGTCGCCGAAAGTCCAAGGGTTCCTGCTTAAAGCTAATCTGAGCAGGGTAAGCCGGCCCCTAAGGCGAGGCCGAAAGGCGTAGTCGATGGGAACCAGGTTAATATTCCTGGGCCAGGAGATGGTGACGGATCGCAGGTGTAGTTCCTCCTTATCGGATTGGAGGGGCTGCTGAGCGGTTCCTGGAAATAGCCCTCCATGAGACCGTACCCTAAACCGACACAGGTGGACTGGTAGAGAATACCAAGGCGCTTGAGAGAACCACATTTAAGGAACTCGGCAAAATACCTCCGTAAGTTCGCGAGAAGGAGGCCCCGTTGGCAGGCAACTGTCGGCGGGGGGCACAAACCAGGGGGTGGCGACTGTTTACTAAAAACACAGGGCTCTGCGAAGCCGTAAGGCGACGTATAGGGTCTGACGCCTGCCCGGTGCCGGAAGGTTAAAAGGAGAGGTGCAAGCCTTGAATTGAAGCCCCGGTAAACGGCGGCCGTAACTATAACGGTCCTAAGGTAGCGAAATTCCTTGTCGGGTAAGTTCCGACCTGCACGAATGGCGTAACGACTTCCCCGCTGTCTCAAATGTGGACTCAGCGAAATTGAATTGTCTGTGAAGATGCAGACTTCCCGCGGTTAGACGGAAAGACCCCATGCACCTTTACTATAGCTTCGCACTGGCATCAGGATTGTGATGTGCAGGATAGGTGGTAGGCATTGAAACCGGGACGCCAGTTCCGGTGGAGCCATCCTTGAGATACCACCCTTCGCACTCTTGATGTCTAACCGCGGCCCGTTATCCGGGTCCGGGACCCTGCGTGGTGGGTAGTTTGACTGGGGCGGTCGCCTCCCAAAGAGTAACGGAGGCGCGCGAAGGTTGGCTCAGAGCGGTCGGAAATCGCTCGTTGAGTGCAATGGCAGAAGCCAGCCTGACTGCAAGACTGACAAGTCGAGCAGAGACGAAAGTCGGCCATAGTGATCCGGTGGTCCCGAGTGGAAGGGCCATCGCTCAACGGATAAAAGGTACGCTGGGGATAACAGGCTGATGATGCCCAAGAGTCCATATCGACGGCATCGTTTGGCACCTCGATGTCGGCTCATCTCATCCTGGGGCTGGAGCAGGTCCCAAGGGTATGGCTGTTCGCCATTTAAAGAGGTACGTGAGCTGGGTTTAGAACGTCGTGAGACAGTTCGGTCCCTATCTGCCGTGGGTGTAGGATACTTGAGAGGAGTTGCCCCTAGTACGAGAGGACCGGGGTGAACGTTCCACTGGTGGACCAGTTGTCGTGCCAACGGCAGTGCTGGGTAGCTATGAACGGACAGGATAAACGCTGAAGGCATCTAAGCGTGAAGCCCCCCTCAAAACAAGGTATCCCTTGAGAGCCGTGGAAGACCACCACGTCGATAGGCCGGAGATGTAAGCGCAGCAATGCGTTCAGTTGACCGGTACTAATGGCTCGATTGGCTTGATTTGATCCGGAAGAAGACAGACCTTCTTCCAAAAGCATCCTTGGACAACCCATCCCGCAAGGGATGACGCCGATCTCGCTCCTTTTCCGGTCTGGTGGCCAAAGCACGAGCAAAACACCCGATCCCATCCCGAACTCGGCCGTTAAGTGCCGTCGCGCCAATGGTACTGCGTCAATAGACGTGGGAGAGTAGGTCACCGCCAGACCTGAAAAGAAGCGAGAGATCTCTCAAAACGATAACGCGCTCGCAAAAAGCGCAAATGGCGCGGGGTAGAGCAGCCCGGTAGCTCGTCAGGCTCATAACCTGAAGGCCGCAGGTTCAAATCCTGCCCCCGCAACCATCGTTTCCGACCCGACTGATTTAGCAGCCCTCGCCAAGTGCGGGGGCTTTGTCGTATCCGTCTCCGAAAGCGCCAGAATCCCGGCCAGTTCGCCCAGAAGTTCGATCTCGTGTCCGCCGGGCGCAGAGGTCTCCGGCACCATCCTGATTTCCGCGATCAGGCTGCGCAGGATTTCTGTCGCCTCCAGCTTCATCCCCGGGTCCTGGAGCGCTTTCGAGAGGTTGGCGATCTTCTCCCGATAGAGATCCGACAGGCGCGGGTGCAGCCGCAGGGCAGGGGGCTCCGGGGTATCTTCGAGGAACGCCTTCAGCGTCGCTTTCCGGCTTTCCAGATCCGCCATCTTCGTCTTCATCGACGGATGATACATGCCATCCTCGATGGCCGCGAGGATGCCGGCGATTTTCTTCTCGATCTGCTTCAACTCGCGCCTGGCATTATCCCGCCCGGTGCTGCGGTCGCCTGCAGCCGCGTTGAACGCCTTGCGGTATTCCTCGACGAAGGCGGCGATCAGCTCCCGATGCAGGAGCTTCTCGCGCAACCCGTCGAGCACCCGGGCCTCGACCTCTTCGCGCAGGATTGTCGCACGGTTGCTGCAGATGCTGTGGCCCTTGTTGCGCGCCGCCGCGCAGCCGTAACGGGTCTTGTTGATCAGCGTATAGCTCGCCCCGCAGCAGCCGCATTTGACGAGGCCAGAGAACAGGTAGTCCGGGCGGCGGGCGCGTTCGGGCCGGGGCCGGGCAGACTGGACGCCCGCCGGGTTCATATCGGCGCGGATCGCGCCTTGCCGTTCCTTGGTCGCATGCCAGAGGTCATCGGGGATGATCCGCAGGTCCGGCACCTCTTCGATAATCCAGTCCTCGGGTGGGTTCGGCCGGGCCTGACGCTTCTGCGTCGCCGGGTCCTTCACGAAACGCTGTCGGTTCCAGACGAGGCGGCCGATATAAAGCTCATTGTTCAGGATCCCCGTGCCGCGCTTCCAGTTGCCGGAAATCGTGGATGGTCCCCAGGTGCCCGCGCCCTTGCCGCTGTCGGGCGACGCGATGCCTTCGTCGTTCAGCGCCGCCGCGATGGCGCGGGCGGAACGTCCCGAGGCATATTCGGTGAAGATGCGGGTGACGATCGCAGCCTGATCGGGGTCGATCATCCGTTCGCCGGTGGTGAGCGTTCCATCGGCACACAACTCGCGCCGGGCGCGATAGCCATAGCTGATGCCGCCGGCACTCTTGCCGTCGCGCACCCGGCCCTCCAAGCCACGATGGGTCTTCTGGGCCAGGTCCTTGAGGTAGAGCGCCGACATCGTGCCCTTCAGCCCGATATGCAGTTCGGAAATCTCGCCCTCGGCCACGGTGATCAGGGGGATGCCGAGAAAACTGACCTGTTTGTAGAAGGCGGCGATATGTTCCTGATCGCGGCTGATCCGGTCGATGCTTTCGGCGACGATGACGTCGATCCGGCGGCGCCGGGCGTCGTCCTGCAACTTCTGGTAACCAGGGCGCAGAGCCGATGCGCCGGAGATGGCGGCATCGGTATAGACTTCGGCAATGGTCCAGTCCTTCTGCGCGATCAGGCGTCGGCAGATGCGGATCTGGTCTTCAAGTGAGGCCTCGCGCTGATTGTCCGAAGAATAGCGTGCATAGATCGCGGCGCGCAGTGCGGGGGATTGGATCATGCGTTACTCCTTCGGGCGATGCGCTGCCTTCTGCGCGGCAATGTCGGCCAGGGCGACGTGGCGCGCCAGCAGCCGGACGAGGCGAATGAGGTCAGGGTGCGGCGGTTCGCGATTTCCGACAAGGGCTTTGTCGGTCGGAGAGGCCGGAGCGGAGGCCGCCGTTCGCGCGGCGCCGTCCCTGTCGGCAATATCTCTCCGGTCTCGTGCCATGGGCCGAGCTGCTCCCTGCGCCACGGGACATGGCCCGTTGGCGTTCGCTGATGATGATCCTGTGCGGGGATGAGCCCGCTGCTGTTCAGGTGATCATAGAGCATGGGAACGTCTCTCTAAGCTGCAAACTCGGGTCTCGAGGTTCATGAATGTGGATAACCAACTGCGAAATATGGAAATCTCACTCTCAAGAGGGGCAGTCGAGGATGGGGCCGGCCCACGGGCAAGCGCGTCGACCACGTCCTACGTGCCGGGCGGGGCTCCAGCCGGGCGCAGCGGACCATCCGCGCGAATTATCCGGATTTTATTTGGGGCTGGGTGGCGCGTCCGGTCCGGGCTTCCAGATCGTCTTGACGGCTCACCCCGCAAACTCCGGTCTGTCCGTATAAAGCTGCGCGACGACGGCCCTGCGCATGCGGATGGCGAGGCTATCGTGCCAGATCTCCATCGCCCGTTTCCGCTCGAGCGGGAGAGCCAGCCGTCCGGCCACCGCCAGTTCGAAAAGAACAGCCAGTCGAGATCATGGATGCGCAGGCAGATCAGGCCCTGCCGCACCGAGTCGCGGGTGAGCGGCAGGCCGATCACCCGGCTGACGCCGTGCTCCGCGCGCAGGCCCTGCTGATGGGCCTCGCGTCGGATCAGCCCCTTGGTGACATCGGCCTCTGTGATGGTGACCAGCCCGTCCAGCCTGCGGCGGATGTCTGCGGGCATCTCGTTGACGGCCCGATCCAGCGCCAGCTGGAAGCGCGAATCGGCGGCGATGTCGAGATCCCATTCCTGTGGCTCCTTGCGCCAGAGCACAGGCTTCGCGGTTACAGTCCATTGGCCGGATTCGGTCAGGCCAAGCGCGCGCAGCACCGGTAGCACCTCCGGGGCGGCCCAGGCCGGGCTAAGCCCATGCGCGGCCATGATGTTCGGCTGCGGCATGACCTCGCCCTCGTGCCGGCCCCACCAGGCGGCGGCCTCTGGGGATTCACGCCCGTCGGGCAGTCTGTAAGAGAGAAGCCCGCATTGACTGGCTAGGCTGAGCACGGCGACGCAGATATCGTCCCATCTGGGCAGGATCTCCGGCAGCCGGGGGTGAGCCAGCGGCCGGGCTCCGCGTTCGGTCTCCTCGGCCTGGCCGAGGGCGATCAGCGCCTCGCAGCCGAATTGATAAGCGGAAGTGAACATATGGTCCCATTCTTCGCCGCTGGGGTCGAGCACGGGGAGGTTGTCCTCAATGAGGTGGATCACCGGAGGGATCCAGATCGCAGGATTTGGATGGCGGATCATGGCTGGTTTCCTCGTCTATTGCGGGATAGGTTGCGTATGACGAACCGGGATTCTCGAATTCCGGGGGGATGCCGACGATTTGGTTCTGGTCTGCCGTATCTTTTTGTTCTTTTGTGTATAATCTTTCTCTTTTTGAGCTGGTTGCGCTGTGAGCCGAATTACCGGAGGCTTTCCTGGGTCTTTTTTCTTTTGGTTCTTTGCTCTCTTTCTTTCTTCTTCCGGGCGAATGGTGTCGGGCGGCGGGCGGTGCCCGCCGCAGGGAGCACCGGGTTTGGTTTTTGGCTTTTTTTGATCGGTGGCTCCGCCGCTCTCTTTGTTTTTTGTTTTGGTCTCTTTCTTCGGGGGGGGGGTGCGATTCGACAGGGTGACGCGCGATCGCGTGAGGCGGGCGCCACCCCGCTGAATTCTATTACGGTTGCTGCGCAGGGTGCGCGTCATGAACGTCATCCGGTGCCGCATGGCGCACCCGGGCAAGCCAGTCCTGCGCCTCGGTGCGGTCCATGTCGCGCGATGCCATCAGCGCCTCGGCCATCTCCTCGAGCAGGTTGCGGTGGGCGCTGAGGATCTGCGCGGCGCGCTTCTCGGCCGCTTCGAGTTCGCGGCGGACACGAAACAGCACGTCAGGGTCCAGCGCGAGCAAGGTCTCGGGATCGGCGGTCCAGACCGGGCCCTGGGCGCCAAGCCCGTAGCGCGTCTGGATCGACGTGGCGATCACCGTTGCCTGTGCCAGGTCTGAGTCCGCACTGCCGCCTGCACCGGCCGAGATTTCCCCGAGGATCAGGCGTTCTGCCGCGCGTCCAGCGAGAATCTGGGTCAGCCGGTCTTGCAGGTCGCTGAGCAGTCCGGGCTTCTCTCTGGCGGCAAACACGGTGCCGCCGCTGCCATCGCGGCCCAGAAAAACGCGGCGGACCGGGCCGAGGTTCAGGGCGGCGCAAGTAATGGCGTGGCCGCATTCGTGCAGCGCCACCCGACGGTCGATGTCAGGGTCGTGGTCGATGATGAAGACCTGGCGCAGATCGTCGAGGGTCATGTCGCGCTTCTGCGCCCGTGCCATCGCCCGCGTCTGCCGGATGGCGGCGTCGATCTCTGCTGCGGAACTGCCGACGGCCCGCGCGGCGAGATCGCGCAGATCGGCCTCGCGCCAGCCCGGCAGGCAGTGGCGGAAGATACCGAAGAGGCCCTTGGCATCCGGCAGCGGCAAGGCGACCTTCATGTCAAAACGTCCGGCCCTGAGAACCGCCGGATCGATCAGCTCCGGGTGGTTGCAGGTGCCGACGACGATGACGCCCTCTTCCCGCGAAATGCCGTCCATCTCGGCCAGAAAGGCATTGATGACCTGGGTGCGGTAGGACCGGTTGTGCTGTTCGCGATCTTCGCGGGAACCGACAGCGTCGATCTCGTCGATGATCAGCACGGTCGGGGCCTTCGCGCGCGCCTCGCGGAAAGTCCTGCGCATCTCGCGCAGCATGTCGCCAAGATGCCCCGCCGCCTGCCATTCGCCGAAGGTCCCCGTCACCACCGAAAAGCCTGTCGAGTTGCCCATGGCCCGGGCGATCCAGCTCTTGCCGGTTCCCGGTGGGCCGTAGAGCAGCAACGTGCGAGTCAGATCCTGCCAGCCGACCTCACCGGTCTTCCATGCGCGCAGGTCGCGCACGATCTGGCGTGCGGCCCGGAGCGCAGGGCTGTCGCCGTGGATGTCCTCGAGCCGGGGGCTGTCATTGGCGGCAGGCCGGGGTTTCCCTGCCAGCGCCGCGATCTGTTCCGCTACGGCCTTTGCGGTTGGTGCACGCATGGCCAGACCAAGGGTCAGAGAGTCAAGGTCCGAGAGCAAGATATCGTCCGGCAGGGCGGCGCGGACCGCCGCCTCGTCGATGCGGCCAGTGGCGCTATGGGTGGCGCGCAACGCGGTGATCAGGATCTCCGCTGACAACGGGACGAGTTTGTGGCGTTTTACCGGGGGATGATGCAGCACCGTCGGCGCCTTTGCCATCTCGGGCAGCAGAACCAGGATCGGGACCCGCATGTCGACCGCCCAAGCGAGGTCCTCGGCAAAAGCACGCTCGGCACGTTCTGAGACCTTGCCGTTCATAAGCTCCGGGCCGAGCACCATCAGATAAGGCTTCTCACGCGGCAGCCGGCCCATGGATGTCGCGAGTGACCAGCTGTCCGGCAGGACGTGCGGCAGCAGCTTCCTGATCGTATCGACCAGATCGTTCGGAATATCCTCGATCACAGTGATGGCGCCGGGCACCAGCATGGCATCGCGATCCGGGATGCCGCCGATGCTTGCGGCGAGGCGCAGCAAAGGCAGCAGCTTGCCCGCCGGCAGGCGGATGCGCGGCTGCGATGTGCCATCGCTTGCAGTCGCGGCAGGATCGCCGCCAGCCTCCGCAATGGCGTCGTGTTCTTCCGGGGAGACGTTCTGCGCGGCCGGGCTGGAGTTCAGGGTATCGATCGCGGTGGACCCCTGAGGCGACATGGCGGCCTCCAGGAGTTCGGGCAGGTCCATGTCTTCCGGATCGAGCGCCGGATCCCACGCGGGGGTAAGCTTTTGTGCGAGATCAGCCTGCAGGCGACGGATGGCGTGACGGGCCAGGGAAGCCCAGGATGGGTGATTATGAGTTCCGGATTCGGGATTGGGATTGCTGGGGCTGGTTGCGATTGTCTGGGTCATGGCAGGGTTCCAGGTATGAAGAGGGTGGGCCGTCCGGCATTCCGGATGGCGACAGGGTCGGTTGCAGAGGGGCGCGGTCCCGCAGGGGGCGAGATGCGGTGGTGGTGTCGGGCCGAGGGCGCGCGGAGATCCGGAAGCCTTCCGGCTTCAGGATAGCCTGACCTGTTTGGATCCGGACTCCGGGATGCGGGCAGCAGAAAGCCTTAGCATTGCTTCGGTGCGGCATGGCTTCCTGAGAGCAAGGAGGCGGGCAGCAGCCCCCTTGCCGCTGGAGGCATCCGGATCAGAGAAATGGTCTCCTGGTGTGATCCGGAACGCCTCGCCCGGAACGCGTTATCCGGTCAGGCCCCAATGGCGAAGCAGGATCGGATGGCGATCACGTGGGGCTGCCGTGGGATGGGGTTTGCGGTGCGGTTGGGATGCCGGAGTCCGGATGGCCGATGCGGCGGGGGCTGGCGATTCCGGGTCATCATGCGCGCTGTCCGGATTGTGGCGGGCCGTGGTGTGGCGCGGCGTGGAGATGGCATCAGGGTTCCGGGTGCGGTCTGCATCTGCGATCTCCACCTCGATCCGATCAAGGGTCTCGTGGAGGATGGCAAGCGACTCAGGCCTGTAGATCTCGGAAACCACGTTCATGAGATCACTGAATTCCGGGTGAAGGACGAGGGCTTCCGGATGGAGACGACGAAGTTCCGCATGCGCGGCCTTCTCGCGGGCACAGGCCGCATGGCCGGTCGGCATGGCTACGACCCGGAGAACCT
Source organism: Paracoccus sp. N5 (assembly GCF_000371965.1). NCBI lineage: Bacteria > Pseudomonadati > Pseudomonadota > Alphaproteobacteria > Rhodobacterales > Paracoccaceae > Paracoccus > Paracoccus sp. N5. Next base: position 1,295,364 of record NZ_AQUO01000001.1, on the reverse strand, counting down.
CGACGTGAGCATTTTTGGGCAGCCCAAGTTGATGTTTGTGACGCTTTACCGGATGCGACGAGTATCCAAGTTTGAGATAGTGTCTCTCAGTCCGTGGATGACGGATGTCGAGCAGGTAGATGAACGAGGGTTTGGCGGTCCAGCTTTGGCCGCAACCGGCGCAGTCGCACTGGCCCCAGCGCATGTTCGCCACTGCTACGCGTTGTTCGTGCCCGCAATGGTGGCGATAGAGCCGGTAGGACGCGTTGCCTTTGGGATCGCGCCCGAGGCGCGTCCAGCCGAACCGCAGTGCCTCCTCTTCCTCGCGATGGATCAGGCAAGTCTCGCAGCGTGCCGAAACCACACCGGACGCGACACGCTCAACGAAGGTGAACTGCCGTCGTGATTCATGACCACACGGCAGGCCGTAGCGGCCGTAATGGCGATGCGTGCTATCCCGACCGAGCCAGGTCAGGCCAGCGACGAGGGCCGTCTCGCGCCAACGGGTCTCCATGCAGTGCGGGCACAGCGGCTGCGCATTCATCACCACATAGTGCCGGTTCACATGGATGCCGCCGCAGCTCTGGCAGCGCAGGGCGACATGCAGGCGGTCGCGGACGCGGGCGATCAGATCGAAGCCCTTGGCGCGGGCGGCCTCAGCCCAATGGGCATGGATTGGGCCGGGATGGATGGTGAGCGGAAGGTCGGAGACCGAAAGCAGGTCTTGAGTGTCGTGCGAAGACAGGATGGTCGTGGACATAGGAAGTCCTCCCGAAAAAAGCAGGATGATAGGAAGCCAAAGGGCAGAGCTGGCGCACGCGGGGTGTGCGACCGGATACCGCTGGCAAAAGGAATGGTGTGGGTGCGGCTGGCTTGCCCGATGGTCACCAGGCTGATGCCGTCAGATATGCGGGGCGCTTACGCTGTGGGGGCCAGCATGGTCGCGGGCGTGTCCGGCTCGACCACAAAACAGTCTGCTTCGACCATATCCGCGACATTCTCAAGGGTCGCGAGGGCATGCAGATGCTGCTGGAAACCCGCGACCATCATGTTGACGCGCCGTGCAACAGGGCTGTCACTGGCGCAGCGGAAGGCATCGGGAAAGCGGTCGGGCAGGGCGAGAATGTCCCGGACCTGTTCCGGGCTGTCGCTCTCGATCAACATCTGTGCCATTTGACCGAGGTGCTTCAATGGCTGATCCTCGCAGCGACAGACCGGTGTTCCGCGCAGGGCGGTGATCGCGTCCAGCACATGCGCCCGGGCCCGTTCGGCGTCGCGGATCCACGCGTCGCAGGCCGGGTCCCAGCTGTCGCAATGCTCGAGATCGCGCTCAGCCTCGATGTAGGCCGAAAGATCGCGCATCACAGCGCCAAACTGGATGGTGACAGGCGTCGGGCGGAACGACGGCACCGCTTCCGAATGGCGCGGCGAAATGATAGACGTGTGAATAGCCATGAGTGATCTCCTGAGGATCAGTTGTGGTTAGGGCCGGGCAAGGGGGTAGGAGCCCTTGCCTGTGCCTGCATTATATGACACCATTAAACCGTAAATCAAGCATAGATTCGGGAAAATGGAAAAAAAACGCGGACGCCCTCCTGTGGATTCGGAGGCGGTCAATCTTCGGCTTCCTCGCGAACTGATAGAAGCGATAGACAATCGACGTCGTGATGAGAGGGATCTGCCAACGCGGCCCGAGATGATCCGACGCGCACTGGCCCAGTGGCTGGAGATGACAGGCCCGGGAGATTGAAGGGTGCGGACGTCGCGGTTGGATTGTTGAAGCCTGAGATCAGCGGGCAACCCACAATAGGTTCGTCAATCCGGGCAGGCGATCAGATGGCGCCAGTGCGTCCCGGGTCAAACGGGTTCCCTGACGGGTGTCTTCAGAGTGTCCCAGATCATCGGAATGGGTTCAGGTTATCCTTCATTCGGGCGGTGTCACCTGAACTGGGAAAAGGATGAGACATCCGTTCTGCGATGCCGAGATTGCCAAGATCAGGAATTGTGGCCCAAACTCGTCAAGAGGGAATGCGTTGAACCCCCGGTGCGACCTGACAGCGGATCGTAGGATCAGCTTGCGGCGGCCTGACCAAATCGGCGCGGATCACGCACAATGCCTTGGCGAGTTCCTGGCAATGATGGTGGCCTGAATGGCAACAGGGCTTCCATAATCTTGCGTAGGGCAGGCAAGGCGGTGCTGCGGGGGACTCCCGCCTGACACCGGTTCAAGGCCTCTCTTTGTTTTGGTCCGCCGGACCGGTTGGACTGTTGGACAGCCGCCGCACCGCGGGCTTCAACCTGCGCAGCCTTGTAGTGCTCGGTCCGGTCCAATGGTCCAACAAATCCAACGGACCGGCAGATGGGCATGGGCGATTTATCCGGATTTTCCGCATGTGTGGGGTCTGCCGCTTCCTTCTCCATCGGATCATTGTCCGTTCCCATCCGGGTTATCCCCAAAATTCGGGCATCTGGTGCCATTGTCCACAATATCGCGCATCCCTGCCGCTGACTTGCATGCCGACCCGGCACATCATGATGGGGATGGCGCAACCCCGCGCCTTGCATGGAAAAAACGATGCCGGACAATAACCCTATCGACGCACAGCAGCACAGCGCGCTTCCCGAAACCCCGCCCGCCCCCACCGATGCCGGACAGACCATTCTGCCGGATGATGCCGCTGAGGAGACGTCCGAGGCCCGGTTGCGCGCTCTTCATCACGATCCGGAAATCGCCGCCTTCCTGGTCGCCATGCGTCAGGAATTGCCCCCGTTCTGGACCCATCTTCCGCGTGAACAGATGCTGGGCTATGGCGGTATCGACGATGAATGGGTGCCGATGTGCGGACCTCTGCGCGTCGAAGCCTTGACCCGCGATGACAGCGGCAGGAACTGGAGCCGCCGGGTTTGCTTTCTCGATCGCGATGGAAATTTGCGTCGGGAAACCATCCCCGAGGCCGATATCCTCGGCAAGCCGCGCATCGTCTGTGCGCAGCTGATCTCGGCGGGCCTGGCGATCGAGGGCAACCGCAATGACATCATCGACCTGATCCGCCGCTGGCCGGTGGAGGCCCGGATCCTGTCGGTCACGCGTCCCGGCTGGATGGCGGGGACGGATGCGGAACCCGCCTATCTGCTGCCGGACGGCAAGCTGCTCTCGGCGGAACCGCTGCGTGGTGAGACCGTCGAGTTGATCCATGCCCGCAGCGCCGTACCGTCCTCGGGTTCGCTGGACGGCTGGAAAGACACCGTCGGTCGTCTGGCCGTCGGCAATCCGGCGTTGATCTGCGCCATTTCTGCAGTGCTGGCGGGTCCGCTGTTGAAACATGCGGGGATCGAGACGCTTGGACTGAATTTCCACGCCTCGACCAGTTCGGGAAAGACCACCGCCCTGATCACTGCGCAGAGCTGCATCGGTCCGCCCAAACTTGACCGCTGGAACGCCACTAATACGGCGCTGGAACTCGCATGCCGCCTGGCCCATGACGGCGTCCTGATGCTGGATGAATTCCCGGCCCGACCTTCGCCCGCGATCATCGAGGCCATCTACATGATCGGCAATGGTACGGGCCGGGGGCGCGGCAACCACAAACTGATCATGGAAGCGACGGCGCGCTGGGAAACCGTCCTGCTCTCGACCTCGGAGAAACCGATTGAGCGGATCCTGGCTGCTGCCGGGATCCAGATGCCCGAAGGGATCGGCGTCCGGCTGATTGATGTTCCTGCACCGTCGTGGCCGTTCGGCCTCTTCAAGACGTTGCATGGACATGGCTCGGGCCACGCCTTCGCCGAGACGCTCCAGAATGCTGCCAGGGAACATTATGGGCATGTCCTGCCGGCATTCGTGGACAGGATCATCGCACAACATGACCTGATGAAGGAGACCCTGCGCCCGATGATCTCGCGCCTGCGCAGCAAGATGCTGGTGGCGATCGGGCTGCCTGGGAATGCCAAAGAGGGGCCGGTGCTGCGGGTTCTGAACCGTCTGGCCCTGATCGCTGCGGCTGGCGAAATCGGCAGCCGGCTCGGCGTCCTGCCCTGGCGGAAGGGCATGGCGACCGACGCCCTCGTCGAGATCGCGGTGATCTGGCACAGGGCCCATGCGGCGCGTCCGCCGTCGACTGCCGAGGCCATGGCGGAACGTCTGGCCGGATACTTGCGCCGCAACCGCCACCGCTTGTGCCCGCCGGGAGCCGAGCCGGATCCGGATGCCATCGGCTGGTGTGATGAGCGCTGGATCTATCTCGGCATCGATGCGTTCCGGATGGACATCGCCTCCGGCATGCCGGCAGGCCTGGCGGTGAAGCTGCTGGGCGATGCGGGTCTGCTGGTTCCGGGTGGTGAGCAGAGGTCGTATCAGTATCGCCTGCCCCGGCATGTCGATCCGGACAGGGCACGGGTCTATCGCCTCGACCGGCAGAGGATTGAGGGTGGATAGCCTGGCAGGAGCGGCGCTCTGGCTGGGGGGCAGCCGTTTATCGTAGCGGTTTCCGAGCCGCCACAGACAGGCTGCCCGGCATCATTCGGTGTCGGAATAAAAGTAGTTTGTTTGCTCTCAGCCTCTCAGGCGGCAGGATCTCCGGTCATGCCCTGTCAGTCTTTTCCCCCGCTTGGCGGGCCTCACGGGGCGAACAGAGGCGTTTTACAAAGATCGATAATATGGGGCGAAGGGCGTTTCGCCATGTTATCGGGAATACGAGCAGTTCGTGCCCCGATCGGATCGCCAGGACGTAGCGTTGGACGCCTAGGGGGTAACAATCTACGCCCTCTGTAGCAATCACAGAAGACCTGATGCTCATAATCGCGCGAGCAGCCACTCAGGGTCTGGCCGATGTGCCGGTCTGCTGTGTGAATAACTCGCATCAGGTCTCCCCCAGACTTGACAAGGGGATGCATGAAGGAATAGAAAGTATGCGGGTATTGTAGGGGTGTCCATATATTTTATATCCTCGTGAGAGCGGCGGGACGAACAATGTTGAAATGGGGTGTCGAGAGGCGACTGGAGTTCATCGAATTTCGTCTGTTCTGGGAGGGGGGCGTTAATCGCTCTGACCTGATCGATACGTTTGGCGTTTCGGTTCCGCAGGCGTCAAAGGATTTGACCCATTATCAGGAGCGGGCGCCGCTGAACGCGGTCTACGACAAAAGCGCTCGTCGCTACGTGGCAGGGCCGAATTTTCGGCCAGTGTTCCTTGATCCAGATCCGGATGCCTATCTTATGCGGCTGCGCTCGATGGCAGAAGGTTTCGTAGAGTCAGGCTCAAACTGGCTTTCCATCCCGCCTGACATGGATATCGCGCTTACTTTGCGCCGTAAGATCGATACCGAAGTTCTGCGTTCAGTTCTGACGGCAGTGCGTGAAGAGCGATCGCTCGTCCTTCACTATCAATCCATGAGCCGTGATCGCCCTGATCCTGCTTGGCGGCGCATTACCCCCCACGCTTTTGGCTTTGATGGCCTGCGTTGGCACGTTCGCGCTTGGTGTCATGAAGCGGAAAGGTTCAAGGATTTCCTGCTGTCACGCGTCCTTGGTCACGGTGAATTTGGTGAGCCGGGCGCTCGGGCTGCCCAGGACAGGCTGTGGCAAGAAACCTTCGACATCATCATTGTGCCACATCCCGAGTTGTCGGCCGGCCAGCAGGCAGTGGTCGCGACGGACTACAACATGACTGACGGGCGGGCTGTGCTAACTGTTCGCTACGCGATGCTGTTTTATGTGCTGAAGCGACTGGGACTTCTTGAAGGAGCGCGGACCCGTGATTCCCGGACCCAGCACATCGTTGCAGCTAACGAACACGAAATTGCAGCGGCCCTTGGCCGTGCGCAGCATGAGTTCGATGAGGCTGACCTAGCCAGCGCGACGGCATCCCGATGATGGCTACCGTATCGAAATACCGCATGTCCTTCAGTGTGGGCGGTCTGATGCTCAATGAAAGCCTTGCGATTTCCCAAGAATATCGAACTGGCGAAACTTGGGCTTGTGCCCGTGAGCGTCTGCTTGCCCAGGGCGCGTCTTCTTTGCCTAAACTCGCCTCACAAACTCGCGCCCTTCGTGAAGTGTATGACCGGATAGGTCACCTTTCCGATGCAGAGCGCCATTACCTGTTGGAGGAAGCTGACCGCGCCGAGCAGCAAGCGATAATCTGGCTAGCCATCTGTCGGACCTATCGGTTCGTGCACGAATTTGCTGTCGAGGTAATCAGTGAAAGATACCAATCATGGCGCCTTGATCTGGGCCATGAGGTCTTTGACCGTTTTCTCGCGGAGAAAGCCGAAACTGATCCTACCCTTGCGGAGCTTTCGCCATCAACTTGCGCGAAATTGCGTCAGGTCTTGTTTCGGATTTTGCGTGAGGCGGGACTGCTCAGCATTGAGGGTAGAATTCAGCCGGTTTGGTTGTCGGGGCGCATGAAGCGGCTGATTGTGGAACGTAATCCGGCGGATCTGCAGGTCTTTCCCGGAAATGGGGGGTGATTGTGAGAACCAAAGCTGATCGGCGCTTCCGCGCCGAGCGCCTGTTCAAAGTGATTTCCAGTAAACGGTTCCTGCAAAAGCAAGGGTTGGGAAACGAGGTTCCCTTTTTCATCTGCGCCTTTGATGCCGAAGACGGACTGAGCCTGGGCGAGGATCGCGAGGATCTGATCGCCCGGCTGGGCCACGCTGGTGTGCGCGTCCTCGATATCGATCTCTATGACCTTTCGCTCAGGATCCTCGAAGACCGGGGAATCTTCGAGCAGATCCTTGAGGTTGAAGCCGAAACGGAAAAGGCGGAGCTCAAGGAGCTGTTACAGGGCGTTCTGGACCCGCAGGCGCACCTCATTCCAGAGATTGGGCGGCGCATTGAAGAAGTCCCGCACGACGTGATCTTCCTGTCAGGCGTAGGCGAAGTTTACCCCTACCTGCGGTCGCACAACGTACTCAACAACCTGCAAAGCACCGCGAAAGACCGCCCGACGGTCATGTTCTTTCCGGGGAAATACACGCACGCGTTGGCGACAGGAGCATCGCTGGAACTGTTCGGCTTGCTGCATGACGACAAATACTACCGCGCGTTCAATATCATGAATTACGAGGTCTGACCGATGGCTACTCTTCTACGTGATATCTTTGCCAAGCCGGTCGACCGTTCGATCGATGGGGTGATCAAGGCTGACGACAAGGCCAGCCTCCTGACCGAGCTCGATGAATATGTCATCACCAATGAGATCGGCGCTCGGCTGGAGCAATTCCTCGACGCCTACAACAATTATGATACCGCGAACGGCGTGTGGATTTCTGGCTTCTTCGGGTCAGGTAAGTCTCACCTGCTGAAGATGCTCGCCCTTCTGCTGGAGAATGACGAGGTCGAAGGGCAGCGTCCCGTCGAAATCTTCGAACGCAAGCTCGCAGGGGACCCGATGTTGGCGGGAGCCTTGCGCAAGGCAGTCTCGATTCCGTCTAGGTCGGTCTTGTTCAATATCGACCAGAAGGCGGATGTGATCTCGAAGGCGGATGTCGATGCGCTCCTCGCGGTCTTCCAGAAGGTCTTTGACGAGATGTGCGGCTACTATGGCAAGCTCCCGCATATCGCGCAGTTCGAGCGTGATCTGGACAGTCGAGGCAAGCTCGATGCCTTCAAGGCGGCCTTTGCGCAGTCTTCCGGAAAGCCTTGGGAGCGCGGGCGCGAACAGGCTCTGATGGAAGGCAAGCACATTGCCGCCGCCTTTGCCGACGTCACGGGCGATGAGGTCAAGGATATTCTTGGCCAGTATCGTAAGGATACGAAGGTTTCGATCGAGGATTTCGCCAATATGGTGAAGTCGTGGATCGATGCGCAGGGGCCGAAGTTCCGGCTGAACTTCTTCGTCGATGAGGTGGGGCAGTATATCGCCGACAACGTCAAACTGATGACGAACCTGCAGACCATTGCCGAAAGCCTGAACACGAAATGCAAGGGGCAGGCCTGGATTGTTGTCACCGCCCAGCAGGACATGGGTTCGGTAATCGGGGATCTGACGGCGCAGCAGGAGAACGACTTCTCAAAGATCCAGGCACGCTTCGCCAACCGGATGCCGCTAAATTCTCAGGATGTGGCCGAAGTTATTCAGCGCCGCCTTCTGGCCAAGACCGAGGCGGGCAAAATTACCCTTGGCAATCTTTACGATGCGGAGGAAAACAACCTGCGCACTTTGTTCGATTTTGGCGATAACTCTTTCAAGTTCAAGAACTTCTCAGGAAAAGACCAGTTCGTCGCGAGCTATCCGTTCCCGAACTACCAGTATGACCTGTTCCAGCGCGCGATCATGGGCCTCTCGCAGCATAACGCCTTTGAGGGCAAGCACAGTTCGGTCGGCGAACGCTCTATGCTGGGGGTGTTTCAGGAGGTGGCCAAAAAGCTGGCCGACACGCCGGTTGGGGGGCTGGCGACCTTTGACCTGATGTTTGAGGGGATTCGCACCGCCCTGAAATCATCGGTTCAGCAGTCAATCCAACTGGCTGAAAAGAACCTTGGCGATGATTTTGCCGTGCGGGTGCTGAAGGTGTTGTTCCTTGTCAAATACGTCAAGGAATTCAAACCGACTGCCCGCAACATATCGATCCTCCTGCAGTCCCGGTTCGAGGCGGACCAGACGGAGCAGCGTCGCAATATCGAAGAGGCTTTGTCTCTTCTGGAGCGCCAGACGCTGATCCAGCGCAACGGCGAGGTCTATGAATTCCTCACCAATGAGGAAAAGGACGTCGAGGCCGAGATCAAGGCAATCGCCGTCGATCCCGCCGAGATAGAACGGCAGCTAGATGAACTGGCGTTCGGCGCGATCCTCCGTCACGGCAAGATCAAGCATGCCGGCACGGGCGTCGATTACGCTTTCACCCGCAAGCTTGACGGCCACAGCCTGAACCGGGAACATGAACTTTCCGTCAATATCATCTCGCCGTTCAGCGACGATTCCGACGCACCGGATGTGGTTCGTTCGAACAGCATGGCAAGCGATGAGATGGTTGTCCTGCTCGGGCGCGATGTGCGTTTTACACGCGATCTCGTACTGTGGCTCCAGACCGTAAAGTTTGCGCGTCAGGTCACCAGCGGCGACGCCCAGCCCGGACGTGATCGTATCATCGCGGAGAAGCGTGATCAGAATACACGCCGTGAAAAAGAGCTGGTGCAGCGTCTGCGCACTCTGATCGCGGATGCACGTCTTTTCGTGCGGGGGGCCGAGTTGGAAATCGGTGGCGAAGATCCGCAGGAACGGCTGGTCAAAGGTTTCCAGGTCTTGGTGGACAAGGTCTATACCAGCCTGCCTGTCCTGCGCGGCGCTACTTACACCGAAGCCGATCTTGGACGCGCCGGCCGTGTCGATGGTGGGCTTTTCGGCGGTGAAGGCAGCGGTCTGACCGAAGCCGAGCAGGACGTGCTGAATCACGCTCAGGCCCAGATGCGTCTTGGAACCCGGGTCTCAGTCAAGGCTCTGGTCGAGAAGTTCGGCGCAAAACCCTATGGCTGGCCTTCCATCGCGGTGCTGTGCCTGACCGCAAGCCTTGTTGCCCGCGGCAAACTTGAGGCGCGGGCTGACAGCACTCTGCTGGAAGGGGATGCGCTGGTGCAGCAGCTGCGCAACAGCCATGCCCTTGGCAATATCCTGCTCTCGCCGCAGATCGAGTTCACCGCTCCCCAGATCCGCAAATCTCGCGAACTGTTTCAGGCGCTGTTTGATCTGCCCGCCTCGGGCAATGACGCCCGTAGCTTGGGGGCGGAGTGGCAGGTGCAGTTGCGCAAGCTGATCAGCGAACTGGAAACTCTTGGCCGGCAGGCGACGGGCTATCCCTTCATCGCTGCCCTCGATCCGCTGCGGACCCTGCTCGACAGCATGCGCGACCAATCGGCGACATGGTTCATTACTGGCCCCGTCGGGCAGGAAGATCAGCTGCTGGATGCCAAGGAGGAGATCCTCGACAAAATTCGCAGTTTCATGTCCGGACCGCAGAAGGGCATCTATGATGAGGTGCGCGCTTTTCTGATGGCGCAGGATCAGAACGTCACATTTGTTGATAATTCTGCCGCTGATGCGTTGCGACAGGCGCTGGCCGATCCGCAGTGCTTCAAGGGGACGGCAATTCAGGAACTGAAGGCAGATTTCTACGCTCTGAAGGAGCGTATTGAACAGACGGTTCTGACAGAGCGTAACGCCGTTATCGCGGCGATCGAAGAGGTGGCCGTAAAAGCGGCCCAGACCTCGGAATTCCGTGCGCTCCCGCCAGAGCAGCAGACGCGTATCCGCGATGAGCTTGCCGCGCAGAAATCCAACGTCGCCTCGCAAACCCTGATCCCAGCCTTGCGCCATCGGGCGACAGAGGTGCGATCTAACCTTTTGGCTGACACGTTGACGCGGATCGCCGAACTAACGCCTGCACCGGCGCCCGCGCCGCAGCCCCAACCCGCAGGTGGCGTGGCCGCAGCTCAGGCCAAGCCATATGTTCCGCCAGCACCGACAAAGCCGCAATATATCAGGGCCCACTCGATTACCGTCTCCTTCGCGAAAACCTATCTCGAAGATGAGGACGATGTGACCCGCTACATTGATGAGATGAAAAAGACCCTGCTGGCCGAGATCGGCGCGGGCAAGAAAGTGATTGTCTGATGGATACCAACGCCCTGAAAAAATTTGCGCAAAGCGCGCGCAATCTGCTGATCGATCAGGTCACCGCTCGGCTGGACATGGTCCTGGCCGAGGGCGCAGCGGCCCGCCGCGAGCATCCCAAGGCGATTGCGAAGCTGGAGGCTGCGACCAACAGCAACCGCGCCCAAGTGATCGAACAGGCCGCCTATACATGGTTCAACCGCTTCACCGCGTTGCGCTTCATGGATGTGACGGGTCTGACCAACCCGCGTGTCGTATCACCCGCTGACGGTGCCACCCGGCCTGAGATTCTGGCGGAGGCGATGGCTGGCAACCTGCCGGATCGCGCTCGGCCCGAGATTGCGGAATACCTGAACGGCACTCGCCCTGCCCATGACGCGCAGGCAGAGGCCTATCGGTTGCTGCTGATCCATGCCTGCAACGAATGGCACGGCGTAATGCCTTATATGTTCGAGCGCGCCGACATGCTCGATCGGGCCGAAGATTATACCGAACTGCTGATGCCCGACGATCTTCTGTCGCCAGACAGCATCCTTGCCCGCCTGCGCAAGGTGATGACGGAAGATGCCTGCCAGGATGTCGAGATCATCGGCTGGCTTTACCAGTTCTATATCAGCGAGAAGAAGGATCAGGTCTTTGCGGGCCTGAAGAAGAACCAGAAGATCACGGCAGAAAATATCCCCGCCGCGACACAGCTGTTCACCCCGCACTGGATCGTCCGCTATCTGGTGGAAAACTCGCTGGGGCGGCTGTGGCTGCTCAATCGGCCCCAGTCGAAGCTGGCGGCGAAGATGGATTATTACATCGCGCCGGAAGAGCCGGAGACGAACTTCCTGAAGATTGCTCGGCCGGAAGAGATCAAAATCTGCGATCCGGCCTGTGGTTCGGGCCATATGCTGACCTATGCCTTTGACCTGCTCTATGAAATCTACGCCGAGGAAGGCCATGACGCGACCAATATCCCCAGCCTGATCCTGCAGCATAACTTGACGGGCATTGAGATCGACGACCGCGCCGGAGCGTTGGCAGCCTTCGCGCTGTCGATGAAAGCAGCGGCGAAATTGGGGCGGCGACGGTTCCTGCGTATGGAGGCCAAGCCTAATATCGTCGTGCTGCAAGATGTCCGTTTCACGCCTGCCGAGATGCAAGATGTGGTCGCGGTGTTGGGCAAGGACCTATTCACCGATGAACTGCGCGAGACGCTGGGGCAGTTTGAGCAGGCCAAGAACTTCGGCTCGTTGATCGTGCCGAAGCTGCGAGATCCGGCCGAGACGCGGCGGGTAGTGGAGGCGCGCGATTTGGGTGCTGATCTTCTGCTGAAGGAGGTGCAGGCGCGTATTGTCGCCGTGCTGCGCCTGGCCGAAGCACTGTCGCCGAAATATCATGTGGTGGTGGCCAACCCGCCCTATATGGACATCAGCAGCGCGAATCCCGTCTTGAAGGGCTGGGCTCTCGAGAAATACCCGGACAGTTCAGCCAACCTTTTCGCACTCTTCATGGAGCGAGGACTGAGAGCGACGCGTCAGAATGGTCTGCTGGCCATGATAAACATGCAAGCGTGGATGTTCCTGTCCTCTTTCTCCAAGCTGCGTAGAAAATTGCTTGCACGAAAGACGCTGCTTTCGATGGCTCATCTCGGAGAGAATGCATTTGATACCATTGGCGGAGACGTCGTCTCCACAACTGCTTTCGTCTTCGCGAATGGGAAGGACGATAATAAGAAATCCGAGTTTCTAAGGCTGGTTGAGGGGGCCACAGAGACAGAAAAGGCAAAGATATTCGCGATAGGAAAAGCAAAACGCTGCCCTCCTTATTTCTACGTGGCGGATATTGATGACTTCTCAAAGCTTCCCGGAGCGCCGCTATCTTATTGGGCAAGCCACGAGCTTCGAGAAACGTTCGCTAATTCGAAACCGCTTAAGGACTTCGCGAGCCCCCGAAAAGGTATGGTAACTGCCGACAACCCTCGCTTCATAAGGCAGTGGTATGAGGTAGAAGTTGCAAGGTTTGCGAGCGGGCTAGAAAGTCGTGACGCCGCTAAGGCGTCGGGAGCGAAGTGGTTCCCATACTTGAAGGGAGGGTCCTTCAGAAGGTGGTATGGCAACGTCGAGTGCGTGGTAAACTGGGGGAATGACGGCGCTGAACTCCTAAACATGAAGGGCAATGGTTACAAAGTTGGGTCAACGAACCACAACCTTGAGTATATCTTTAAACCAGCTCTTTCATGGACGAAGATCACTACTGGATTGGTCAGCTTTAGATCCACAGGGCATGGATTTCTTTTTGACGATGCATCCGGCCTTTGCCCAATAAACGATGTCTCCATGCAGGCACAGTTCGCTGCATTACTCAACTCGCCAGTTGTTTACTCAACTTTAGGAGCGCTGAACCCAACGCTGAATGTGAACCCCGGTAACCTCGCGGATATTCCAGTATCGTTGCCTACAGGGACAGGCACCGTCGCCCAGAAGTGTATAGACACCGCTCAAGCCGACTGGAACTCCTACGAAACTTCTTGGGATTTCACTACCCTTCCGCTGCTTTCGCCTGACCACCACGCCGAGACGCTGGCAGCCACCTACGTCAACCTCCGTGCCTATTGGCAGGGCATGACGGATGAAATGCAGCGGCTGGAGGAAGAGAACAACCGCATCTTCATCGAGGCCTATGGCTTGCAGGACGAGCTCACCCCCGAGGTGCCGATTGAGGAAATCACCCTCACTTGCAACCCGGCCTATCGCTATGGCGTGAAAGGCACGGAGGAGGACCGCGAGGCACGGCTGCGCGAGGATACGGTGGCCGAATTCCTTCACTATGCCGTGGGCTGTATGTTCGGGCGCTACAGTCTCGACGCGCCTGGTCTGATCCTCGCCAATCAGGGCGAGGGGATCGAGGAGTATCTGGCCCGCGTGCCGGAACCGACGTTCGCGCCGGACCGCGACAATGTCATACCGGTGCTGGATGCCGACTGGTTCGCCGATGACATCGTCACGCGAGCCCGCGATTTCCTGCGCGTTACCTTTGGCGAGGCGAAGTTTCGCGAAAACCTCGCCTTCGTTGAGGCGGCACTCGGCAAGGATTTGCGCCGCTGGTTCACAAAGGATTTCTTCGACTATCATGTGCGCCGCTATAAAAAGCGCCCAATCTATTGGATGTTCTCCAGCCCCAAGGGCAGCTTCAATGCGCTGATCTATATGCACCGCTACCGGCCCGACACGGTCTCGGTCGTGCTGAACCAGTATCTGCGCGAGTTCATCCACAAGCTGGAAGTCGAACGTGCCCGACTGGAAAAGCTAGCTGATGATCCGAACGCCACGCAAAGCGCCCGCACCAAGGCGCAGAAGGACATTGGCACGGTCATCAAGCAGATCGCCGAGCTGACCGAATGGGAACGTGATGTCGTCTACCCCATGGCACAGAAAAAGATCGCCATCGATCTCGATGACGGGGTCAAGCGTAACTATCCGCTGTTCGCTGGCGCGCTGAAGCCGATCAAGGGACTGGAGGTTGCCGATGACTGATCGCATCACCGCCGGCCTGATGCGGCTCTATGAGGATCAGGGGCACCGCATTGTATTCTGGTATGATGCCGCCCGCGATCTGCGCGCGGCGTTCGATGCGGTAGACCTGCCCGGCGTGACCAAGGTGGAGATCGCCAACAACGAATTCGGCCTGAAATATCGCATGCTGCGGCAGGAGCCGAAGGAGCGGTTCTTGCTCTACAAGGATGGCCCCGAGCCCCCGATGACCGAAAACTGGCTGTTGGATGTGCAATTGGCCAGTGCCGTTTTTCGTGCTGATCAGGCTGCGATCTGGGTGGCGGATTTGGGTATCCCGGCGAAATACGAAGCCGCCGTGCGCGAACACGCCGAATTCTACCGTTCCGGTAAGCGGTTGGAAGCGCTGCGGGAGATCGAGCATGAACGCCCGTCACAAAGCGCCAACGAAGTCCGGCGTAAGATGCTGGCCGTTTGCGCGGGAACGGATGGCGATCTGGATACTGTGATCGAGGCGTTGCTAGCCGAACTTGCTGAAGACCATGATGATGCACTCCGGCTTATTGACCGGGTCGGGCTGTCAGACTTCTTCTGGAAAGAGGTTTCCGCACGCTACGGCTATACGCCGGATATCCCGGATTTTCAGGATTTCGCCATCACGCTGTTTTCCAGCGCCTGGGCACGGGCCATGGGGGAGGCTGCGCCGCTGAATACCGACGCGGCCCTGATGTTCCGTCGCTGGAGCACCTCCCGCCGGTGGGGTGAGGCGTTTGAGAAGCTATCTGGCGACTACCAGGATGTGCTGAAGATCAAAGATGATCTGGCCTCCCGCGATTTCCGCGTCCTGATCCCGCATGACCACTTCGAGGAAGTCGATCGCCGTATCATCGTGGCCATTGTTGAGGGGCTGGCGCAGCAGAGCCTGCCGGCGACGGATGTGTTGAAATGGGTGCGTGATCGCCGACAGAGCCATTGGTATAGCCGTTACGCCGATGTCTATCAGGCCATTGGCTATGCGACCGAGTTTCAGCAGGCGCTGGCCGAGGCTGATCTGACGATGACCAGCCTGTCCGATGGTGTGAAGCGCTATTCCGCAAGCTGGTTTCGACTGGACCAGCTCTATCGCAAGTTCATCTATCACATGCAGAAAAGCGGTCAGTCCGGTCTGCTGTCGGCGCTCTATGAGGCGGTTGAGAACCGCTACACCACGAATTTCGTGCTCAAGTTGAACGATGCCTGGCAGGATCAGGTGGCTCGCCTCACGGACTGGGCGGTCCCGGGCTTTCCACGTCAGGTGGATTTTTACCGGGGGCAGGCTGCTGAATACCGGCGCAAGGATCAGAAGGTCGTTGTCATTATCTCGGATGCGCTGCGCTATGAGGTGGCCGAAGAGGCACTGCGCGAGATACGCAAGCTCAATCGGTTCGATGCTGAACTGAAGCCGATGATCGGGGTTTTGCCGAGCTACACGCAGCTTGGTATGGCGGCGCTGTTGCCGCACCGACAACTGGCGATCCGCGACGACAATGATCTGGTGCTGCTGGACGGTGAAAGCACCATGGGCGCTGCCGCTCGTGAAAAGGCGCTGGCTGCTGGCCGTGCTGGAGACCGGGTAAAGGTTCTGGCGGCCAAGGATTTCATGAATCTTGGATCGTCAGAGGGCAAAGACCTCTTCCGAGATCACGACATCCTGTATCTCTACCACAATCAGATTGACGCAATTGGCGACAAGCTCGCCACCGAAGAGAATGTTCCCGCAGCGGCAGAGACCGCCATTGAGGATCTGGTGAAGCTGGTGCGCAAGCTGACCTCCGCCAATTTCTCGAACATCCTGATCACGGCGGATCATGGGTTCCTGTGGCAACACAAGGCTTTGGAAGAGAGCGGTTTTGCGCTGAGCGAGCCGGAAGGCGACATCGTTACAAGCAACCGGCGCTATGTGATCGGACGTGGCCTCAGCAGCAGCGGTGGCATGAAGAAGTTTACGGCTGCCCAGCTTGGCCTGGAGGGTGATCAGGACATCCTGATCCCGAACTCGATCAACCGCCTGCGCGTAAAGGGATCAGGCAGCCGCTTTGTCCACGGCGGCGCAAGCCTGCAGGAGATCGTCCTGCCAGTCCTGCGTGTGGGCAAGCAGCGCAAGGAGGATGTCGGGCAGGTGTCGGTGCAGATCATTCCGCCAGCCCGCGCCCAGATCACCACGGGTCAGATCCAGGTCACCTTCTATCAGGCGGAGCCAGTTACCGAGAAGCAGCAGCCCCGACAGGTGCATGCTGCGATCTTTGCTGACGATGGATCGCTCATCTCTGACGAAGCCGAGCTGGAATTCGATTTCGTGTCGGAGAATCCCCGTGAGCGCGAGCTGTCGCGGAGCTTCCTGCTGTCCAAGGCGGCAGACGCCTATAACAATCAGACAGTCTTCCTGAAGCTGCGAACGCGCATCGGCAAGACCAGCCATTTCGAAGATCACGCTTCGCAGCCGCTGCTGCTGAAACGCGGGATCAGTACAGATTTCGATTTCTGAGGTGCCGATGTCGACCCTTGATGACAAGATCAACGAGCATTTTGCCGGTTTCGTGGTCCGTAAGGACCTGGTGAAGGCCGTGAAGGGGAACGCCATTGTTCCCACCTATGTGCTCGAATACCTGCTCGGCCAATATTGTGCGACCGACGACGAAGCCTCGATTGCGACAGGCATCGAGACGGTCAAGGACATCCTGCGCAAGCACTATGTCCATCGTTCCGAAGCGGGGCTGGTCCAGTCGACGATCAAGGAACGCGGTCGCTACAAGGTCATCGATCAGGTCAGCGTGGCGCTGAACGAAAAGACCGATGCCTATGAGGCGGTCTTCGAAAACCTCGGAATAAAGCGGGTCGCCATCGACAGCGCCACGGTCAAGGCGCACCCGAAACTGCTGGTAACGGGTATCTGGTGCATCGCCGATGTGCAGTACGAGTTCTCGGAAGACAGCCGGATTTCCCCCTGGATCATCGACACGCTGAAACCGATCCAGATCGCCCGTGTGGACTATGACGGCTATCGCGAGACGCGGGACAAGTTCACCACCGAAGAATGGATCGATCTTCTGATGCAGAGCATCGGCTTTGATCCGTCCCTGTTCGGGCGCAGGTCAAAACTTTTGCAGTTGCTGCGCCTGGTCCCCTTCGTCGAGCGGAACTACAACCTCATCGAGCTAGGTCCAAAGGGCACAGGCAAATCGCATGTCTATTCCGAGTTTTCGCCCCATGGTCAGCTGATTTCCGGCGGCGAGATCACGGTTCCTAAGCTCTTCGTGAACAACTCCAATGGGCGGATCGGATTGGTTGGCTATTGGGATGTCGTGGCCTTTGATGAGTTTGCCGGCCGTGAGAAGACGGCCAACAAGGCACTTGTCGACATCATGAAAAACTACATGGCGAACAAGCAGTTCTCGCGCGGGGTAAATCCGATGGGCGCCGAGGCGAGTTTCGCCTTCGTCGGGAACACCGACCACAATGTGCCTTTCATGCTAAAAAACAGCGACCTCTTTGAGGCACTGCCACCCCAGTTCCATGACTCGGCCTTCATCGACCGCCTGCATGCCTACTTGCCCGGCTGGGAAATCGACGTGATCCGCGGCGAGATGTTCACCAAGGGGTACGGCTTCATTGTCGACTATCTGGCCGAAATCTTGCGTCACCTGCGGCAGGAGGATTTTTCACATCGGCCAGACCTGCATTTCAAGATCAGCGAGAAAATTTCGACGCGAGATCGGGATGCAATCTACAAGACCATGTCCGGGCTTCTAAAGCTGATCTTCCCAAATGGCGGCGAGACAGCGGAAGATGTCGAAGAACTACTTCGGCTTGCCATGGAAAGCCGCAAGCGCGTGAAAGACCAGCTAGCTCGCATCGACAGCACCTATCCCGAGGTCGATTTTTACTACCTCGGATCCGACGGCACCAAGCGGCGTGTAACAACGGTCGAGGAAGAAGAATACCCGCAGTTCTACTATCTCAAGCCAGCGCTGGATCCCAAGGAACAGGAACAGACCGAGACGTCGACTGATGGTGGCGATGCCGCTTCGGACGCTGGTGGAGCGGGATCAGCTTCCGGCACCGCGGCAGAGCCCATTCTTGCGGCCAAGACAGACGTAAAACCTGCTCTGGAAGAAGGGCATCACGTCTTCACTGAGGATCGCAAGGGGATCAGCTACGATCGCCTCTTTGGCCCATACATTGCGGGCGCATCCAAGATTATCGTGACGGACCCCTATGTGCGGTTCTTCTACCAGATCCGAAACATGATGGAATTCGTCGAAATGGTCATTCGGCGCAAGTCGCCCGAGGACCAGATCAGCGTTCATCTCGTAACCGGTCCTGATGATGGCAACGTCGCGAAACAACGTGAATTGCTGGATTCAATCGCGGACGCCTGCGTCGGCTCTGGCGTTGCGTTCACATGGGCCTTTGATGGCACAGGGACCGCGCATGCGCGCGATATCGTTACCGACACCGGCTGGAAAATCGTTCTGGATCGCGGTCTCGATATTTTCCAGGCACCCATCAGAAAGGACGGGTTTTCACTTGGGGACCGTTTGCAGGAGCACCGGGTCATCAAGGGCTTCTATGTGACCTATGTGCGAAATGGTGAGGGGTAAGGCCTATGTTTCGTGTTGATAAAGATGACAACTCGATCAAGCCCCTCAAGGCACTTTGCTTTTCCGAATTGGGCTTCAAGGAACGCCAGCATCTGCAGGAATGGATCGCGAACTATCCGTCTTGCTTGGACGAAGACTGTCCGTCGTCAGAACATTTGGCTCAGATCGGGGCTTAGATTAGCGGAGAGCGGGCCTCGTCTTGGGGTTGATGTTATGCGGCGAGCTTGCGGTGCTGCAAGCGCCGATGTTCGATGGTCTTTCGTTTGATCGTAACGGCCCGATTGTTACCGCCTGCCTGAGTTTGGGCTGATGGATTAAGGCACGTGCATAGTGACGTCGTTAATGACGTGTCTTATGCGGGTGTGGGGATGCGGGGCGATATTCTTGGACTGGAGCGGCGGCGGCGGTGGAGCGACGAGGAGAAGCTCGAGATCGTTTTGTCGGTCGGCGTGGACGGGGCGACGGTGACGCAGGTTGCACAGCGGCACGATGTGACGCGGCAGCAAATCTATGCCTGGCGGCACCAACTGAAGAAGAAGGGCGTGGTTTCGGCGTCTCCGGAGACGCTGTTTCTGCCGGTTGGATTGGACCGGCCCACGGAATTGGTGATGCAGACAGCGGCCATCTGCACAGGAGCGCCTCGGCCTGCCCAGATCGAGTTGCAGTTGGCGAATGGTCGCTGCCTGCGCTTCGATCCGGCTCTGGATACCGTGACGCTGACACATGTGATCCGTGCGGTGGAAGGGGCATGATCGGGCCGGGAACCGGCGTTCGTGTCTATCTGGCCTGCGGCGTGACAGATATGAGGAAGGGGCTCGCCGGGCTGGCAGCACTTGCCCAGGATGTTCTGCGCCAGAAGCCGACCGGCGGTGCGGTCTTTGCATTCCGTGGGCGTCGCGGCGACAGGTTGAAATTGCTTCATTGGGATGGGCAGGGCTTCTGCCTGTATTACAAGGTGCTGGAGAAGGGGCGCTTTCCCTGGCCGATGCGCGGGGATGGTGCGGTTCGCCTGACCTCGGCGCAGCTGGCCATGCTGTGGGAAGGCATTGACTGGCGCAGGCCGGATTGGGGCGCGCCACCGGCCCGGGTGGGCTGATTTACCCTGCTAAAACGCCTTGTTTTTATGGCAATTTTGCCTGCCTTGTGGTAGGTGGGCGCATGTCGAATGCGGCCCAGACCCTTCCTGATGATCCGGCGCTTCTGAAGTCGCTGATCGCGGCGTTGCAGGCGGAAAACGCGAAGATCTCGGCCACGTTGCGCGCCCATGACCAGTTGATCCAGTCCCTGCGGCTGCGCATTGCCAGGCTGAAGAAGCAGGTCTTCGGCCAGTCCTCGGAAAAGATCGAGCGCGAGATCGAACAGCTGGAGCTGGCGCTCGAGGATCTCATGATCGCAGCGGCCGAAGGCCAGCCTGACGTCGTGAACGACGGCCAAAACGATGATGGGCTGGAATCGGCACCTGCCGATGAAGCTGCCGAGCGCCCATCCCGCCGACGTCCCCGGGTCTCGGACAGCACGCCGCGCGAGCGGCGGGAGCTCGACCCCGGCAGTTGCTGCCCCGATTGCGGCGGCGATTTGCGCCTGGTGGGCGAAGATGTCAGCGAGATGCTGGATCTGATCGCGGCACAATTGAAGGTTGTCCAGATCGCCCGCCTGAAAAAGTCCTGCCGCCGCTGTGAACGCATGGTGCAGATGCCGGCCCCCAGCCGGCCGATCCCCGGCAGCATGGCCGGTGCGAACCTGCTCGCCCACATCCTCGTCTCCAAGTTTGACGACCACCTTCCGCTTTATCGCCAGCACGAGATCTTCACCCGGATGGGCGCCGACATCCCGGACAGTACCTTGGTCGACTGGTGCGGTCGCGCCATGAAGGTGCTGGCACCGCTGATCGAGCGGATCGAGGTGGATGTGATGGCCAGCGACCTCCTTCATGCCGATGACACACCGATCCGGGTGCTGGATCGCGCGGGCCGCGACAAGGGGGTGGGCAAGGGTGTGAAGAAGGGCCGGATCTGGGCCTATGTCCGCGATCAGCGCCCTTGGGCAGGCGCCTCACCGCCCGGCGCGGTCTATGCCTTCGCGCCCGACTGGAAGGAAGAGCACGTCCACGGCCATCTCGCCAACACCCGCGGCATTCTCCAGGCCGATGGCTACAAGGGTTATGCCAAGCTCTATGAACCGGAACCCGACGGGAAGCCCCGCCTTCGGGAGGCCGCGTGTTGGGCTCACCTGAGGCGTGACTTCCATGATGAATGGACCAAGACCAAATCAACGATCGCCCGCGAGGCACTCGACCGTATCGGCGCGCTCTATGACATCGAGCGGGAGATCACCGGCCATCCCGCCGATATCCGCCTTGCCGCGCGCCGGAAACACAGCGTTCCGAAGGTCGAGGTCTTCTTCGCCTGGTCAGAGCAGCAGCTCTCGCGGATCCCCGGCAAGGGCGATCTGGCCAAGGCCTTTCGTTACGGGCTGAGCCGCCGGGACGCTTTCAGCCTGTTCCTTGAGGACGGCCGGGTGGCGATCGACAACAATCCTGCCGAGCGCGCGCTGCGCCCGATCGGTGTCGGGCGCCGCAACTGGCTCTTCGCCGGTGCGGATACCGGAGCCGAAACGCTGGCCCGCGCCATGACCATCGTTGAAACCGCCAAGATGAACGGCCTGGACCCCCAAGCCTATCTGGCCGACATCCTGGCCCGCATCCATGATCACAAGATCAATCGGCTCGACGATCTGTTGCCCTGGAACTGGTCGCCGCTGCCCTCCGCCCTGCACGAGGCCGCCTGATGGCAACCGTCACCCACGTCTGCACCCTCGACTACATCGCAAAGATGCTGGGCGAAGACCCCGAGCTTCTCAAAGCCATCGTCTACAACGACGACAACCTGACCTATGGCTCGATCATCAGCGTCTATACCGGCCCGGATGACACCGTCACCGCCCTGACCGATGACGGTATCGATGAACTGAAAGACATGCTCAGGGACGCGCGCATCACCACCGAAACCTGGCACGCGTTCCTCGACGACTTTGTCGATGACGCGGAACTCGTCGCCCGCATCAAGGCTCAGTCGCCGCGGTAACAATCGGCCGGTTACGTTTGATCCTTTCGCGCTGTTTGATGATGTCCGGCGCCCTGCCGAAGTAGGCGTCAGCCGGCGTGACCTGCCCCCCACGAAGTCCCGCACCATGATGTAGAGTCTGCTCAACCCTGAAGGAGCAGACGAATGCGAAAGAGCCGTTTCACCGAGGCGCAGATTATCGGGATGATCAAAGAACAGGAGACCGGGATGCCGACGGCTGAGGTTTGCCGCAGGCATGGCCTTAGCCCGGCGACGTTCTACAAGCTGAAGTCCAAGTATGGCGGCATGGAGGTATCCGAGGCAGCCAGGCTGAAGGCGCTTGAGGACGAGAACGCCAAGCTGAAGCGCCTGCTGGCCGACACGATGCTCGACAACGTCGTCCTGAAAGACCTGCTGGGAAAGAACTGACGACGCTGACCAAGCGGCGAGAGGCAGCGCTGCGGGCGATGCGGGATCACGATATCTCGCAGCGCCGGGCCTGCCGGCTTGTCGGTGTCGATCCCAAGACGGTCCGGCGCACACGCCCGCCGGACTGCCCCGAGATCCGCGAGGAGATGAAGGACATCGCCGGGAAGCGGCGCCGGTTCGGCTATCGCCGGATCGGCGTGCTGCTCGAACGCAAGGGCATGATCATGAACCACAAGAAGCTCTATCGGCTCTACCGGGAGGAAGGGCTGTCGGTGAAGCGACGACGCGGGCGCAAGCGGGCCCGCGGCACACGCACGCCGATGCCGCAGGCGGCGCGTCCCAATGCCCGCTGGTCGCTCGACTTCCTGGCGGACAGCTTCGGCGCCTCGCGCAAGTTCCGCATCCTGGCGGTGATCGACGATTGCTGTCGCGAGAACCTGTGCCTGATCGCCGATACCAGCATCTCGGGCGCTCGTGTCGCCCGAGAGCTGGATGCGCTGGTCAGGATCTACGGGAAACCCGCCTGCATCGTCAGCGACAACGGGACCGAGTTCACCAGTCGAGCCATCCTGAGGTGGGCCGATCAGAACGCCGTCCCTTGGCACTACATCGATCCAGGCAAGCCACAGCAGAACGCCTTCATCGAGTCGTTCAACGGCAGCCTGCGCGACGAGCTTCTGAACGAGGAGATCTTCGATACCCTGGACGACGCCCGCCGGAAGCTGGCGCTCTGGCGCTACGATTACAACACCGTCAGGCCGCATTCATCGCTCGGCAACCAAGCGCCGCTCGAGGCGCGCCGGACGCTTGAGCAATTTGAGAGCTCCGCTCCCGGCGCGCTTGCCCAAACCGACCAACCCAACTACCAATCCCAAACCCGCAGACTCTCGTTATGAACGAGGGACCACCGGGGGGCAGGTCAGGCGTCACGTTGTTCAGGCTCTCATGGTAGCGCTGGTGGTTGTAGTGCTCGACGAAGGCCTCGATCTGGGCCTCGAGATCACCGGGCAGGAAGTAATTTTCTAGCAGGATTCGGTTCTTCAGGGTCTGGTGCCAGCGCTCGATCTTGCCCTGGGTCTGGGGATGGCACGGGGCGCCGCGGATATGGCTCATCTTTTTGGCCTCGATGTATTCGGCCAGTTCGCCCGCTATGTAGCTCGGGCCGTTGTCCGATAGCAGTCGCGGCTTGTGCAGCACGGTGGCGCAGTCGCGGCCCGAGGCGGCGAGTGCGAGGTCCAGCGTGTCGGTCACATCCTCGGCCCGCATGTTGGAGCATAGCTTCCAGGCGATGATGTAGCGCGAGAAGTCGTCAAGCACCGTCGACAGATACATCCAGCCCCAGCCGATGATCTTGAAGTAGGTGAAGTCGGTCTGCCACATCTCGTTCGGCCGTGTGGTCTTGGTGTGGAACTGATCGGCCGCCTTGATCACGACATAGGCCGGGCTGGTGATCAGGTCATGGGCCTTGAGCAGACGGTAGACCGTGGCTTCGGACACAAAGTATTGGCGTTCATCGGTAAATCGCACGGCCAGTTCGCGCGGGCTGAGATCGGTCGCCTCCAACGCCATCTCGACGATCTGGTCCCGGATATCCTCGCCGATGCGGTTCCACACCCGGCTCGGCGCCGAAGGGCGATCCTCCAGCGCTTCCGGCTCGCCTTCCCGGTAACGATCATACCAGCGGTAGAAGGTCCGGCGGGCAATGCCGAGGTGATCCAGCGTCTGCCTGGCGGGCAGGTGCGACTGTTCGACGATCCGGATGATCTCGAGCTTCTCGGATGCGGGATACCTCATTCGTCGTCGCCCCCATCCGCGATCATGCTTTTTTTAAGCAAACGGTTTTCGAGCGTCAGGTCCGCCACACATTCCTTCAGGGCACGGGCTTCGCGGCGCAGATCCTGAACCTCACCGGTGGTCGCGGCACGGGCGGTATCGCCGGCGAGCCGGCGCTTGCCCGCTTCCATGAACTCCTTTGACCAAGTGTAATACAGGCTCTGGGCGATGCCCTCTTTGCGGCACAACTCGGCGATGCTGTCGTCACCGCGAAGTCCTTCCAGCACGATCCGGATCTTGTCTTCAGCTGAGAAGTGCCGACGGGTCTGACGCCGAATGTCCTTGACCACCCGCTCAGCAGGGGACTTGGCCGGCAATTTTGTATTGGAGGATTTGGGCTTCATCTTCGTTCCTTCGTCACTACGACGAAGCCCAAATCCTCCTTAAATCACAACCTCAAATCTGTGCCATGGGCGCTGACGGGGGACACTTTGCCCGTCGGCTCAAGACGCTGAGCGGCCTGACGCCTTACGAATACATCTGCAAGGTCTGGACTTCAGAGCCAGACAGATTCATCGTCGATCCGATCCACCAGATGCCGGGACTGAACACCTAGCGAGAAAGTCCTACGGCGCGCCGATCTCGTCGCTGCGGCGGCTGTCGAGTTCCTGGGCATAGCGCTTGAGACAATAGGCCTCGGTCAGCGAGCCGACGACGCGCGTGGTCGCGGGTCCGTCCAGTACCGGCAGGATCTCCAGTTGCGTGCGCGAGAACAGGTCCAGAACCAGCTGGATGTTATCTTGCCGGAGCACGCGGGCCTCGGCGCCGATCACGCAATCTGCCGCCAGAAGCACCTCGGCCAGATCCGAGATCTCGGGGTCGTGCACCGTTGCCATATCGATGATGCCGGCATAGCGGTCGTGCTCGTCCACGGCGAAGGCGTATTTGCGGCTGCCCAGCGGCAGTTCCTCGCGCAACAGCGCCAGCGGCTGGTGCAGCGGCACGCGGCGGATGTCGCTGCACATCATCCGCCCCGCCGTCAGCTCGCGCACCCAGCCCACGTCATGCGCCCCCAGCAGCGGGATGCCGCGCAGATGGAAGCGCCAGGTCGAGAAGGAATAGCCGAAGGTCAGCCGCACTACGGTCGAGGCGATGAAGGCCGCGGTCAGCACCCCGACGGTAAAGGCGAAATTGCCGGTGATCTCCAGCACCAGGAAAACCATGGTCAGCGGCGCGCCGGTGATGGCGGCGCCGACCGCGGCCATGCCGGCCAGCATGGCGGGGATGCGCAGTTCGGGCAGGCCGGGCAGCGCCAGCACCAGCAGCTGCGCGACCAGCGCCCCCAGCAGGCAGCCGATGAACAGCGACGAGCTGAAGAGCCCGCCGCGGAAACCCACGCCCAGCGACAGGGCCGAGGCGAGGACCTTGCCAAGCAGCAGCAGCGCCACCGCCGCCAGGCCCCAGTTCTGGCTGATATGCACCTGGATCGAGTCGTGCCCGCTGCCCAGGACCTGCGGGCTGGCCAGCGCCATGGCGCCCAGCACCAGCCCGCCGGCCGCCGGCCGTGCCCAAGCCGCCAGCCGGCTTTTCTGGCACAGGCGCTCGAAGACCGAGACCAGCCGCATGGTCGCGGTGCCGACCAGCGCCGCCAGCAATCCGATGACGATGAACAGCGGCAGCAGCGTGTCGGGCAGCGCCATCACCTCGGGCAGGTGGAACAGCGAGCCGTGCGGCTCGACCGCGCGGCGCGCCAGCGTGCCCGAAATCACCGCCGCGCCGATGATGGCGATGTTGCGCGGCGCGTAGGAGCCGTGCACCAGCTCGAAGCCGTAGAACGCGCCTGCCAGCGGCGCGTTGAAGGCCGCGGCGATGGCCGCCGCCGCCCCGGCCGAGGTCAGGCAGCGCTTGTCCTCGCGCCGCAGTCGGAAGGGTTGGGCCACTGCGGAAAACAGGCTGGCGCCGAGCTGGCTGTAGCCCGCCTCCATCCCGACCGAGGCGCCCGACAGGTTCGAGAGCAGCGTGAGCCAGGCCAGCCGCAGCGAATCCCAGACCGACATCTTGCCGCCGTAAAGCGCATTGGCCTCGATCGGGTCGACGATCTCGGCCGGGCGGATGCGCTGCGCGACCAGCGCCCAGACCCCCAGCGCCAGCCCGCCTGCTGCCGGGACCAGCATGTAAGGCCAGACGGGAACTTCATCCAGGCCGCTGAGCGCACCGTCGCTCGGCAGGCCGAACAGCAGCCCCTGCGCCGCCAGAAGCAGCCTGTGCAGGCCCGAGACCGCGAACCCGACGGCGGCGCCCAGCCCGGCCGCCATGACGACCAGTATCGCCTCCTGGTCGCGCAACTGGCGGCGAACTTCGTTGATCCTGCGCAACCAGGGCAAAACGAGGTGGCGTGGAGCGAATTTGCGGACAGGAGGCATGGCTACGGTCTCTGGGGCGGGAAAGTGCTGCAGCTGAGGGCGACGGGCCGGAGAAGGTCAGCCTGCCGCCAGGATTCCCAACAAAAACTGGATGTGGATGAGCGTGAGAGGCTCCAGGGCTGTCCTTCACTACGATCACCCCATCCGCTCGCTGGCGTAGCTGCCGGGGGATGGCGGGAAGACCACGGTCTTGTTGCCGTTCAGGAACACCCGGCGGTGGATATGGGCGTGGATCGCCCGCGCCAGCACCTGGCTTTCCACGTCGCGGCCCAGCGAGACATAATCCTCGGGCGATTGCGCATGGGTCACGCGGATGATGTCCTGCTCGATGATCGGACCCTCGTCGAGGTCGGCGGTCACGTAATGGCTGGTGGCGCCGATCAGCTTCACCCCGCGCTCGAAGGCCTGCTTGTAGGGGTTGGCGCCCTTGAAGCTCGGCAGGAACGAGTGGTGGATGTTGATGATCCGCCCCGACATTTCCTTGCACATCTCGTCCGACAGCACCTGCATGTAGCGCGCCAGCACGATCAGCTCGGCCCCGGTCTCGCGCACGATGCGCATCTGCTCGGCCTCGGCCTGCGGCTTGTTCTCCTTGGTGACCTTGATGCAGTGGAAGGGCAGGTCGTGGTTCACCACCACCTTCTGATAGTCCATGTGGTTCGAGATCACCGCCACGATCTCGATCGGCAAGGCGCCGATGCGCCAGCGATACAGAAGGTCGTTCAGGCAATGGCCGAAGCGGCTGACCATGATCACGACCTTCATCTTCTCGGCCTCGTCATGGAAGGCCGAGACCATGCCGAAGGCCTTGGCGGTCTCGGCGAAATCGGCGCGCAGCTCCTCGAGGCCGACGCCCTCCTCGGACAGGAAGCTGACGCGCATGAAGAACTTGTCGTTCTCCATGTCGTCGAACTGGCTCGAGTCGGTGATGTTGCAGCCCTTCTCGGCAAGATAGCCCGAGATGGCGGCAACGATGCCCCGCGTCGTCGGGCAGGCTACGGTCAGGCAGTATTTGGTCATCGTGCTCTCCACTGTGCCCGGGCGGGGCCCGGCTTCTTTCTTGTGCAAATATCCCGGGGGAACGCGCCCGTGGCCCCACCTTGGGGCCGTTGGCGCGTGGGGGCAGAGCCCCCGCCCCCCGGCAATCTCAGCCGACCAGTTCGGGGTCGGGCAGCCCGTTCGCCCGGCAGCAGGCGGTCAGCGTATTGGCCAAGAGGCAGGCGATGGTCATCGGACCGACGCCGCCCGGCACCGGGGTGATGGCGCCGGCGACCCGGGCCGCGCTGTCGAAATCCACGTCGCCGACCAGCCGGGTGCGGCCGTCCTCCTCGATGCGGTTGATGCCGACGTCGATCACCGTGGCGCCGGGCTTGATCCAGTCGCCCCGGATCATCCCCGGCCGGCCCACCGCCGCGACCAGGATGTCGGCGCTGCGGCAGACCTCGGCCAGGTTCCGGGTGCGGCTATGCGCGATGGTGACGGTGCAGCTGTCGCCCAGCAAGAGCTGCGCCATCGGCTTGCCGACGATGTTCGAGCGCCCGACCACGACCGCGTTCAGTCCCGAGAGATCGCCCAGCCGGTCGCGCAGCATCAGCAGGCAGCCGAGCGGCGTGCAGGGCACCATGCTCTTCTGCCCGGTGCCCAGAAGGCCCACGTTCAGGATGTGGAAGCCGTCGACGTCCTTGGAGGGCTCGATGGCGTTGATGACCGCCTCGGCATCCATATGCGCGGGCAGCGGCAGCTGCACCAGGATGCCATGCACCGCCGGGTCGGCGTTCAGCCGCTGGACCAGCGCCAGCAGCTCCGCCTGCGCGGTCTCGGCCGGCAGCTTGTGCTCCCAGGAGGCCATGCCGGCCTCGCGGGTCTGGATGCCCTTGTTCCGGACATAGACCTCGGAGGCCGGATCCTCGCCCACCAGCACCACGGCCAGCCCCGGCACGATCCCCCGCGCCGCCAGCCCCGCAACCCCGGCGGCAACCTGGCCGCGCAGGCTGGACGCAAAAGCCTTGCCGTCGATGAAAACACCCCGAGTGACTGAAGTGTCCTCAAGCATCACAGCTTCCCTGTGAGTTCCGGGACGGTTGTGAACAGGTCTCCGACGAGGCCGTAGTCGGCGATCTGGAAGATCGGCGCCTCCTCGTCCTTGTTGATCGCCACGATCACCTTCGAATCCTTCATCCCGGCCAGGTGCTGGATCGCGCCCGAGATGCCGACGGCGACATAGAGTTCAGGCGCCACCACCTTGCCGGTCTGGCCGACCTGCCAGTCGTTCGGCGCATAGCCGCTGTCCACCGCCGCGCGCGACGCGCCCACCGCGGCGCCCAGCTTGTCGGCCAGCGCCTCGATCACCGCGAAGCTTTCCTTCGAGCCGACGCCGCGGCCGCCCGAGACCACGCGCCTGGCCGAGGTCAGCTCGGGGCGGTCCGATTGCGCCACCTCGTCCGAGATCCAGCTCGACAGCCCGGGATCGGACGCCGGCGCCGCGTCGGAAACCGCAGCCGCGCCGCCGTCGCCGGCCGCGTCGAAGCTGGCCGTGCGCAGGGTGAAGACCTTTTTCGCGTCCTTCGAGCGCACCACCTGGATGGCGTTGCCGGCATAGATCGGGCGCTCGAAGGTGTCGGCGTCGATCACCGCCGAGACATCCGACAGCACCATCACGTCCAAGAGCGCCGCGACGCGCGGCAGGATGTTCTTGGCATCGGTCGTCGCCGGCGCGGCGATGTGGCTGTAGTCCCCGGCGAGGCCCACGATCAGTGCCGCGGTCGGCTCGGCCAGGCGGTGGCCGTAGAGCGGGGCCTCGGCCACCAGCACCTTCGACACGCCGGCGATCGTCGCGGCCTCGGCCGCGGCGGCTTGCGCCTGCGCGCCCGCCACCAGCACGGTCACATCGCCCAGGCCCTTGACCGCATTCACCGCCTTGGCGGTCGCGTCGCGGTTCAGCGCGCCATCGGTGACTTCACCCAACAGAAGAACGGCCATCAGATCACCCCCGCTTCTTTCAGTTTCGACACCAGCTCGTCGACCGAGCCGACCCGGATGCCGGCCTTGCGGCCCTCGGGCTCGCGCACCGAAACGACTTCCAGGTGCGGCGCGACGTCGACGCCGTAATCGCCCGGGGTCTTTTCATCGAGCGGCTTCTTCTTGGCCTTCATGATGTTCGGAAGGCTCGCATAGCGCGGCTCGTTCAGGCGCAGGTCGGCCGTCACGATCGCCGGCAGCCTGACCTCGATGGTCTGCAAGCCCCCGTCGACCTCGCGGGTGACCTTGGCCTTGCCGCCGTCGAGTTCCAGCTTCGAGGCAAAGGCCGCCTGGCCCCAGCCCAGGATCGCCGAGAGCATCTGGCCGGTGGCGTTCATATCGTTGTCGATGGCCTGCTTGCCGGCGATCACCAGCTCGGTGCCCTCGGCCTTGGCCACCGCGGCGAGGATCTTCGCCACCGCCAGCGGCTCGATGTCCTGCTGCACGTCATCGGCGGCGACGACCAGGATCGCCCGGTCGGCGCCCATGGCCAGCGCGGTGCGCAGCGTCTCCTGGGCCTGCTTGACGCCAATGGAAACGGCGATCACCTCCTCGGCCTGGCCCTTCTCCTTCAGCCGGATCGCCTCCTCGACCGCGATCTCGTCGAACGGGTTCATCGACATCTTCACATTCGCAAGATCGACACCCGTGCCGTCAGCCTTCACTCGGGCCTTCACGTTGTAGTCGATCACGCGCTTCACTGGCACGAGAACCTTCATCGTTTGCTTACCTTTCTTCAGGATACTGTCTCTGGTGGATTTGCCTTGGCGGATGCGGCGCGTAGCCGGCCATTGCCCGGATCGAAGGGCACGGTGTCCAGCATCCGGGCCGGATAGTCTTGGCCCAGTATTTCGATCGTCATCTCCCGGTCCGGTAGCGGACTGCGGAAATAGCACAGAGCCAGCATCAGTCCGGTGCGGCAACCATACGCCCCCGAAGTGACCAGACCCACGACCCGATCCCCGAACTTGACGGGGTGGCCAAAGAAGGGTGGCTGCTCCACTCCTTCGACACTTACAAGCGCCATGGACCAGTGATCGGGCGAAGTTCGGCGGGCGAGCAGGGCGTCGCGACCGGTAAAGACACGCCGTTCAACGGACACGAGGGCATCCAGCCCGGCCTCGCAGGGTGTGCGCTCGCTGATAAGATCGCTGCCCCAAGCCCGATAGCCCTTTTCCAGTCGCATGGAGTCCGCCGCGAATGCGCCGTAATAGCCCAATCCCAGATCGCGACCAGCCTCTTCGAGCGCCCTGAAGACGGTGACCGTGTGGTCACGGGGAATGTGCAATTCCCAGCCCAACTCGCCGACATAGGACATGCGTAGCGCGATGACCGCGATCTGTGCCACCTGGATCCTCTGCACGGAAAGCCACGGGAATGCCGTGTCCGACAGGTCCGAGTCGCCTAGACGCGACAGCAATTCGCGTGATTTCGGTCCCATGACCGCGATGGCACCGTAATCCTCGGTTACGTTGCGCAGGGTCACGTCGAAGCGTTGCGCAAGATGGCGCAACAGGTCTTCGTCGCGTTCTTCCGCAGCAGCGGCGCTTGTCAATAGGGCCCGGCCGTTGTCGAGAAGGCTGACAGTGAATTCCGAATGAACGCCGCCTTGCGGCGTCAGTGCATGGGTCAGGCCGATGCGGCCGATCCGAGGCGGTCGGTTCGCGCCAAGCTCTGCAAGGAAGTCCAGCAGGTCGATGCCCTCGACCATGAATTTCGAGAGCACGGAAATATCCTGAAGTGCGACGGTGGTCGTGGTCGCATCAACCTCCCGCTGCACATGGGGTTGCCAGTCGGGAGTTCCGAAACCGGGCTGCGAGATGGCGCCGGGTTTGTCTGAAAACCAGTTTGGTCGTTCCCAGCCATGCACGGCGCCCATGACGGCCCCACGCTCCAGCATCAGCTCGTGCAGTGGGGTCGTGCGACGATTGCGCGCGGCAGGACGCTCCTCGTGCGGGTAGTGGATGCCGAACTGCAGGCCGTAGGCCTCAATGGCTTTTTCCACGCGATAGTCGCGGCCCGCCCATATGCCGAACCGGCGGCTGTCAACGGCATGCGCCTCCATCGGCGGCGCGCCATGCGTCATCCAATGCGCGAGGAACCAGCCCGCGCCGCCCCCTTCCATCACCCCCATGGACGAGCCCGTCAGCAGCCATGCGCCTTCGAGGCCGTGGGCGGGTCCTATCAACGGATTTGCGTCGGGCGTGTATGTGATCGGGCCGTTGACGACGGACTTGATTCCGCCGTCGCCAAGTGCCGGGATGCGCGCCATCGCCGCCTCGATGATGGATTCGATGCGGTCGAGTTCCGGCGGCAGCAGTTCGGCGCCGAATTCGGGTGGCACGCCGTCGATGGACCATGCCGGCGCATGGCGTTCGTAGGGGCCAAGGATCAGCCCGTCGCGTTCCTGGCGGACATACCAGCTTTCCTCGGGGTCGCGGATGATCGGCAGTTCGGGCAGTCCGGCCGCAAGCCGCTCGGCTACGACCGGCACGGTATCCGTCACCAGATATTGGTGCAGCATCGGCACAGAGGGGATGTTCAGGCCCATCATCCGGCCGATCTCCCACCCCCAGGTGCCGGCCGCATTAACGACGTGGCGGGTGCGGATCGTGCCCTTGGCTGTTTCGACCAGCCAGTGATCGTCGTCTCGGGTAATGCCGAGAACCGGGCTTTGGCGCATGATCCGGCCCCCGCCCTCACGCGCGACCTTGGCCATCGCGTTGGTGGCCAGCGTTGGATCCACATGGCCGTCATCGGGTTCGTAAATGCCGCCCAGTAGCCCGTCGAGCTGCGCCAGCGGATGCAGTTCCGCGATCTGGGCGGGGGTGACGACGCGAAGGTCGAAGCCGGTGAACTTCGACAGGCCTGCCACATGGGCGAACTCGGTCATGCGATCGGCCGAGCGGGTCACGCGCATGGCGCCGGAGCTGTGAAAGCCGCAGTCCTCGCCCGTGCGCGCGGGCAGGATGTCGCGGTAAAGCCGCACCGAGGTCGCGCGTAGCATCTGGATCGTCGGACTATGCGAGAAATGCGTGCAAAGTCCCGCCGCGTGCCAGGTCGAGCCGTGGGTCAGATCGTTCTTTTCGACCAGGATCACATCGCTCCAGCCCAGTTCGACCAGATGGTAAAGCAGCGAAACGCCCATAGCGCCGCCGCCGACAATGACTACCTGAGCCTGCTCCATGTCGTATCGCCCTTTCTTGCCGACGTAAGGTCAGGGCTATTGAAACGCGGTGCAGAGAGGCATGGAAAGGGACAGTTGGAAGGAATATAAGGGACAGATCCTGCTTGCCTGCAAAGGACCAGATATGGGGCTATCGAAATCACCTCTTTTTCGCCTACCGCGTGGTTCCCGGCTGCAGTTGCGCGATCAGATTTGCGAAGTCGTCAGTGCGGCGATTGCGAGAGGGGCGCTGGCGCCCGATTTGGCGCTACCCTCCTGCAGGGAGCTTGCCCAGCAATTACGGGTGTCGCGCAACACGGTCTTTGCCGCATATAGCCGACTAGTTGACGAGGGGCTCCTCGAAGCGCGCGACCGCTCGGGCTATTATGTCGCAAGTGCGGAATCGCGACTGATCCGACCCGAATCAGAATCGGATGAAGATGATCCGGTTGCGCCATCTCCCATGCCCGGCTTGGCAATGCCGCCATCGCGGATGGTTCATGTGCGCCACCCCGAGGATTGGTCCCATTATCCCTATCCCTTCATTTACAATCAGACGGACCCTCGTTTCTTTCCCATTGATGCTTGGCGGGAGTGTTCACGGCAGGCGCTCAGCCGGCGCACCGTTGCCGATTGGACGCGAGATTCCATCAAGGGCGACAGCCCACATCTTTTGCAGCAGATTCGCCAGCGCCTGCTGGTCTATCGTGGCATCGCGGCGACGAACGAAGAGGTGATGATTACGTTGGGCGCACAGAACGCCCTGTCGATCATCGGACTGTTGATGCGCAATGCGGAAGGATCGGTCGCGGTCGAGGATCCGGGTTTCCCCGATGCCCGCAACGCCTTTCTTGTCGCGGGCAACCGCCTTTCCCCGGTCCCGGTCGATACCGGAGGACTCGTGGTCGAGGCGTTGCCTCGGAATTGCAAGCTGGTCTATGTCACGCCCAGCCACCAGTTTCCGACTTCGGTCACAATGGCGCACAACCGGCGCGAGGCGCTGCTGGCCGCCGCCTCCAGACATCGCTTCCTGATCCTCGAGGATGATTACGAGGCCGAACTCGACACCGTCAAGAAGCCCGAGCCTTCGTTGCGAGCCATAGATACGACTGGCCGAGTGATCTATGTCGGCAGTATGTCCAAGACGCTGTCTCCGGGATTGCGGCTGGGCTTCATCGTCGCGCATCGCGACGTGATCAGTGAGGCTCGTGCTGTCCGCCACGCCATGTTGCGTCACGCTCCGACGTTGATGCAGGAGACGATGGCCTATTTTCTGCGGCTCGGCTACTACGATATCCATCTGCGCCGGTCCGTGCGGCGCAGAAGAGAGCGGTGGCAGCGCATGGACGCGGCCGTGCGCGATTATCTGCCGCAATTTGCGGTCCAGAGCAGCGGGGGAACGTCGTTCTGGCTGACCGGCCCGGAAGGCTTCGATTCCAGTGATTTCTGTCGGCGATTGCTGGCGCGCGGCGTGATCGTTGACGATGGCGCGGTGTTTTACATGCACGGTGACATACGGCGTTCGTTCCGCATGAGCTTTGCGCTGGCTGATGCCGTCCAGATCGATGCCGGAATACGGTTGATCGCGGAGGAGGCGGAATCTCTTCCGCCTCCATGAGGTTCAGCGGGACTATCCTGAATTTTGTGCGCTGACGTGGTAACTGCTTTGAGAGGAGACCCACGTATGAGCATCGACAAAGACCTGCTTGACCGGCTGATGGAAGGCCGCTCGGCTGGCGATCTGTTTGGCAAGGCCGGCATCCTGGCGGAACTGACCAAGGCGCTGGCGGAACGTGCGCTGAGCACGGAGATGGACGTCCATCTCGGTGAAGAGCGGGCAGAGGAAGCGCCTGAGGGCCAGAACCACCCTCTCAACCGCCGCAACGGGCGCAGCCAGAAGACGGTGACCACCGACAGTGGCAAGGTTGTCCTGGACATTCCGCGCGACCGCAACGGCAGCTTCGATCCGCTGCTGATCGCCAAATATCAGCGCCGCTTTCCCGAGTTCGACCGCAAGATCGTCAGCATGTATGCCCGGGGGATGACGACCCGCGAGATCCAGGGTCATATCGAGGAAATCTACGGCGTCGAGGCATCGCCGAGCTTGATTTCTGTGATCACTGACGCGGTCATGGAGGAGGTCACCGCATGGCAGAACCGCCCCTTGGAGCCCTGCTATCCGATCGTCTTCATGGACGCGATCCGGGTCAATATCCGTAGCGACGGGGCGGTCTCGAACAAGGCGGTCTTCGTGGCCCTGGCGGTTTTGCCGGACGGCACGCGGGACGTTCTGGGCCTGTGGTTCCAGGCCAATGAGGGCGCCAAGTTCTGGGCCAAGGTGCTCAGCGATCTGCGCAACCGGGGCGTCCAGGACATCCTGATCGCCGTCGTGGACGGGCTGAAGGGCTTCCCACAGGCCATCGAGGCGGCGTTCCCAGGCACCCGGATCCAAACCTGCATTGTCCATCTGCTGCGCCATTCCATGAACTTCGCCAGCTATAAGGACCGCAAGGCCGTCGCCGTAGCCCTCAAGGCGATCTACACGGCGGTGGATGCCGACGCGGCCGAACTGGCCCTGGCAGAGTTCGAGGACAGCGATCTGGCCAGACGGTCTCCGGCGATTGCGCCGAGTTGGCGCCGGGCCTGGAACGAGGTCATCCCGTTTCTCGACTACCCACCTGAGGTGCGCAGGCTGATCTACACCACGAATTCCATTGAGGCCTTGAACTCGAAAATCCGCCGCGCCGTCAGAACCCGGGGCCACTTCCCAAGCGACGACGCAGCGGCGAAATTGATCTATCTGGCGCTCAATGCTACTTCCACCGAGTGGAAGCGCTCGGTGCGCGAATGGCACGCTGTCAGAAGCCAGCTCGCCATCATTTTCGAAGAACGCTTCCCAATGACGTAAGAAAACGTGTCAGGCACAAAATTCGGCACAGTCTCGGTTCAGCCGCGACCTTTCCATGGCACCAGCCAGCATTCGGCTTGCCGCATCAGCATGTCGATGCCGTAACCGATAATGCCGATCATGATGATACCCATGACCACGACATCGGTCATCTGGAATTTTGAGGCGCTGATGATCATCATTCCCGCCCCGGCCTGCGCGGCAACCAGTTCTGCCGCGACCACGGTGCCCCAGCACACCCCCATCGCCATGCGCGCACCGGTAAAGATGTCAGGCAGCGAGTTTGGGATGATGACATGATGCAGGATCTGCCGGCGCGATGCCCCCAGTGAAAAGGCCGCATGGATCTTTGACAGCCGTATTCCTGACACGCCCGAGCGCGCCGCAATCGTCATGATCCACAGCGAAGCCAGAAACAGAAGCACGATCTTGCCGGTCTCGCCGATCCCGAACCAGATGATGACCAGAGGGATCAGTGCCAAAGGAGGCACCGGACGCATAAACTCGACGATCGGGTCGAACCAGCCCCGGAACCAGCCTGAAAGACCCATTGCATATCCCAGTGGAATGCCGATAGCCGCTCCGGCCAGAAATCCGCCGATGACGCGCATCAGCGACAGGCCCAGATGCTGCCACAACGGCGTATTCTGATAGCCGTCGTTTGCAATCTGGAAGAAGCGCGCTACGACGGCCTCGGGTGAAGGCAACCATGTCGGTTCGATCAGCCATCCGCTGTCCGGGCGAACGCTGAGGGCACCGCGCCCGGTCAGCATAACCTTGCCGCCGGGAACGGAAACGGTCTGGCCCGGCGTGATTTGCTGCCCTTGAACCGAGCTGACGCGATAACCGGGGTTTGCGGCTGCCGGGTCGTTCTCGGTCGGCCTGACAAGCACTGTCCGGCCCGGTTCGGTGGTGGCCAGATCGTCGCGGGTCATCTGGTCGGGGTCGGCATCGTCTGTTGGCGCACCGGGCTGACCGTTCGTCTTGTCGCCTACCTTTATCGTGATATGGGCCGTGCCCTGCTGGCCAGCATCGTCGGTTACGCCATAGCTGAAGCGCATCTCACCAGTGAAGGGGCCGGGCATATGGACCGGCACCAGCTTCGAGCCGGTGAATGCGCCCCAGATCAGGAAGATGACCAGTATGGAAATCACCGAGGCAACCCTGTCCGGGGTGATCGCGCTCTCGTCGCCGAAAGTGACGGTTTTACGGGCGGCAAAGCCTTTGCGCTTGCTGCGCATAGCCCGCACCAGCAAGGCCGAGATGGAGAAAAGCCCGATATATACTGCCAAAACGATCACGATGCGTCCTCCGCCTGGCCCATGATTTCCTCTTCCATGCCCCAGATCATCGACAGGATTTCTTCGCGGGTCTCGGTAAAGCTCTTGGATTTCTTGACGTCGCGGAGGCTGCTATCGATGCCCTGTTCTGCAAAAGGTGGCGTGTATTCGCGGTGGATCCGGCCCGGTCGCGGGGCCATGACCAGCAGCCGCTGGCCGAGCAGCAATGCTTCCTCGACCGAATGGGTGATAAGGATGACGGTTTTGCCGGTTTCCTTCCAGAGCTTCAGGATCAGGCCCTGCATTTTTTCCCGAGTCAGCGCGTCGAGGGCGCCTAGGGGCTCGTCCATCAGGATCACATCCGGTTCATTTGCCAGACATCGAGCCAGCGCGACGCGTTGCTGCATGCCGCCTGAAAGTTCATAGACGGCCTTGTCGCGAAACCCGGCCAGACCGACCGCTGCCAGCAGGTGGTCGGTTTGGGCTTCGCGTTCGCGTCGGGGCACGCCCTTCATGCGTGGGCCGAACTCGATATTCTGGCCGACATTCATCCATTCGAAAAGCGCCCCCTGCTGAAAGACCATGCCCAGTTCGGGATCCGGGCCGGTGACGGGCCTGCCGTTCAAGGTGATCCGTCCCTCGCTGGGCGACAAGAACCCGGCGATGATGTTCAGAAGCGTGGTCTTGCCGCAGCCAGAGGGGCCGAGCACCGACAGCAGGGTTCCTTTCTCGACCGTCAGCGAGACATCGCGCAACGCCTCGACCACCCGCCCTCGCGGCAGGTCGAAACGCATCGACAGATTTTCGATCTCAAGCCCGGACATGGCGAGCCTATTCTGCAGAGGCCGCTTTCAGCGGCCCGGCGTTGACGAAGTCGTCATAGCTGTCCAACGATGCGTGGATATTGCCAGTTTGTGCGAAGAGATCCGCAACCTCTTTCATATAGGCCTGCACCCCGCCGCCCAGCCATTTTTCCGACAGCCGTTCCTGTATGGTCGGAAAGGTAAAAAGCGCCAGCGTCGTCGAGGCGGCGGCATCGTCCACGCCGGCACCGGCGGCGATGACCGGCAGCATCTCGTCGCGTGTTGCCCCCTGGGTCCAGGCGACATTGGCCTGATCGGTGACTTTCAGGAAGGCCTCGACCAAATCGGGATTCTCGTCGATGAAGGTCCGTGGGGCGGTGACGAAATCGACCACTAGAATGCCGACACTTTCTTTCTCGCTGCCGGACATCAGCATGTCGCCGCTTTCCTTCATGCGCAGCAGCGCGCCGCCCCAGCCGCAAGCCACATCGACCGCGCCTTGCGACAGGGCAGCAGCGCCGTCGGCGGGAGCCATGTCCACGACCTGCACGTCCTCGGGCTTCAGGCCGAAATGCTCGATCTGCTTGAGGAAGCTGAAATGGGTGACGGTGCCCAGCGGCAAAGCCACCTTCTTGCCGGCCAGGTCGCTGATGTTCTCGGCCGAGATGTCCAGATCCGAGCGGATGACGCAGTTTTCGTTATCGGAATAGGAAACCGCCAGATCCACGATCTGTATGTCCTGTCCCGCAGAGGCGCTGGTCACGACCGGCGGCACCGCCATGCCGACCGCCATCTGCACGTCGCCCGAGGCCATGGCGGCGATCATCGCGGTTCCCGTGTCGAAACTGCGCCAATTGACCTTGACCCCCAACGCCTCGTCATAAAGTCCCTTTGCGCGGGCGTATTCCAGAGGTAGCGGCCATTCGGGAAACACCGCAACGGTAATTTGATCCAGTGCAAGCGCGGGGCAGGCACTGATCATCCCCAGTGTGATGCCACCCAGGAGCATTTGGCGAATCATCATTTGCGTTCTTCTCCATGTTGGTTGCTGCCCGGCCTATCCGGGCAGTCTGGTCATTGCCGCGTCTCGCGCGCGGTTGTCGTCAAAGCCTTGTGCGTTCCGGATCGTAAAAGGGGGCCAGTTGCACCCGTGCGGCATGGTGGGTTCCCGCGATTTCAACCAGCCATCGGCCGCTTTCCAGCCAGTCCTTGCTGACGCCTGCCGGGTTGTTCACATAGCCCATGCCGAGTGAAAGGTTCACCCGATGCCCCCATGCCCCCGAGGTGATCGAGCCGACGATCTGCCCGTCGCGCAGGATTGGCTCCTCGTGATACATCAGCGGGGCATCCGGCCCGTCGTCCATCAGGGCGATATTGACCATGCGTTTACGCGGCAGGCCCGCTGCCTTTTGCGCCAAGATGGCCTCGCGGCCGATGAAATCGGGTTTGTCCAGCGCCACGGCAAAGCCCAAGCCGGCCTCGATCGGCGTATCCTCTTCCGTGATGTCATGGCCCCAGTGCCGGTAGCCCTTTTCCATCCGGCAATTGTTCAGCGTGTGGAAACCCGCCGGGACCAGACCAAAGCGCGCACCGGCCTGCCAGATGCGGTCAAAAACATGCGGTGCGAATTCGGCGGGAACGTAGAGCTCCCATCCCAGTTCGCCGACGTAGGTGATCCGGCTGGCGCGCAGGCGGGCATAGCCGATCTCGATCTCGCGCGAGGTCGCGAAGGGGAAGGCGGCATCCGACATGTCCTCGCCGCTGACCGCTTCCAGCAATGCGCGCGAATTCGGCCCCATGATTGCCAGCATGGGCAGGCCCGAGGTCATGTCGGTCGCCACGCAGAGCGCGTCTGCCGGGATATGGTGTTGCAGCCATGCCATGTCCCGGGTCTGCGCGCCGGCGGCGGTGACGATCAGGTAGCGGTCATGGGCCAGCCGGGTCACGGTCACGTCGGCCTCGATGCCGCCGCGTTCGTTCAGCCATTGCGTATAGACGATTCGACCCGGTTCGACATCGACCTGGTTGGCGCAGATACGGTTCAGGACCCTGCCGCTGTCGGCGCCCTGCACCAGGAATTTTGCATAGGAGGACTGATCGAAGATTGCGCAGCCTTCGGCCATCGCTTTTGCTTCATGTTCGGCGCAGGGCCACCAGTTCTGGCGGGCAAAGGAGTAGACGTATTCCGGCGCTACGCCATCACGAGCGAACCAGTTCGGACGTTCCCAGCCCATGAATTCCCCGAATACCGCACCCAGCCCCGCCATGCGGTCGTGAAGCGGTGATCTACGGGCGTCGCGAGCTGTGACATGCTGGCGATAGGGCCAGTGCATCGCGTAGACGAGGCCCACGGTTTCTCGGCTGCGATCTTCGAGATAGCGGCGTGAGGACTGGAACGGTTGCATGCGGCGGATGTCCATGCCGTTCACGTCCATCGGCGGGTGGCCGTCCCGTATCCATTGCGACAGGATGAGGCCGGCCCCCCCCGAGGACATGATCCCGATCGAGTTGAACCCGGCTGCAACGAACAGGTCGCGCAGTTCTGGCACCTCGCCCAGATGATAGTTGCCGTCGGGGGTAAAGCTTTCCGGTCCGTTGAAGAACAGCGAAATCCCGGCATTCTCCAGCATCGGCATGCGGCGCACCGCTGTTTCGAGGATCGGCGCGAAGTGGTCGATATCCTCGGGCAGGGTGACAAAACGGTGGTCGTCGCCGATGCGCGGCGCGGCCCACGGCTTCGCCTCGGGTTCGAAGGCCCCGAGCAGCAGCTTGCCGGCATCCTCTTTGTAATAGGCATATTCGTCGAACACACGGACGAACGGCATGTCGCGCGGCAGCTCCGGCATGGCTTCGGTCACAGCATAGAAATGCTCGACCGCGTGCAAGGGAATGTTGACGCCGATGCTGCGGCCCAGCTCCTGCGACCACATGCCGGCAGCGATCACCAGCTTGTCGCACATGATCGTGCCCTGATTGGTCTCGACGCCTGAAACGCGGCCTTTCTCTGTCAGGATCCGCAACACGCAGACGTCTTCGCTGATGCGGGCACCGGCGCGGCGTGCGCCTATGGCGTAGGCCTGCGTCAGGTCGATGGGGTTGATGGTGCCGTCCCTGGGTAGGAAAATGCCGCCCCGTATGCCATCTAGATCGAAATGCGGCAGCATTCGGCCAATGTCCGAAACGGTTAGTTGTTCGACTTCCAGCCCGAAATTGCGGCCCATGGAGGCGCCGCGTTGCAGTTCCTCCATCCGTGCATCGGTCATTGCGACCGAGATGGCACCGTTCTGACGAAAACCGGTCGCCTGTCCGGTTTCGCGTTCCAGCTCGGCGAACATCTCGGCCGAGTATTTTGCCAGTTCGGTCAGGTTGCGGCTCTGGCGCAACTGGCCGACCAGCCCGGCGGCGTGCCATGTCGTGCCGCTGGTGAGCCGGTGGCGTTCCAGCACGATGGTGTCGGTGATGCCCAGCTTTGCCAGATGCCAGGCGATCGACGTGCCGATGACGCCACCGCCGATGATCGCGACATTGACGTGGGCGGGCAGGCTTTGCGCTTGAGTCATCACCGCCTCCGTCAGCCTGCCAGCGTTTCGCGGAAGGATTTCTCGAAAGCGTCGATGATCGGCTTGACATCATCCTGCGACAGGCACAGCGGCGGCACCATGCGCAAAACGTTGCGGTAATTGCCGGATTTCGACATGACGAGACCGTTCTGCCGGGTCCGCTCGAATATCTCGGCGGTGATCTCTGGCGCGGGCTCCTTGGATTTGCGGTCTTTGACCAGTTCGACAGCCATCATGAAGCCGCAACCACGCACTTCGCCGATCACCTCGTAGCGCTGCATCAGATCTTGCAGGCGCGCCTTGATTTCGGCCCCGACAACCCGAGCGTTCTCGATCAGGTTGTCTTCTCGGATCACCTGCAACACAACGCGGCCCGCAGCGCAGGCGACAGGGTTTGCACCATAGGTGTGGAACAGGAACTTTTGGCTCATCGCCTCGGCGACTTCGCGCTTGACGACGACCGCGCCTAGCGGAATGCCGTTGCCGATGCCCTTGGCCATGACGACGATGTCGGGAACAACGCCATGGGCCTCAAACCCCCACATGCCCGCCCCGGTCTTGCCGAAGCCCGACTGCACCTCGTCGATGATCAGCAAGCCCCCGGCCGCGCGAACCCGCTCGGCTGCGCCCTTGATATAGCCGTCGGGCATGACCACGATCCCGCCATATCCCTGCACGGGCTCAATGAACATACCGGCCAGCCGACCGGAGGTGGTGCAGGAAATCACCCGGTCTAGTTCGTCCAGATAGGGCTGGGCGCCAGCACCGAAGGCGCCGCGATAGTCGTTCGGCTCGGCCGCGAAGGTGACATTGGGCAGCAGAGCGGCATTGTGGCGGAAGTTCTGCACGCCGCTGAGCGTCTGGGCGCCATAGGTCGCGCCGTGATAGGAGTTGCGCAACGCCACCACATCCTGATTGCCAGTGTGGATGCGCGACAGCATCAGCGCAAGGTCGATGGCCTCGGTGCCGGAATTGGTGAAATGAACGACCCAGTCGTGACCCGCCGGCATGGTTGCCACCAGTTCCTCCGCGAAATGCG
Source organism: Paracoccus sp. N5 (assembly GCF_000371965.1). NCBI lineage: Bacteria > Pseudomonadati > Pseudomonadota > Alphaproteobacteria > Rhodobacterales > Paracoccaceae > Paracoccus > Paracoccus sp. N5. The sequence continues at coordinate 1,253,174 of NZ_AQUO01000001.1, read as the reverse complement.
CGGGCACGGGATGGTGGAACATGGTCGTGCAATGCGCCAGGTTTTCCATCTGCTCGCGGACGGCCGCGACGACCCCCGGATGGGCGTGGCCGATGCTGATGCAAAGGTTCATCCCCAAAAGGTCGATCAGCTTGTTGCCCTGTTCGTCCCAGACATATTGCCCCTGCCCACGGCGGATGATCAGGGGATTGCGATAGGGTACGAAGGACCGCTGTGTTGCCGCATAATAGGTATCGCGACGGTTGATGATAGCGTCGCGCGACCAGTCCACAGGCAGGCAGCCGATCGTCTCTTTCGTTGGCATTGCGTGATCCTCCATTTGTATTCCTCTTCTGTGCGCCAGTCCGGAGCCCGGCGATGTTGTATGCCTTGCCTCGATAAAGACCTCGGTATGCGAGGACATAAAGTGACAGATCAGGGGTTTCGTGGGGACAGATGCCAATGGCGGGCGAGTGTCTGCGTGATGTACATCTCTGGAATGTTTCGAAGGGCCGTAGCCTTGAGCCTGGAGCAGGTTGTGATCCTGACTGGTACGGCGCCCGACCTCGCTGGCCTCGACCGCGGTGATTGCGGGCATGGCGTGGACACCACCAAAGGTTGAGTGGCGGCATCCAGGTAGGCACCACCTTGGCGAGAAAACGATCCAGGCTGGAAGTGCTGCTCAGTTAGTCGCAGTTGCGGCTGTCGTTCCGGGACCGTCTGGCTGATCGGCCCCCACGGACGGGTCCACCTTGAAGTATGGTTTTGACCATGAAGGAGGACCACAATGGCAAACAAGCGACACAAGCCCGACGAGATCGTCACGAAGCTTCGGCAGGTTGAGGTTTTGCGCGGCCAAGGCATGGCGATGGCGGATGCCGTTCGCCAGATCGGCGTTTCCGAACTGACGTTCTACCGGTGGCGCAAGCAATATGGCGGCATGAGCCGTGACCAGCTTCGGCAGTTGAAGGATCTCCAGAAGGAGAACGAACGGCTTCGCAAGGCGGTGGCGGATCTGACGCTGGACAAGCTGATCCTGACGGAGGCTGCGCGGGGAAACTTCTGAGCCCCTCGCGTCGCCGTGCCTGCATCGACCATGTTCGCTCGGTTCTGCCGAAGCGCGTGTCGGAGCGCCGGGTATGCCTCGTGCTTGGGCAGCATCGCTCCACGCAGCGGCGTATTCCTCGCGGCCGGGACGACGAGCAGCAACTGACCGAGGACATCGTTGCACTGGCCCGCCGCTATGGCCGCTACGGCTATCGCAAGATCGCCGAGCTTCTGCGCAGCCAGATGGGCTGGGTGGTCAACGACAAGCGGGTCGAGCGCATCTGGCGGCAAGAGGGGCTGAAGGTTCCAGCCAAACAACCGAAGAAAGGCCGGCTCTGGCTCGCCGACGGATCATGCATCCGCCTGCGCGCCGAGCGGCCCAACCATGTCTGGTCCTACGACTTCGTCGGGCATTGCCAAGTTGGGTGATTGTGGGCGCAAAGGGGGGCGAAGCGTGAGCGCTTATGCGTTCATCTCGAGCGCATAGTCGTTCCACAGGCTGAAGGCGTCAGCCCGTGCGTGGCGGTATGAAGATGCGGTGAGACGATAGCGGCGGGGACGGAAGAGGGTGTTGATCTGGTCATGGGCGGCGAGGAATCTCTGCGCCTGTCGTTGGGACTTGAAGCGTCCCATGATCTTCTCTCGCCGTCGCGTTGGTCTGTGTGAGCCCTCGACCAGGTTGTTCAGCCCCTTGTGTGCCCTGTGGTCGGCGTCGGGAGCCAGGTTCCGGATTGGCTTGAAGTAGCTGCGCAGCTTGTCGGTGATCATCACACGCGGCTGGCCGAATTGCGCGATGAGCCTTGCCAGAAAGCGCCTCGCGGCTCTGGCGTTCCGGCGGGTTTGCACGAGGATGTCGAGCGTGTGGCCATTGGCGTCAACCGCCCGCCAGAGCCAGTGTTTCCTGCCGCGTATCGGGATGACGACCTCGTCCAGATGCCACTTGTCCGACGGCCCCGGCCTATCGCGCCGGATGCAGGTGGCAAACTGCGCGCCAAAGCGGTTAACCCAAAGCCTGATGCTCTCGCGGCTGACGATCACGCCGCGCTCTGCCAGAAGGTCCTCGACGTCAGCCCCGCTCAGGGCGAAGCGGTGATATGCCCAGACGGCGTAGGCAATGATCTCACGGGGAAAGCGAAACCCCTTCAGGCGCGGCATGGATGATGGCGTTTTCATCCGAGATCCTGTAGCAGGCGCTTCACGACACAACAAATTGGCAATGCCCCGGTGCGCCCTGGCGGGACCTGCCAGAGGAGTTTGGCAAGTGGTCATCTGTCTACCGGCAGTTCCGGCGCTGGACGCTCGCCGGGCTGTGGGAGGACATCCTGGATGCCTTGAACCACGCGAAGCTCGCGCCCGACAAGCTCCAGATGATCGACAGCACTGTGATCAGGGCCCACCACCATGCGGCCGGCGCAAAAGGGGGACTCCGAAAGAGGCTCTTGGCCGTTCAAGAGGTGGGTTCTCGACCAAGATCCATCTCCGCGTCAACGGCGCTGGCCTCCCGATAAGGACCGAGATCACGCCCGGGCAGGATTCAGACTACACGGGCTATGATCTGGTGATGGCCGACAACCTTCCGCAGCCCGCCGTGTTGGTCGCCGACAGGGGCTATGACTCTGATAAAATTAGAGAAGACATCGAGAGCCGTAACGCGCTGCCCATGATCCCCATGCGAAAGAACCGCAAGGTGCGCAAGGTCGTCGACATGACCATCTACACCTTGCGCAACATGGTCGAGCGTTGTTTCAACAAGCTCAAGAACAGTCGCCGCCTGGCAACACGCTACGACAAAACCGCAGACAGTTTCCTCGGCTTCATCGACATCGCCTGCATCAGGCTCTGGCTTCGCCATTTGTCAACATGACCTAGATATTCCGTCGTACATTTCTCGTCAATGGTTGAACCTTTGAAAAACTCTTTGTTTTGCGACATGTTCTCCGTCGTGTCTTGTGCAGAAGTTGAGGCGCGTTATAATTTAATGGTTGATCCATTGACAAATACTTCTTGCCGACGCATGATGGCTTCGATGGCATGGGTTATCCTGGGCCGGATCGGGCTGACGGCCCATCCGGAAGGCCATCAACCCGTCTGAGATTGAAGGGAGGACTGGATGGCTGAAGTGCAGATGGTTGATGCCGATGAACGGCAGGCCCTGATTGCCGAACTTGAAAAGTATAATTTCCGGGTCAGCTCGCCTGACCGGCCGCTGTTCACCAAGGAGCCGAATTCCTCCATGGTGCCGGTCTTGTGGAAGGCGAAGGATATTGCCGAGCAGCTGGAACAGATCGGCGCGCGGTTGAAGCTTCAGGCGGGCGGTGTGCGCCGGACCCTGCAACTCAGCAATCCGGGTCTGTCCTATGGGACGACGCCGACCTTCTGGGTGTCGATCCAGTATATCCTGCCCGGTGAAATTGCCACGGCGCATCGCCACATGGCCTCGGCGCTACGCTTCATCATGCAGGGCGAGGGGGCCGATACCACCGTCGACGGCGAGATGTACCAGATCAACGAGGGCGACCTTGTGCTGACCCCGAACTGGACTTGGCACGATCATGAGCACAAGGGCAGCGAGCCCATGGTCTGGATCGATGTCCTGGACATCTCGCTGGTGCGGTCCTGCCATGCTGTGTTCTTCGAGGATTTCGAATCCGCGCGGCAGACGCCGAATGTGATCCCTGACGAATCCTACCGCCGCTATGGCAGCGGTCTGATGCGCCCGCTTCGCCGGCCCGAGCCGAAGAAATACAGCCCGCTGCTCGCCTATACCCGCGCCATGTCGGAAGAGGCGCTGCGGCAGGCCGCGGGCCTCGACCCGGATCCCTTTGACGACGTGATCCTGGAATACCAGAACCCGCTGACCGGCGAGCCGGCCCTGCCGACCATCGGCACGCGGCTGCAGATGCTGCGCCCGGGTACCCATACGCGCGCGCATCGCCACACTGGCAGCGCCGTCTATTACGTCGTCCGCGGCGATGGGGCGACGATCATCGACGGCCAGCGCTTCGACTGGGCCAAAGGCGATTTCCTGGCTTTGCCGCCCTGGGCCGTGCACGAGCATCTCAATACCGGAGAAAGTGAAGCAGTGCTGTTCCAGGTGAACGATATCCCCGCCCTCGAAAAGCTCGGCTTCTATCGCGAGCAGCCGGCCTGACGCGGAACCTCGTCGCGGGCCTTGCCCGCAGTCACCAGGCGCGCGCTGCGCCTGCCACCATTCAGGGAAGATAAGTATGGATACTCCTGTTTTGATCGTCGGCGCTGGCCCGATCGGCTTGGCGCTGGCCGGAGACCTGGGCTTTCGCGGCACCGCCTGCACGCTGGTCGAGCGGAGCGACGGCCAGATCCTGCAGCCGAAAATGGACATGATCGGCATCCGCACCATGGAGTTCTGCCGCCGCTGGGGCATCGTGCCCTGGGTCGAAAGCGCCGGCTACAACCGCGCTTATCCGCAGGACTGCGCCTGGGTGACGTCGCTGACCGGATATGAATTCGGACGCGAGGTCTTCCCGGCCCCGCAAGACGAGGCGTGCCCGCCGCAAAGCCCGCAGAAGCGCGAACGTTGCCCGCAGAATTTCTTCGACCCGGTGCTGCGCCGTTTTGCAAGCCAGTATCCGCATGTCTCGCTGCGCTACCGGACCGAACTGGTCAGCTTCGTTGAGGATGAGGACGGCGTTCTCAGCACGCTGCGCGACCTGGAAAGCGGCGAGACCTTCGAGATCCGCTCGCAATATCTGGTCGGCACCGATGGCGGCGCCAGCAGCGTCCGTCAGGCGCTGGGCATCGCCATGGCGGGCGAGCCGACGCTGACCTATACCACCAACGTGGTGTTCCGCGCCGAGAACCTCGAAGGGCTTCACGATCTGCGCCCGGCCTATCGCTATATCTTCATCGGGCCGGAAGGGACCTGGGCCACGCTTGTTGCCATCAACGGCCGCGACCAGTGGCGCTTCTCGCTGGTGGGCGACGACAGGATGCAGACCCATTCCGAGGAGGTCATGCGGGCTGCCATCATCCGCGCGGTCGGCAAGGAATTCGATTTCGAGATCCTTTCCTTGCTGCCTTGGGTCCGCCGCCAGCTGGTCGCGGACAGCTATGGCACCAAGCGGGTTTTCCTGGCCGGGGACGCGGCGCATCTGACCTCGCCCACCGGCGGCTTCGGGATGAACACCGGCATCCAGGACGCGGTGAACCTGTCGTGGAAGCTTGCCGCCACGATCGAGGGCTGGGGCGGGCCGAACCTGCTGGGCTCATACGAGACCGAGATGCGGCCGGTGGCGATCCGCAACGTCTCCGAGGCGACCGGCAACCTGAAGCGCATGCTGTCGCCGCGGGTGGTTTCCCCGGGGCCCGAGATGTTCGCCGATACGCCCGAAGCGGAGCAGAAGCGCCGCGAGTTCGGCGAGGCCTATACCGAACTGATGAAGCGGGAATGGTTCTCTATCGGCATCCATCTTGGTTATGTGTTCGAGGGCTCGCCCATCGTCATTCCCGACGGCACGCCCCGTCCCGAGGATACCGTGCAGACCTATACTCCGACCGCGCGGCCCGGCTCGCGGGCGCCACATGTCTGGCTTGAGCCCGGCAAGTCGATTCTCGACCTGTTCGGCAAGGAGTTCGTCCTGTTGCGCTTTGGCGGGGATGCGCCCTCGGGCGACGGGCTTGCCGCCGAAGCGGCCTCGCGCGGGGTGCCGTTCCGGGTCGTCACCATCGACAATGCCGAAGCCGCGGCGCTTTACGAGCGCCGGCTCGTCCTGGTGCGGCCGGATGGCCAGGTGGTCTGGCGCGACGACGCCGCCCCGGCGCGGCCGGGCGAGATCATCGACGCCGTGCGCGGCATTGCCGACGGCCAGGCGCTGGGCATCTGCAGCGCGGCCTGAGCGCGGTATCGGACCGGCCTCTTTCGGGCGCGGCAGGGAAACCCGCCGCGCCTGTTTCTATCTGTCCGACCCGGCCGGCGGCTTCCTGTCCAGGTGACGGTCGAAAAAGGCCAGGCTGCGCTGCCATGCCAGCGTGGCGGCCGGCTCGACATGGCTGGCCCGCTCGGTGCAGCCGAAGCCATGCCCGGCGTCATAGATGAAGACCTCGACATCCGGCCGGGCGTCCCGCACCTTCAGGGCGTCCTCCAGCGGGATGGCGTGATCCTTGTCGCCATAGTGCAACTGCACGGGGCAGTTCAGCCGGGCGTCCAGGTCGGCGGCGATCCCGGTGCCGTACCAGCCGACCGCGGCATCGAAAGCCGTGCTGCGCGAGGCGGCCTGCCAGCACAGCGTGCCGCCCATGCAGAAGCCGATGATTCCCTTGCGTCCAGGCAGCAGCGCCGCCGCCGCCAGAATGTCGTCGAGCGCCAGGGCCTCGTCGAGCTGGCGCCGGATCGCCATGCCCTCCTGCGCCTCCTCGCGGCTGTAGCCGCGCTCATAGCCGCGGCTGACCCGGTCGAAAAGGGCAGGGGCCACGACGCGATAGCCCAGATCGGCCAGCTTGTGGCACACCGAGCGGATGTAGTGATTCACGCCGAAAATTTCCTGCACCACAACCAGCGAGCGGGTGGCTGCGGGCGGACCGGCGCACCAGGCCGAAAGGACATGGCCATCGCTTGCGGCGACGTCGATAAAGCCGGGGGTTTTGTTCATAGGGCACCTTTCCGAAAGTCCTGTCTATTTCTGCTTGACTTCTATCCAGCAGTTAAGGATAAAAGTCAAAGGTTGAGCCAATGTGCCATTCGGTCGATACCGGAGGCGGGAAAGAAGGAGGCGTCATGACCGGTGCTTTGGATGGAATCCGCGTGCTGGACTTCACGCAGATGATGAACGGTCCGATGGGGACCATGCTTCTTGCGGATTTCGGGGCGGACGTGATCAAGGTCGAGCCGCCGCAGGGCGACACGTTCCGCAAGACCGGCGAGACGTTCCTGGGCGACGATGCTGCCTATTTCCTGACGATGAACCGCAACAAGCGCAGCGTCGTCCTTGATCTGAATACCGACGAAGGCAAGCGCGCGGCCCGCGAGCTGGCGAAGCATGTCGACATCGTCGCGGTGAACTTCCGTCCGGGCATCGCCGAGAAGCTGGGGATCACCTATGAGGAACTCAGCGCCGAGAACCCCGGGCTGATCTATTGCCAGACCACCGCCTTCGGCAGCGAAGGCGACGACAGCACCCGTCCGGGCATGGATCCGGTGATCCAGGCGTTGTCTGGCCTGATGCAATTGACCGGCGACGAAAAGACCGGCCCGCTGAAGACCGGCATGCCCTATTGCGACCTGATCACGCCGCTGCTTTCGACCATCGGCGTCATGGCCGCCCTGAACGCCCGGCAGAAGACCGGCAAGGGCCAGCGCATTGACCTGTCGATGATGGACGCCACCATCTACAGCATGATCCCGCGCGATTCCTATTACTTCGCGACGGGCGATACGCCGGCCCGCATGGGCAATGCGCATTGGCAGATCGTGCCCTATAATACCTATGAGACCTCTGATAAACGTCACGTCATGATCATCGCCCATACCGACAAGTTCTGGCGGGCGTTGGCGGGGGCGGTGGGGGCTGACGATCTGCTGGCGGATGAGCGCCTTGCGACCAAGGAGGGGCGTCTGGCCCATCGCGAGATCGTTGATGCCGGGCTGGCGCGAGCCTTTGCCAAAAAGCCGATGGCGCATTGGAACAAGGTGCTTCTGGAAGCCGGAACCATGTTTGCGCCGGTGGCGACCTTCGACGAGGTTTTCGCGGATCCGCGCATTCAGCGCGACCTTGTGGTCGAACTGGACCATCCGCGGGCAGGCCGCTTCAAGCTGCTGGCCAATCCGCTGAAACTTTCGGAAACGCCGCTGAAAAAGGTCTCGCGCCCGCCGGTCCTGGGGGAGCATACCGAAGAGGTTCTGGCCGAATTCGGCATCGTGCTGAACAGGGAAGACGAGGCAGGCAGGATTGAGGAGGCCTGACCGGGACCGGTAAGGACGTGGTGGCCCGGCTACGGAGCCGGCTTCGCGAGGTGATACGACAAGCTGCATCGATCGATGCAGCGACCCGCATAAGGGGCCTGGGTGGACAGGATCCAAGGAGGAGAAAGCAATGTACCCGTCGTCCATTGACACGTCAGAGCGCTCCGTCGGTGAAGACGGGCTGCCGAACTTTCCGATGCAGCGTTGTCCCTTCGCGCCGCCAGCGGAATATGCCGAGATCCGCAAGAAGCCGGGGCTGAGCAAGGTCCGCATGCCGGACGGCGCCTGGGCCTGGATCGTCACCCGGCATGACGAGGTCAAGCAGGTGCTTGGCGACAACCGCTTCTCCACGGTGCCCTCGACGCCCAACTATCCGATGATCGCGCCGGCGCGCGCGTCGCTGCTGCGCAACGAGCATCCCGCGACGCTGATCCGCATGGATCCGCCCGAACATACAAAGCATCGCCGGATGTTCTCGCGCGAGTTCATGGTGAAGACCATCGAGGCGATGAAGCCTTATCTGAACGATCTCGTCGACCGGCTTTTCGACGAGATGGAAGCCAAGGGCGGCAGCTGCGATTTTGCCGAGGTTTTCGCCCTGGCGCTGCCGACTACGGTGATCTCGAACATGCTGGGCGTGCCCTACGAGGATCAGGAATATTTCCACGAACGGGCCTTGCAGAAGCTCGACCTGAAGGCCGATCCGGAAGTCCCGCTCCGGGCGGGGCGCGAAATGCGCGAGTATCTCGACGGGCTTATCACCCGCAAGCTCGAGGCGACCGAGCCGCAGGACGATCTTATCACCCGGATGCTGCACAACTACATGCTGCCCGGCCACATCACCCGCGAGGAGGCGCTGGCGACCGCCGAGCTTTTGCTGATGGGCGGGCACGAGACCACGGCAAACATGATCGCGCTAGGCTGCCTTTCGCTGCTGCTGCACCCCGATCAAAAGGACGCGCTGGTGGCCGACCCGTCGCTGGTGGTGGGCGCGGTAGAGGAGATGCTGCGCTTCCACACCATCGTGCATTACAACGGTCCGCGGGTGGCGCTGGAGGATGTCGAGGTCGGCGGAACCCTGATCCGCAAGGGTGACGGGGTTTTGGCGCTGATCAGCGCCGCGAACCGCGACCCGGCCGCCTTCGATGATCCCGACCGTTTCGACATTCGCCGGAAGGCGATGCATCATGTGGCCTTCAGCTTCGGCTCGCATCAATGCCTGGGCCAGGCCCTGGCCCGGGCCGAGCTGCAGATCGTGTTCAGCAAGCTGTTCCAGCGCTTCCCGAACCTGAAGCTCGCGGTCCCGGTCGAGGAGTTGGAATTCCGCTATGACGCTTTCGTTTACGGTATCGAAAAGCTGCCGGTCACTTGGTGACGAAGGGAAACGCCCATGGCGCTTCGGCGCCCGCGGCTGCCAATGAGGAGGATGGCGATGAAAATTACAGTCGATATGGACAAGTGCATCGGCGCGGGGCTTTGCGTGGTCGCGGCTCCCAAGGTCTTTGCGCAGAACGACGATGACGGGCTGGTGATCGTGCTGGACGAGAACCCGCCCGCGGATCAGCACGAGGCGGTGCGCGAGGCGGCCCGCTTGTGCCCGGCTCTGGTCATCCATCTGCAGGACGACGATGACTGACGCCGAGATCGTGATCGTTGGTGCAGGGCAGGCTGGCTATCAGCTTGCCGTCGCCCTGCGGGATGCCGGCCACCAGGGCAAGCTGGTCCTGATCGGCGACGAGGCCGAATTGCCCTACCAGCGCCCGCCGCTCTCCAAGGCGTTTCTCAGCGGCACCATCGGCGCCGAAGCGCTTACCTTCCAGCAGCACGCGCATTTCGAGAGCAAGGGCATCGACCTGCGGATCGGCACCCGGGCCGAGCGGCTGGACCGGGCGGGCCGTAGGCTGATCCTCGCCGATGGAAGCGACATCGGCTATGACAGGCTGGTGCTGGCGACCGGCGCGGCGAACCGCGCCCTGCCGGGCACCGAAGGAATCGGTGGTGTGCACAGTATCCGCACCATCGCCGATGCCCGCGCCATCCGCGAGCGGCTTGAGCGCAGCAGGAATGCCGTCGTCATCGGCGGCGGCTTTCTTGGCCTGGAATTCGCTGCCGTGGCGCGCGAATGGGGCCTGGCTGTCAGCATCGTCGAGGCCGGTCCGCGCCTGATGGGACGGGCCATATCGCAGCCGATGGCCGAGGCCTTCCGGGCGCATCACGTCGCGCTGGGAAGCCAGCTTTTCCTGCAGGCCAAGGTCCGTCGGCTGGTTGCCGAAGCCGGCGAGATCAGCGCCGTCGAGCTCGAGGACGGCATCCTTCTGCCTGCCGATCTGGTCGTGGTCGGCATCGGGGTCGAGCCGCATGTCGCGCTGGCGCGGGATGCCGGGATCGATTGCGACAATGGCATTGTCGTTGATGATCGCCTTGCCACCAGCGATCCTGCCATCTTCGCGCTGGGCGATTGCGCGGTGTTCCCTTCGCGTTTCGCCCTGCAGCCGTCGCGGCTGGAGTCGATCCAGAACGCCATGGACCAGGCCCGGCATCTCGCGGCCGTGCTGACCGGCAAGCCCGCCGCCTATGACGCGGTGCCATGGTTCTGGAGCGACCAGGGCGGCGCCAAGCTGCAGATCGCCGGCCTTGCGCAGGGAACCGACCGCGAGGTGCTGCGGGGCGATGTCTCGGGAATGAAATTCTCGGTCTTCTGCTATCGCGGCGACCGGCTGGTCGCGGTGGAATCCGCCAACCGGCCTGCCGATCACATGGCCGCGCGTCGCCTGTTGACGGCCGGGCTGTCGCCCACCCCCGAGCAGGCGGCCGATCCCGGCTTTGACCTGAAATCCCTGTTCGCCGCGGCGCAGCCCGCCGCGTGAACCGCAACCAGGACGTGGACAGATGACATTGCACCCCGGGCTTTCCGCCGACGCCGCCAGCTTCATTTCCGGCAGGCATCTGCTGCTGATCGACGGGCAATGGGTCACCCCGAGCGAGGGGCGGCGCTTCGAAGTGTTCGATCCGGCGACGGGGGCCGTGGTCGCTGCCGCATCCGAGGCTGGGGCCGAGGATGTCGATCTGGCGGTGGCGGCGGCGCGCCGGGCGCTGGACGGGCCCTGGTCGCGCTTTTCGGGGCCCGAGCGGGCGCGGCTGCTGATGCGCCTTGCCGACCTGATCGAGGCCAACGGCGAATTGCTGGCCCAGGTCGAGGTGGTCGACAACGGCAAGCCCCTGGCCCTGGCCCTGGCCGGCATTGCTGGCGTTGCCGAAATGGTGCGCTATTTCGCCGGCTGGACGACCAAGCTGAACGGCGAGACCGTCAAGGTTTCGCTGCCAGGCGAATGGCACGCCTTCACCAGCCATGTGCCGATCGGCGTGGTCGCGCAGATCATCCCGTGGAACTTTCCGCTGTCGATGGCGATCTGGAAACTGGCGCCGGCCCTGGCGGTCGGTTGCACGGTGGTGCTGAAACCGGCCGAGCAGACGCCGCTCAGCGCGATCAAGCTGGGCGAGCTGATCCTGGAGGCGGGGTTTCCGCCCGGCGTGGTGAACATCCTGACCGGCTTTGGTTCGGGGGCCGGCGCCGCGCTGGCGCGGCATCCCGGCGTGGACAAGGTCGCCTTTACCGGCTCGACCGGCACCGGCAAGAAGATTGTCGAGGCCGCCCTGGGCAACCTCAAGAAGGTCACGCTGGAACTTGGCGGGAAATCCCCGGTCTTCATTTTCCCCGATGCCGATATCGACGCGGCGATCCAGGGCGCGGCAAATGCCATCTTTCTGAACAGCGGGCAGGTCTGCTCGGCCGGATCGCGGCTTTACGTCCATGAGCGGGTTTTCGACCAGGTCGTCGAAGGCGTGGCGGCAATCGGTGACAGCATGACGCTGGGGCACGGGCTGGACGCCGGAACGCAGCTGGGGCCGCTGATATCTGCGGTGCAGCGCGACCGGGTGTCCGACTACATCGACAGCGGGCTGGCCGAGGGCGCCCGGATCGCGGGCGCGGGTGCTAGGCCGCAAAGCGAGGGCTATTTCGTCGCGCCGACGGTGCTGGTCGATACCCGTCCCGACATGCGCGTCGTGCGGGAAGAGATCTTCGGCCCGGTGCTGGTGGCGCAGAAATTCGGCGGTGACGAGGATCTTGCCGCCTTGGCCCACACCGCGAACGATACAGAATACGGGTTGTTCGCTGGCATCTGGACCTCGGACATCGGCAGGGCACTGCGCTTTGCGCGGCGGATCCGGGCCGGGTCCGTCTCGGTGAACGCGCATATGGTCAATGAGCCGGCGCTGCCCTTCGGCGGCTTCCGGCAATCCGGATGGGGCCGTGAGCGCGGGCGCGAGGTGCTGGAGCTTTATACCGAATTGCAGAGCGTGGCCGTCAGGCTGGCCTGAAAGGGATGGCCAAAGGGCCGGGAGCAAGATGTCGGACTATGAATTCATCATCGTGGGCGGCGGCTCGGCGGGCTGCGTCCTGGCCAACCGCCTGTCGGCGCGGGCCGCGAACCGGGTGCTGCTGTGCGAGGCCGGGCCGGATACGCCCGTGGGTGAGGAGCCGCCGGCGATCCTCGACAGCTATCCGGGCACGGCCTATCTGAACCCGGGGTTTCTCTGGCCCGATCTGATGGTCACGACCGAAGGCGTCGCCTCGTCGAACAGCGCTGCGCCGCCGCGGGCGCGCAAATACGAACAGGCGCGGATCATGGGCGGCGGCTCCTCGGTCAACGGCCAGTTCTTCAATCGCGGCGGTCCCTCGGATTACGACGAATGGGCGGCGCGCGGGGCGACCGGCTGGGACTGGGACTCGGTTCTGCCCTGGTTTCGCAAGGTCGAGACCGATCTCGATTTCGACGGACCGCTGCATGGAAAGGACGGGCCGGTCCCGGTCCGGCGGATCTTCCCCGATGCCTGGCCCGGCCATGCCAAGGCGCTGGCCGAAGCGATTGCCGAGCAGGGCTATCGCTACCTGCCCGATCAGAACGGGCCGTTCGAGGACGGCTATTTCCCTATCGCCATCTCGAACCGGGACGAGCGGCGGGTATCCTCGGCCATGGCCTATCTGGACGATGCGACCCGACGGCGCGCCAATCTTCACATCCGTCCGGAGGTGACGGTGAGCCGGCTGGTGTTCGATGCCGGGCGCTGCACCGGCATCTGCCTGGTCGGGCCGGACGGGCAGGAGGAGCAGCATCGCGCCGGAACCGTGATCCTCAGCGCCGGGGCCCTGCAATCGCCGGCGATCCTGATGCGGTCGGGGATTGGACCCGCCGCGCATCTGGCCGAGAACGGGATCGAGCTGCGGCAGAATCTGCCCGGCGTGGGGCAGAACCTGATGGAACATCCGTCCATCGCGCTGGCCGCTTTCTTGCGCCGCGCCTCGCGGCTGAACGGCGGGCCGAGCCGGCGGCATATCTATGTCGGCTGGCGCTATTCCTCGCAGATCGGCGGTGCGCCGGCCGGCGACATGTTCGTGGCCGGGGTGACCAAGACTTCTTGGCACGCGGTGGGCGACCGCATCGGCACCATGCTGATGTATGTCAACAAGCCCTATTCCGACCGGGGCGCGGTGCGGCTGCGCGGCGCGGACTGGCGGATGAACCCGGCCGTCGATTTCAACCTGTTGTCGGACAGCCGCGATCTGGACCGGCTGACCGATGGGTTTCGTCGCATGGCTGCCGTCCAGCTGAGTGCAGCGATGCAGGCCGCCACCGCCAACCCCTTCCCGGCCAGCTATTCCGAGAAGGTCCGCCAGATCGGCATGCTGAGCCGCAGGAACAAGCTGCTGACCGATGCGCTTGCGACCCTGCTGGACGGGCCCGCACCGCTGCGCGACGTTCTGATGCGCCGGGTGGTCGCGGGCGGTCCTGGCCTGCACGAGCTGCTGGCCGATCCGCAGGCGCTGGAGACCTTCGTGCGCGGCGCCTGCGTCGGGGTCTGGCACCCATCCTGCACCTGCCGGATGGGGGCGGCGGACGATCCGCTGGCGGTGCTGGACCCGCAGGGCCGGGTGCGCGGCATCGACGGGCTGCGCGTCTGCGACGCCTCGATCTTTCCGGTGATCCCCTCGGGCAACATCAACTTTCCGACCATGATGGCGGCCGAGAAGATCGCCGATTCCATCCTGTCGGGCGCATAGGCCCGACCGCCCCGGCATTCAAAGGCAAGGCCCCTCGCTCTGCGGGGCCTGCTGTCGTTTCAGGGCAGCACCGTGGCGATGATCGAGGCGTCCAGGGCCTCGAACTCGTGATAGCCGATGGTGTCGTAAAGCTCGGCCCGGGTCTGCATCTGCTCCAGCATCGCCTTGGTGGCGCCGGTGTCGCGAATCGTCGCGTAAAGCTGTTCCTGCGCACGGGCGGCGACGCGCAGCGAGCTGACCGGCCAGATCACCATGCTGTAGCCCAGTTCCTGGAACTCCTGCGCCGTCAGAAAGGGCGTACGGCCGAACTCGGTCATGTTGGCCAGAAGCGGCGCGTCCACATGCCGGGCGAATTCGCGGAACATCTCGGGCGTGGTCAGCGCCTCGGGGAAGATCGCATCCGCGCCCGCCTCGAGATAGAGCTTCGCGCGCGCCACAGCGCCCTCCATGCCCTCGCTGGCGGCAGCATCGGTGCGGGCGACGATGTAGAGATGCCGGCGCGCCTTGGCCGCCGCGGCGATCTTGGTCGCCATGTCCTGTGGCGCGGCCAGCTTCTTGTCGTTCAGATGCCCGCATTTCTTGGGCAGCAACTGGTCTTCCAGATGCACGGCCGCTGCGCCCGCATCCTCGAAGGCGCGGACCATGTGCATGACGTTCAGCGCCTCGCCATAGCCGGTGTCGCCGTCGACCAGAACCGGCAGCCCCGATGCGCGCGCGGTCTGCCTGATGAAGAAGCAGACATCCTCGACCGAGATGATGCCAAGATCCGGCAGGCCCATGGACGCGCTCATCGCCGCCCCGGACAGATAGGCGGCCTGGAAGCCCGCGCGCTTGACCTGGATCGCGGCCAGGCCGTTATGCGCGCCCGGCAATTGCAGGATGTCCTGCGATTCGACGAGCGCGCGAAAGCGTTCGCCGGCAGGTGTCGTCTCGAGGCTTCCGGCAAGCAGATATGTCATGGTGTTCCCCTTTCTGGCCAGGAACGGCCGAAGCTAATCATGCGAATGAGACTTTACAGCATGAATGGGATAAAGTATCAATGGTTCATCCAATGAAGTAAATCGGAATCGAAGATGACGATCGAAAGCCCTACCGTCGCCGACCGCCCCCTGAGCGGGATCACAGTGATCGAAACATCGAGTTTTCTGACCGGCCCGTTCGCGTCGATGATGCTGTCGGACCTGGGGGCGGACGTCATCAAGGTCGAGCCGCCCGGGGGCGACGGCTTTCGCCGGTTCGGCCATAATCGCGACGGGTTTGGCGCCTCGTGGACCAATGCCAACCGCGGCAAGCGCAGCATCGTCATCGACCTGAAGACCGCCGAGGGCGTGGCGCGGCTGAAGCATCTGCTGACGACCGCCGATGTGCTGATCGAGAACTGGCGCCCGCGCGTTTCCGAATCGCTGGGCCTGGGCGAGGATGTGGTGCGGGAGCTTAATCCGCGGCTGATCCGGCTGTCGATCAACGGCTTCGGCAAAAGCGGCGCGCTTGCCAATGCCCCGGCCTTCGACTCGCTGATCCAGGGCCGCACCGGCATCGTCGCCTCCGAGGGGCGCAACGGCACGCCGGCCGTGACTCCCTTCAACATGGTCGACAAGGTGACCGGCACCTTCGGGGCCCAGGCGGTTCTGGCCGCGCTTTACGAGCGCGAGCGCACCGGCAAGGGCGCGGTGATCCAGCTGCCGATGCTGGACGTGATGGGCTATTTCAACTTTCCCGACATGTTCCAGCACCGCACCTTCCAGAACGACCGCAGTGACTGGAAGCCGCCGGCGTCGCAGGTTCTTGCAACCTCGGATGGCTATGTCGTGATCTCGCCCGCGAACGGGCAGCAGATGTCCAAGACCCTCAACGCCATCGAGCGCCCGGAGTGGAAGGAGGACTTCAAGCGCATGCCCGATCCCGTCGCGATGGCGAACGAATTCTTCCGCCGCGTGGGCGAGGTGGTCGTGCAGAAGGACACGAAGCACTGGCTGCGCGTCTTCGCCGAGCAGGACGTGCCGGCCGCGCCGGTCTTCAGCTTGGACGAGTTCCTTCAGGATGGGCAGGTGGCCCATAACCGGATCTTCAGCGAAGTCGACTCGCATGTCGGCCCGATCCGCACGGCGCGGCATCCCGCGATCTTCGACGACCGACTGATGACGGCGCGCTTTGGCCCCCCGGCCATCGGTGAGCACGATGCCGAGATCGCCCCGGCCGGAGGTGAAGCATGAAGCTCGTCAGCTTTGACGGCGGCCGCATCGGAGTTGTGCTGGAAGACGGAATCGTCGATATCACCGCGCTATCCGGCGTCACAGCCGGAAGCTGGCCGCCGGTGGGCATGGTCCGGCTGATCGCGGATTTCGACGGCTTGCGCGATGCCATTGCCCAGGCTGTGTCCGACGGGCGGCGGCTCGATCCAGCCCAGCTGCGGCTCGAGGCGCCGGTGCAATGGCCCAACAAGCTGATCGCCTATCCGGCGAATTACCAGGCCCATATCGAGGAGCAGATCACCTCGAAGGTCGGGCTGATCTCGACCTTCAAGGCCAGCGGCCAGGGCTTCTTCCTGAAGGCCAATTCCAGCCTCAGCGGGCCGTCCGATCCCATCGTCCTGCCCGCTTTGCCGGATCGCGACATCCATCACGAATGCGAACTGGCCGTCGTCATCGGCAAGGGCGGGAGGGGTATTCCCCGCGAGCGGGCGATGGAGCATGTCTTCGGCTATTCCTGCCTGCTCGACATGGTGGTGCGCGGCCGCGAAGAGCGGGTGATGCGCAAGTCCTTCGACAGCTTCTGCCCGCTGGGACCGCATATCGTCACCGCCGATGAGATCGCCGATCCCGCCGCAATCAGCCTTGAGCTGCGCGTGAACGGCGAACTGCGCCAGCAGGCCAGCACCCGCGATCTGATCGTCGACATCCCGGAGATGATCGCCATGGCCTCTTCGGTCATGACGCTGTGCCCGGGCGACATCATCGCCAGCGGCACGCCCGCGGGCGTGGGGCCGGTGGTCGGCGGCGACGTGGTGACCATCTCGATCAGCGGGGTAGGAGAGATGAGCCTGCCCGTGGTTCAGGGCGCCGCCGGCGCCCATTCGGTCTGGGACAAGCAGGAGGCCTTGTCGGCCTAGCGAAACCGTCGGAGCCCGGCGGCATGAACACGGGCCCGGCACAACGGAACATGTCATCGAGGGAGGAGCGAATGACAAGAACAGGAAAAGGGCTGCTGAGGACCGGCGGCCTAGCGTTGGCAATGACCGCGCTCATGGCGGGCACGGCGCTGTCCAAGGATGCGATCCGCATCTGCTCGATCGATGATCGCAGCGGCGCGGCTGCCGATACCGGCAATGAAAGCTATCGCGGCCTGAAGATGGCGGTGGAGGCCGCGAATGCCGCGGGCGGCATCAACGGCCACATGATCGAGATGATCGAATATGATGGCAAGACCGACCCCCAGCTTTCCGCAAGCTTCGCTGCGCGCTGCGCCGAGGACGACAATGCGCTGCTGATCATCGGCGGCAATCCCGCCGGTCCCGCGGCGGCGGTCATGCCCATTGCCGATGAATACGACATTCCGTTCTTCATGTTGTCGGCGGGCACCGACAACCTGACTGACAATCCGGCGCCCTGGCTTTTCCGCTTCGGCCCGCGCAACGCCCAGGACGCGATCGCCTATGCGCAGCTGCTGGATCGGCAGGGCTTCAAGAAGGTCGCGCTGATCTACAACACGCTGCCCTTCGGTCTGGACAGTGCCTCCGTCGCGCGCAAGTATCTGGCCGAGCACGGCATCTCGGTCGTGGCCGAGGAAGGCTATGACATCGCGGCTACCGATCTTTCGCCGCAGGTGCTGAACCTGAAGGCTTCGGATGCCGAGGCGGTGCTGGTCTTTCCCTATCCCGCCGACGGGGCGCGGGTGCTGAAGACGCTGGATCAGCTGCAGGTGGGCAAGCCCGTGGTCGTCAGCCGCAGCGCGCTGCTGAAGACCCTGCGCGAGATTGCCGGCCCGGCCAGCGACGGCATCCTGATCCCCAACACCGTGGACACCGGGCGGGCGGATGTGCAGGCGTTCTTCCAGGCCTATGAACAGGCCTATGGCGAGGAGACCCAGCCGACCCTCTATCCGGTGATCGGCTACGACGCCGGCATGATCGCCCTTCAGGTCATGGCGCGGCCCGAGGTCATGGCCGCCATCGAGGGCGGGGACATCCAGGCGGCACGCACCGCTTTGCGCGACGGCGTGCTGGCCCAAGGCACGTTCAAGGGGCTGCAAGGCAAGGAAACCGCCAGCTACAGCTTCGCCGACGACAAGCGGCACGGCTCGCCCGACCAGGATTGGTTTACCTTCACCACGGTTGCCAATGGCGGGGCGGACCTGGTTCCCCCGGA
This sequence comes from Paracoccus sp. N5, assembly GCF_000371965.1. Lineage (NCBI taxonomy): Bacteria > Pseudomonadati > Pseudomonadota > Alphaproteobacteria > Rhodobacterales > Paracoccaceae > Paracoccus > Paracoccus sp. N5. The sequence goes on along the minus strand of NZ_AQUO01000001.1, from coordinate 1,234,726 downwards.
TCTGAGTCAGTTCGTTCCCGCGCACTGAACAGGCTTACCGGCCTCCGCGACCTCGGTCGCGGAGGCCGCCCGAAACCAACCAAGAAGGGAGGCCGTTACATGGACAAGTTCAGTGTCCTGCTTTTCTCGGGTCTTACGAATGGCAGCGTCTACGGCCTCGTCGGACTTTCGCTTTCGCTGATCTATGGCGCCAACCGCGTGATCAATTTCGCTCAGGGCGAATTCGTCATGATCGGCACCATGTCCGCGATCCTGTTCATGGCAACCTACAATTTGCCGCTTCCGGTGGCGCTGGTCCTGACGCTGGGGGTTGTGCTGGCCATGGCGCTTGCGCTTGAATTCGCGGTCTATCTGCCGCTGCGCAGGCGCGGTGCCCCACCCCTGACCATCATGATCGGCACTATGGCCTTTGCCATCACCACCATGGGATTGGCGCTTCTGATCTGGGGCCCCAACCAGCTTTCCGTGCCCAACATCCTGCCGATGGAGCCCATGACCGTGGGTCCGCTGATCACCAACTGGCAGCAGCTTGCGATCATCGGCGCCTTCGTGGCCTTTCTGGGGCTGACCTGGTTCATCCTCTATCGCACCTCGTTCGGCCTGGCGATCCGCGCTACCGGCGTCGATCCCAAGGTGGCGCTGCTGATGGGCATTCGTTCGGACCGGATCGTGCGTTTCGCCTTCCTGTTCAGCGCCACCGTCAGCGGCCTTGCCGGCGTGCTGATCGGGCCGCTGCTGGGCGGGCAGATTTCCATCGGTGTGGCCCTGACGGTCAAGGGCTTCATGGCGGCTATCCTGGGGGGTCTTGGCAGTCCCTTCGCTGCCGCCGCCGGCGGCCTGGCCATCGGTGTCGCCGAAGCGATGATCGCCGGCTATGGCAACAGCCTCTATGCCGAGCCGATCATCTTCCTCATCATTCTCATGGTCCTGTTCGTGCGGCCCTATGGCCTGCTCGGGGATTTCGAAGCCGCCCGGAGGTAAGCGAGATGCGGAGTATGTTCCGGAACGGAAACCTTGCCATCGTGCTGATCGTCGTCGCCGCGCTGATCCTGCCGGCGCTGCTGTCCAGCGGCTATCAGCTTCGCATGGTCTCGATCATCTGGGTCTTTGCGCTGCTGGCCATGGGGTTCAATCTTCTCTATGGCATCACCGGTCAGATCTCGATGGCACAACAGGCTTTTTTTGCCATCGGCGCCTATGGCTTCGCCATGCTTCAGGCCAGACTGGGCTGGTCGCCCTTCGCCGCCCTCCCGGTGGCGGTGCTGATCGTGGCCGGCGTGGCGGCGGTGATCGGCCTGCCGCTGCTGCGGCTGCGCACCCATTACCTCGCCATGGCGACGCTGGCCTTTTCGCTGATGATGGTGGGGCTGACGAACAGGTGGGTCGAGTTCACCGGCGGATCGGCCGGCATCCAGATCCCGACCATCAGGATGGGCGACTGGAGCATGAGCCGCGCCGGGCTTTACTATACGCTGGTCATCGTCGCGGCCGTCGGCCTTGTCATCCACAACTTCATCATCTCGGGCCATCTGGGCCGGGCGATGCAGGCGGTGCGCGACGACGAGACGGGGGCCGAGTCGCTGGGCGTGAACGTCACCGCGGTCAAGCTGCGGGTCTTCGTCCTGGCTGCGGTCTATGCTGCGGTCGGGGGCATCGGCTTCGGCCTTGTCAGCCGCCAGGTCAACCCCAGCTTCGGCGAGTTCCCGATCATCGTCTCGCTGCTGACCATCGCGGTCGTCGGCGGCCTCGGCACCCGGTTCGGGCCGGTCATGGGCGCCATCGTCGTGGTGCTTGCGCCCCAGGCGCTCGCCCGGTTCGGCGAGCTCGAGACGCTGATCTATGGCCTGTGCCTGGGCGTGTTCCTGATCTTCCTGCCGAACGGGCTTTCCGGCGTCATGGAGCGCTGGGGCACAAGGCTGTTCCGGTCGCGTCCGCCGGCCCGCCGGCCCGTCGCAAAGAACGTTGTCGAGGGAGGTGCAAGATGAACGCGATGACCCCGAACATCGGCCAGGATGCGCCGCTGCTCGAACTGCGCAACGGCACCAAGCGCTTCGGCGGGCTGGTCGCGGTGAACGATGTCTCGTTCTCGGTGCGCAGCGGCGAGGTGGTCGGCCTGATCGGGCCGAACGGCGCCGGCAAGTCGACGCTGTTCAACCTGGTCACCGGCGTGGCGCAACTGTCGGCGGGCGAGATCCTGTTCGAGGGGCGGTCGATCACCGCCCTGCCGCTGCACAAGCGGCCCTCGATCGGCATGTCGCGCACCTTCCAGATCGTCCGCCTGTTCCCGGGCATGACCGTTCTGCAGAACGTGCTGATGGGCTTTCACCCGCAGCTTCCCGATGGGTTGCTGCGCACGCTTCTGGGCCTGCGGCACAGCTTGCGAGAGGAGCGCCGTGTCACCGAGAAAGCCATGGAACTGCTGCAATTCGTCGGGCTCGAGGATCTGGCCGACGAGAAGATCGGCGAATTGCCCTATGGCAAGCAGCGCCTGGTCGAGATCGCCCGCGCCATGGCCATCGAGCCGCGCATCCTGCTGCTGGACGAACCGGCGGCCGGTCTGAACGGCACCGAGACGGCCAATCTTGGCGCCATGCTGCGCGCCCTGAACGAAAGGGGCGTCACTGTCCTGATCGTCGAGCACGACATCGACTTCATGATGGGGCTTTGCGACCGGATCGTGGTGCTGGACCACGGCGTCAAGATCGCCGAGGGCGTGCCCTCGGAAGTGCAATCCGATGAAAAGGTCATCGAGGCCTATCTGGGGCGGAGGGGTAGCCGTGCTGAAGCTTGACAACATCCGGGCCGGATACAAGGGCACCGAGGCGCTGCACGGCGTTTCCATGTGGGTGGATGCGGGCACCATCGTCTCGGTCGTCGGCTCGAACGGCGCCGGCAAATCGACGACGGTGAACACGATCTCGCGGCTGGTGACCACCTATGGCGGCCGCATCACCTTCGAGGGGCGCGACATCACCGGGCTGGGCCCGGCCGAGGTCGTGGACATGGGCATCATCCAGGTGCCCGAGGGCCGCCAGCTTTTCGGCCCCCTGACCGTGGCCGAGAACCTGCGGCTGGGCTTTCACCGCCAGCGGCGGGTCAAGAACCGCGAAGCCGCGTTCCGCGACAAGCTGGATTACATCTACGATCTGTTCCCGCGCCTGAAGGAACGCGCCGGACAGCGCGCGATCACCCTCAGCGGCGGCGAGCAGCAGATGGTCGCCATCGGCCGGGCCCTGATGGCCGAGCCGCGGCTGCTGCTGCTCGACGAGCCGTCGCTGGGTCTTGCGCCGCTGATCGTCGAAAAGATCTTCGACGTGCTGTCCGGGTTGCGCGCGCAGGGGCTGACCATGCTGCTGGTCGAACAGCATGCCGACGAGGCGCTTGCGCTGGCCGATTACGGCTTCGTGCTTTCGGTCGGCAAGGTGACAGTTCATGGTCCCGGCGTCGAGCTGCGCAGCAATGCGGCCGTCACCAGTTCCTATCTTGGCCATGCAGGCGCGGCGTGAAGGGCAGATACAGATGGAAATGAATGCGGATGTGGTCGTCATGGGCGCCGGCCTGGCCGGGCTGGTCGCTGCCCGGCGCGCGGCCGAGCTGGGTGCCAGGGTGGTGCTGCTCGAGGCGGGCGAGGGGCGCTACCCTGCCAACTCGCGTTATACCGGCGGCGTGTTCCATGTCGCGTTCGAGGACGTGACTGCGGGGCCGGCCGTGCTGCGCGACGCGATAAGCCGGGCTGGCGGGGATTGCCCCGATCCGGGCCTTGCCGATGCCTATGCCGCGAATGCCGGCAGGGCGGTCGCATGGCTGGCCGCGAATGGTGCCGATTTCGGGCAGGGCGGCGATTTTCCCTGGATGAGCCGGATGCTGGTGCCCTTCAGCCTGCGCGAGCCGGGCTTTCCCAATCACTGGCCCGACAAGGGGGCCGAGCGCCTGCTGGAACGGCTGGGACGGGATTTCACCGCGGCCGGGGGGGCGTTCCTGCGCGGCTGGCGCGGGCGCAGCCTTCTGACCATGGACGGGCGCTGCTCGGGGCTCGAGGCCGTGCGAGCCGATGGGGACATGTTGCGGATTGTCGCCAAATCCGTGGTGATCGCCGACGGTGGCTTTCAGGGCGATCCCGAACTGGTGCGCGAGCATATCTCGCCGCGCCCGGAAAGCCTGTGCCGGCGCGGGGCCGGAACCGGGCGCGGGGACGGGCTGAAGATGGCGGCGGCGGTCGGCGCGAAGCTCGTGGGTCTCGACCGCTTCTATGGCCATGTCCAGGCGGCCGAGGCGATCCGCGACGACCGGCTCTGGCCCTATCCGATCCTGGACATCCTAGGGTCCTCGGCCATCGTGGTCGGCCCCGACGGGCGGCGCTTCACCGACGAGGGCAAGGGCGGCGTGCCGCTGGCCAATGCCATCGCGGCCTTGCCCGATCCGCTGTCGTCCTTTGTCGTCTTCGACCGCGCCATCTGGGAAGGGCCGGGTCGGGCTTTCCTGCTGCCTCCCAATCCCACCTTCGAAGAGCGCGGCGTCGCCATATTGCGCGCCGATACGCTGGAGCAGCTGGCCGATGCCGCCGGCCTGCCCGCCGAAAATCTGGCGCGGACGGTGGCGGACTACAATGCGGCGGTCGCCACCGGCAGCACCGCGCAGCTTCATCCGCCAAGAAGCTCGCGCACCGATACGCTTGCCGGTGCGGCTTGGCCGATCAAGGGGCCGGAATTCATGGCGATCCGCCTGTGCGCCGGGATCACCTATACGATGGGCGGCATCGCCATCGATCCCTCGGCGCGGGTCGTCTCGCGCGACGGCGGTGTCATTCCGGGGCTGTTCGCGGCGGGCTCGGCCACGGGCGGCCTCGATGGCGGGCCGGATTCGGTCTATCTGGGCGGGCTGGCGCGCGCGGCGACCTTCGGCCTGCTGGCCGGCGAGGCCGCGGCTTCCTGAATATCGTTGGAGAGATTTCCATGGCAATGAAAGTGCGCGCCGCGGTGGCGCATCGGCAAAAGGCGCCGCTGACGATCGAGACGCTGGATCTGGACGGGCCGCGCGCGGGCGAGGTTCTGGTGGAACTCAAGGCCTCGGGACTGTGCCATTCCGATCTCAGCCTATTCGATGGGTCGCGCGACTGGACCGACTATCCGCTGCTGCCGGGCCATGAAGGGGCAGGCGTGGTTCTGGAATGCGGGGCCGGCGTCACCTCGGTTAAACCGGGCGATCACGTGATCCCGGTGGCAATTCCGGAATGCGGCGCATGTCCGGCCTGCCGCAGCACGGTCACCAATCTGTGCGACCATTATTTCCAGCCCTGGCCGCGCCGGCCCTTCAGCCTGGACGGCCGGCCGGTGCGCGCCTTTTGCGAGCTTGGCACGTTTGCCAGCCACATCGTGGTGCGTGAGACCCAGGTTTGTCGCATCCGCAAGGACGTGCCGCTGGAAACGGTGTGCTGCCTGGCCTGCGCCGGCGCCACCGGCATCGGCGCCGCTGCCTATACGGCCCGCGTCGCGCCCGGCGCGACCGTGGTGGTGTTCGGCCTGGGCGGGATCGGCACCAATGTCGTCGACGGGGCACGGATCTGCGGCGCCGCGCGGATCATCGGCGTCGATACCAACCCGGCGCGCGAGGCCTCGTCGCGGCTGGCGGGCGTCACCGATTTCATCAATCCGCGACAGGTGGACGACGTGGTCGGCCATATCCGCGAGATCACCGGCGGCGGCGCGGATTACAGCTTCGAATGCGTGGGCTCGGCCGAACTGTGGCGTCAGGCGGTGGAATGCACGCGGATCGGCTGGGGCACGGCCGTGATGGTCGGCGTGCCGCCCAGCGTCGAGACGGTCGCCTTCCGGCCGCGGTCGATCCTCGAGGGCCGGCGGATCATGGGATCCTATCTGGGCAACGTGAAGACCCGCACCGAACTGCCGCAGCTTGTGGAGTGGTTCGCCGAGGGCAAGCTGTCGCTGGACCAACTGGTCACGCATCGCATCAGCCTCGACCAGATCAATTCCGGCTTCGATCTGCTGAAACAGGGCAGCGCCCTGCGCAGCGTCATCGTCTACTGAACCACCGCAGCGGGATGGGGCAGAACGCAGCGGCCGCGACGGCGCTGGCCGCCAGCAGCACCAGCGCCATTGCCAGTTCAAGCGGCACGGGCAGCATTCCGGTGGCCGCGATGATCGCGGCTCCGGTGCCCATCTGGGTGCAGCCGTAAAGGCCCGAGGCAGCGCCGATCGCCGCAGTCTCGGCGCTGATCGCACCGCTCATGGCGAAGGGGCTGCAAAGCCCGATGGCAAAGGAGATGGCCATGATCGGCAGGTGCAGGCTCAGAAGGCTCAACCGGTCCGCCAGGATGAGTCCAAGCAGGAACAGGCTTGCTGCCAGCATCGTCAGGCTGGCCGCCCTGACCACGGCTGGCACCGGCAAGCGACCGGCAAGCCGGCTGGCCAGCAGGCTGCCTAGGGTAAGGCTGCCGACCACGACCAGGAAGGCCATTCCCACCTGATCTGGTGTCAGGCCGAAACGGGTCTTCAGAATGAAGGGCGCTGCGCCGACGAAGGCATAGAAGCTTGTCGTGGCAAAGGCTCCGCCAATGCAGAAGCGCATGAAGACCGAATTCCGGCGCAGCGCCAGGATGCGCTGGAAATAGGCCCGGATATTGATGTTGCCGCGGCCTGCATGGGTCTCGGGCAAGGTGGCTAGGGTGACGGCCAGCAGCAGCGCATTCATACCCGCAAGCGGGACGAAGACGGCGCGCCAGCCGAAATGCAGGGCGATTTGCCCGCCGATGATCGGGGCGAAGGCCGGGCCGATGCTGATGGCGGCGCCGAGAATCGCCAGCTGGGCGGTCGCGCGTTCCGGTCCTGCCGTGTCGCGGGTGATGGCGCGGCCGAGGACCAGGCCCGCACAGCCGCCGATCGCCTGGAATACCCGCGCGATCAATACCGACCCCAGGTCGGGTGCAACGACCAGCGCCGCGCTGGAAAGAACGTAAAGCAGAAGCCCCGCCAGCAGCACGGGGCGACGGCCGAAACGATCCGAGAGAAGCCCCAGCATCAATTGTCCCAGCGACAGCCCGACCAGATAGGCGGTGATCGACAGCTGCATTGCGCCCGCCGAGACGCCCAGATCCTGCGCTGCATCCGGCAGCGCCGGAACGAAGATATGGATCGGGAAGGTTCCCGCGATGGTGATCCCGACCAAGAACGCAAGGGATGGCGCGCGCGAGAGATGCTGAGGCGGGGAACGCAAGAAATCCATGGCTGATCCATAAGCAAGGTTGTTTTGCAGCCCGCTTCTTTTTCAACATTCATCGCAGCGGATGATGTGAGGCTTGACACATCCTTGCATTTGGGTCAACGGTTGAACCAATGAAAAATTGGAGGACCCCTATGTCAGAGGATCTGAGCGATCGCGTGCTTTATGAAGCCCGCGACGGCCGCGCCTACATCACCCTGAACCGGCCGGAAAAGCGCAACGCCGTCACCTATGAGATGTTCGACCGTTTCATGGAGCATATCCGCACCGCCGAGGACGACGACGACGTGCGCGTCATCGTCATCCGCGGCGAAGGGCCGGATTTCTGCACCGGCCACGACCTGGCGCAGGTCGGCTCGGAATACGGCTTTTCGGCCGACAAGGATGCGCGGCGTCCCAGCCAGCGCCGGCGCATCCACTTCGACAAGCGCCATGTCGAGCAGTTCCGCGAGCTGTTCTATTGCGTCAAGCCGACGATCTCGCTGGTCCAGGGCAATTGCGTGGGTGCGGGCACCTATATCGTCGAGGCCTCTGACCTGGTCATCGCCGCGACCAATGCCAAGATCGGCCACCCCGAGCAGAAGATGATGCTGGCCGGCGCGGCCTACATGACCACCTTCAACATCCTTGCCATGGGTCCGCGCAAGGCGCGCGAGATGCTGCTGCTGGGCACCACCGTGAACGGCACCGAGGCCGTCGAGCAGGGGCTGGCCAACAGGGCGGTGCCGCCCGAGGAACTGGCCGCCGCCGGCGAGGAATGGGCCGAGCGGATCGTGCGCCTGCCGCGCGATGCCATCGCCATCGGCAAGGCCGCGACCCATATGGCGATGGATTCGCTGGGGATGACCTCGCAATTCATCTATGGCTATGTCGGCCACGCCCTGGGCACCAACATCCGTTACGAGCCGGATGAGCAGAACTTCATGAAGCTGCGCCGCGACAAGGGCGTCACCAGGGCCTCGAAGGAACGCGAGGGCCGCTTTGAAAGCAGCGGTTCCGACGCCGGTTCCAAGCCTTGAGCGGGGGGCAGCATCATGCAAACTGACCTGGAAGGCCGCAGCGCCGTCGTGCTGGGCGGCACCAAGGGAATCGGCCGCGCCGCGGTCATCAAGCTGGCGCAATCTGGCGCCAGCGTGGTGATCCAGGGCCGTGATGCCCGCGCGGCGCAGGAACTCATTGCCGAGTTGAAGGACTATCGCGGCATGCGGCTGTTCGTGGAAAGCGATCTGCTGAGCTACGAGGGCATCGACACGGCCGTGCGCACCGCGAAAGAGGCTTTCGAGCGCGTCGATATCATCGTCGCCAGCGGCGGCCCGAAAGAGCCGCGTCCGAAGCTGTTCGTCGACACCAGCCCCGAGGAGGGCATCGCCACCATCGAAAGCCGGCTGATGCCGCGGCTGCACGCGCTGCATGCGGCGGTTCGCTACATGGGCGACCAGGGCTATGGCAAGGTCATCCTGCTGACCACCGACGCCGCGCGCATCCCGACGCCGGCCGAATCGATGATCGGCGCGGCGGGGGCGGTGGTCATGTCGCTGACCCGGTCCCTGGCGCAGGAACTGGCCGGCCTCGGCATCCGCGTCAACGCCATCGCCACCACGCTGACGACCGGGACGCCGGGGCATGACACCTTCCTCAAGGCGCAGGCCTCGGGTTCGCAGGAGGTCATCGTGCGCGCCTTCAACAAAGTCGCAGAGCGGGTGAAGTTCCGCATGAACTCGGCCGAGGATCTGGCGGAATACATCCTGTTCCTCGCTTCGCCCGAAAGCGATCAGATTTCCGGCTCCACCATCAGCATCAACGGCGGCCTGTCGTTCCCCAGCTATTAGGCCGCAAGGATCCGTCATGCTTTACAACGAAGAACACGAGGCCTTCCGCGACGCCATCCGCAAGATGGTGCAGAAGCACGTCGCGCCCATCGTCGCCGATCTCGAGGCGACCGACCGCTTTCCCGCCGAGCTTGTCCCGGTCTTCGGCGACATGGGCCTGCTGCAGCTTTGGCTGCCCGAGGAATATGGCGGCCCCGGCGGCAACCTGACGCTGGTCTGCATCGCCAAGGAAGAGATCGCCAAGGTCTCGCTGGCGGCCTCGACGCTTTGCGCGAACAATTCGATCTCCTTCATCCTGCCGATCCTGAACCACGGCACCGAGGAGCAGAAACGGAAATACCTGCCGCTGGCGGCGGAGGGTCGGCTGATCTCGGCCATCGCGATCACCGAGCCTCAGACCGGATCGGACGTGTCGTCGCTGCGCACCCGCGCGGTCCGGGACGGCGACGCCTGGGTCATCAACGGCCAGAAAAGCTGGATCACCTGGGGGGCGGATGCGCATTACGCCATGGTCTTTGCCCGGACCTCTGACGAGCCGGGCTCGAAGGGGATCAGCGCCTTCATCGTCGATACCACCACGCCGGGCTTCCGGGTCGGAAGCAAGGAGCACAAGATGGGCCGGCACGGCTCGCCCAGCCACGAGCTTCTGTTCGAGGACATGCGCGTGCCCGCCGACTGCCTGCTGGGCGAGGAGGGGCAGGGCTTCATCGCCTGCATGAAGACGCTGGACCTGAACCGCCCGACCATCGCGGCCGGCTCGCTTGGGCTGGCGCAGGGCGCGCTGGACGCGGCCGTGGCCTACAGCAAGGAGCGCCAGCAGTTCGGCAAGCCCGTGGCGCATTTCCAGGGCCTGCAATTCAAGCTGGCCGATATGGCGATCAAGGTCGAGGTGGCGCGCAACATGCTCTACAACTGCGCGGCCGAGATCGACTCGGGCGATCATTCGCGGCTCAACATGCTGTCCTCGATCACCAAATGCTTCGTCACCGACATGGCGATGGAGGTCACGACCGAGGCGGTCCAGGTCCTGGGCGCCTATGGCTATTCGACCGAGTTCCCGGTCGAACGCATGATGCGGGATGCGAAGGTCAACCAGATCATCGAGGGCACCAACGAGATCCATCGCATGATCATCGCCCGCCGTCTGCTGGCGGCCTGAGCCATGGCGCTGCGATCCCTTCCCGCGACCTATATGCGCGGTGGAACCAGCCGGGCGCTGTTCTTCGACCGCGCCGACCTGCCCTTGCTGCAGGGTGCCGATACCGCGCCCTGGGACCGGATCTTTTGCGCGGCGATGGGCAGCCCTGATCCTTGGCAGCGCCAGTTGGACGGGATGGGCGGCGGCATCACCTCGCTGTCCAAGGTGGCGGTGATCGGTCCGCCGACCCATCCTGAAGCCGATGTCGACTATACCTTCGCGCAGGTCGATGTGACAGCGCCGGTCGTGGGCTATCGCGGCAATTGCGGCAACATCTCCGCCGCCGTGGGGCCTTATGCGCTGCATCGCGGCTTGGTCCGGGCCGAGGGCGACCGGGCCTGTGTCACGATTCACAACACCAACACGCGCAAGCTGATCCGGGCAAGTTTTCCGGTCGAGGCCGGCCAGCTTGCAACGAAAGGCGATCTGGCCCTGGATGGGGTCGCGGGCAACGCGGCGCCGATCGAGCTGGCCTTTCCCGATCCCGGCGGCGCCGCGACGGGTCGGGTCTTTCCGACCGGCCAGCGCCAGCAGGAACTGGAGATCCCTGGCCATGGCGCGGTTCGGGCGACCATGATCGACGTCTGCAATCCGTTGCTGATCCTTGAAGCGCCGGATTTCGGATTGGTCGGGGATGAAAGCGCGGCTGGGCTTGCTTCGGATGCCGGCTTGCTTGCCAGGCTTTCCGAGGCGCGATGCCTTGCCGCAGCGACGATGGGGTTGGTCGAATCTGCCGAGGTTGCGCGCAAGGATCTGCGGAACCTGCCGCTGGTCGCCGTGATCTCGCGGACCGAGGAGGCAAATCTCCGCGTCCGCATGTTTTCGTCGGATCAGCCGCATAAAGCGTCGCCGCTGACAGGGGCGATGGGCCTCGCCGCAGCGGCGGCTATACCGGGAACCTTGGCGCATGAGATGGCCCAAGCCGCCATAGGAGCAGGAAGCTTTCGCATAGCGCATGTCTCGGGCGTGCTCGAAGTTGCGGCCAAGGGCGAGTTTGACGTCCCCGAGCCGCTTGTCACGGAAACCACCGTACTGCGAACCGCGCGGGTGCTGATGCAGGGCAGGGTCTTCTATTGAGCCTGCCCGCCCTTGCGCCACCTGCATTAATGGTTCATCTTTTGAAAAACCTGCTTATATGCAGGATGAGTTAAGACAGGGATTGCTGCATGTCTGACGCGAGCGACAAACCGTTAGCCACCTATGCGCCGGTTCATACGAAACGTGCCTTCGAGGAGGTCACCGATCAGATCCGGGGCCTGATTGCGCGGGGCGCCTTGCGCCCGGGGGATCGCCTGCCTTCCGAGCGAGAGCTTGCCGAGCAGTTCAGCCTGTCCCGCAATACGGTGCGCGAGGGCTTGCGGGCGCTGGAGATCGCCGGGATGCTGGAATTGCGCAAGGGGGCGACCGGTGGCGCTTTCGTGCGCGAGGGGCAGGGCGATGCCGTCATTTCCAGCTTCGCCGATCTGTTCATCTTGGGGAAAATCCAGCCTGCACATCTGACCGAAGCACGTCAGATCGTGGCCGTCGCGGTTACGCGGCTGGCTTGCCAGCGTGCAAGTGAAGAGGACCTGGACGAGTTGGAGGCGAATGTCGAAGCGAGCCGCCAAGCCGTCAGCAGGGGCGATTTTTCCGAGCGAACCCGCATCAACCTCGAGTTTCATCGTCTGCTTGCGAAATGCACCCAGAATCCGGTGCTCATCGTCATTTATGATGCGATGATCGAGATTCAGCGTCAGATGCTGGAAGTGCTGCCCGCCGCGCCGAACAGCGCGGTCATGCCTTCGCGTGAGCGGCTGCTGGGTTATCTGCGCGCCCGGGATGAAGATCGGGCGGCCCATGAAATGGAAAGCAATCTGCGGCTGCTGCAGCAGCACTATCTGACTGAACAGGCCAAAGGTTCCGCCTGAAGATGTGACAAGCGGGGCTTTGACTTCCCGGTAATAGTGCTGCAATGGTTGAACCTTAGAAGATTCTGAGGTGACCATGGCTTTTCTTGTCGAGCCCAACCCCCCGCGTCAAATCCCGTTGCCGGTCATCCCGGGGGTTTGCCGTATCGTGGCGCCGAATCCCGGTCCGATGACCTATCACGGTACCAATACCTACCTGATAGACATGCCGGATGGGGCGGTAGTGCTGGATCCCGGTCCAGCAGATGCGTCGCATCTGCGCGCCGTGGCAAAGGCCGCCAATGGGCGCGCCATGGCCATTCTGCTGTCGCATGGACATGCCGATCATTGCGCCGGGGCGTCGATGCTTGCCGACATGCTCGGCGCTCCCATTCTGGGGCATGAAAGCTTCACCTCCCGCGTTGCCTCGATCACCGGACGGTTGCGGCATGGCGACCGGATCGGAGAGTTGATCTGTCTGCACACACCGGGTCATGCAATGGACCATCTGTGTTTCGCCCTTCCCGGCGGCATCGTGTTCACCGGCGATCATGTGATGTCATGGTCAAGCAGCGTGGTGCCTTTCCCTTCCGGGGATATGCGCGCCTATCTTGCCAATCTGGCAATGCTGCGGGATCGGCGGGACCGTTTGCTTCTGCCCGGGCACGGGCCCGCGGTGCGGTCCCCTTCGGCTTTCATCGATCAACTGATCGACCGCAGGTTGAAGCGTGAAGGGGCGATCATGACGGCGCTGGGATCGACGAGCAGCACGCCGGAAGAGCTTGTCCACCGTCTTTACGAGGGGCGCGCTTCCCCGGTCTGGCGGGCGGCGGTGCATAATGTCCGCTCGCATCTTGAAAAGCTGCAAGCGGATGGGCGCGTGGTCAGCGTGGAGGACGGCCGTTGGCAGGCGGTGACAAACTCCGACCGGCACGAAATTTATTGCCTATAGGTTCAACCATTGATACATTGATTGCCGAGTGATTGAAGCGGGGGACAGGATGGATACTTACCTGATGCAGAAACCTGGCCGCGGCCGCTGGGGTGACAAGTTCCTGCGCGCCGAGCGGAAATGGCAAGGTTGGCAGATGCAGGACCATGTCGGGCCGGATCGGCCGTTCCCGCTTGTCCTGGAGGGCAAGGCGCGGCGGCAGGCCCATCGGACGGCGCTGCGCTTCGGCGATACGGTGCTCAGCTATGAGCAACTTCACCAGGGCATCAACCGCTTCGCCAATGGCTTCCTTTCCCTGGGCCTGCGTCCGGGAGAGCGGGTCGCGCTGATGCTGCCCAACTGTCCCGAGGCGCTGTTCTCGTGGTGGGGGGTGAACCGGATCGGCGGGGTGGACGTGCCGATCAACATATCGCTGCGCGGCGAGGGCCTTGCCTATCAGATCGCGCAGGCGCATTGCGTTGCCGTGGTGGTCGAGGAAATGCTGCTCGAACGGCTGCTGCCGCTTCTGGAGGACCTTCCGTCGCTGCGGCATGTCATCGTGATGGGGCCGGGGCGGCTTCCATCACTGCCTGTCGGATCTGCGATCTCGCTGCACGATCTCGTCTCGCTGTCCGAGGCGACTCCATCCCTCCGGCCGGATTATCGCGACCTTGCCAGCATCATCTATACCTCGGGCACCACCGGGCGGTCCAAGGGCGTGATGATCGGCCATAATTACTGGTACGAGATCTCTTCCGAGGCGGTGCGCTATGCCCGCTATACCGAGGACGACGTTCTCTATGGCGGCCTGCCGCTGTTCCATGTCAGCGCCCGGGGCACCACCGTGGGGCCGGCGTTGCTGGCCGATGCCAGCGCGGTGATCGCCGAACGCTTCTCGGCCAGCCGGATGTTGGACGACTGCCGCCGCTGGGAATGCAGTGTCGCGAAATATATCGGTGGCATCATGCCCATCCTGATGAAGCAGCCCTGTCGCGACGACGACTGGGACAATCCGCTGCGCCTTGTCGTCGGCGCCGCGGCGCCGGTCGATCTGTTCGACGCTTTCGAAACCCGGTTCAACACCCGAATCCTGGAAGGCTATGGCCAGACCGAGGCGACGCTTTGCCTGGTGAACCCGATCGACGCGCGGCGGCCCGGGTCCTGCGGCAAGCCGATCACCGGCTGGGACGTGATGATCGCGGATGACGGCGACAACGAATGCCCGCCGGGCGTGGTGGGCGAGATCGTCGCGCGCCCGCAGCGTCCATTCCTTGGCACGATGGGCTATGACGGCATGCCGGAGGCCACGCTTGCCATGATGCGGAACTATTGGCTGCATACCGGTGACCTGGGATACAAGGATGCCGACGGCTATTTCTTCTTCGTGGACCGGAAATCCCAGGCGCTGCGGCGGCGGGGCGAGAACATCTCGTCCTTCGAGGTCGAGGCGGTTCTGGACCAGCATCCGGCGGTGCTTGAATCCTGCGTGGTCGGCGTGCCCTCCGAACTGGGCGAGGAAGAGGTGAAAGCGGTGGTGATCCTGCGCAAGGGGCATGCGCTCGACCCGGCGGAGCTGATCGACTGGTGCCGCACGCGTCTCGCCTATTTCGCGATCCCGCGTTATGTCGCCCTGCGCCACGCCTTGCCCAAGACCCCCAGCATGCGAGTCGAAAAGCACCGGCTGAAAGCCGAAGGGGTCACCGCCGATTGCTGGGACCGCGAAAAGGCCGGCATTGTCCTGGAACGATGATCGGTGCCCCGGCCGTATTGGCACCGGCGAGCGCTGACGCCGGCCGCTCTTTTGTGCAGAAGAAGCCGAGTTTCCTTTCTTCCTTGGGCACAAGAAACTTGACTTGGCAGGCATAGGTTATATGGTTGAACCAATGATATGCCTGATAGGGAGGAGACAGGCATGAGAACGGGAATCCGTATTCTGGCTTCGATGGCGATCACGGTATTGCTGTCGGCCGCAACAACCTTGCAAGCGCAGGAGATGCCCGACCCCGCCGACGAGGCGGCGCTTTACGAGATGGCAAAGTCCGAAGGCAGTCTGGTGTGGTATTCGGGCGGGGCGCTCGACACCACCAAGGCCATGGCAACGGCCTTTCAGAAGAAATACCCCGGCATCCAAGTCGAGGTCATGCGCCTGCCCGGCGCCTCGCAATACCAGCGCTTCATGGAGGAGGTTGTCGCAGGTCACGACATCGCGGACATCCTCTGGCTCAGCGACCATCCCAGCATGGTGGCGCTGGTGGATGATGGGATGGTCGCCGAATGGAAGATCCCGACCCACGACCGCTTCGATCCCCGCTATCTGATGGGCGAGTCGGCCTATGCGTTCAATCGCGTGGACTCGGTCATCATCTACAACGAAAACCTGGTGACCGAGGAAGAGGCGGAGTTGCTGCGGGCGGACTGGCGCAATGTCCTCGATCCGCGCTTCACCTCGCGCTTTGCGGTGACTTCGGCCAAATGCGGGGCCTGCTACGCGCCGATCAGCCTGTTTCTCGATCCGGCCCAGGCCAAGACCTATCCCGAGGATTTCCTGGAACAGGTCGGTGCGCAGAAACCGGCGGTCTATGGCGATTTCATCGCCATGGTCGACCGCGTCGTCGCGGGCGAGAAGGATTTCGCCTATTGGAGCTTCGAGTCCATCGCCGCCACCCGGCGCGCGCAGGGGGCACCGGTGCGCTGGGTCTATCCGCAGCCGACGCCGGCTTTCCCCAGCACCTGGATGGCGATTTCGGCCACGGCGCCGCATCCGGCCGCGGCCCGGCTTTTCCTGAACTGGATGGGCAGCGAGGACGGCGCCCTGTCCCTTCAGCGCGACTATTACAGCAAACCCACCCTGCAAGGCGTCGAGGATAGCCGCAGCTTCGTCAGCGAGGACTGGTATCAGCCGCCGGCCGAGCTTTACGAGGTCGATTTCGAGCATTGGCCCGAGCGCTACGAGACCGACATGGCCCGCTGGGTCAAGGCGATCCAGCAATAGGCCACGCGATCCATCCCGACACCGCGCCTCGCGCCGCCGGGATGGGCCGTTCCTCTTTCAACCTGACCAATCAAACGGGATGCGCTCATGTCTGGCATCAGCTTGCAGTCGGTTCACAAGTATTATGGCGCCTTTCACGCGGTGAAGGGCATCGACCTCGAGATCGAGGACGGCGAATTCGTCGTGCTGCTGGGCCCGAGCGGCTGCGGCAAGACCACCACCCTGCGCTGTGTCGCCGGACTTGAGGGCGTTTCGCAGGGCCGAATCGACCTGGGAATGAAGACCGTCTCGACCGCCGAACTGTCGATCCCGCCCGAGAAGCGCGACATCGGCATGGTGTTTCAGTCCTATGCGATCTGGCCGCACATGACCGTGGCCGAGAACGTGGCCTTCGGCCTGCGCCTGAAGAAGCTTCCCGCGCAGGACATCGCCCGGCGCGTGACCACCGCGCTGCGCCGCGTGGGACTGGAGCATCTGGCCGGGCGTGGGGCGAGCCAGCTTTCTGGTGGGCAGCAGCAGCGCGTTGCGCTGGCGCGCGCCATCGTGCTCGAACCGAAGGTGCTGCTGTTCGACGAACCGCTCAGCAATCTGGACGCCAAGCTGCGCGAGCGGATGCGGTTCGAGCTGCGCCAATTGCTGCAGGGGCTGGGCATCACCTCGCTTTACGTCACCCACGACCAGCAAGAGGCGATGGTGGTCGCCGACCGCATCGTGCTGATGAACGAAGGCCGGATCGAGCAGATCGGCTCGCCCCACGACATTTATTACCGGCCCTCGACGCTTTTCGGTGCCGAGTTCGTCGGCCTTGCCAACCGGCTGCGCGGGCGACTGGTTGCCAGCGGCAGCCACAGCCGCGCCCGCCTGGCGAACGGAGAGGAGATTGCCGCCGGTCCGACAACCCTTCCGGTTGGGGCTGAGGTCGAGTTGATCGTCCGCCCGGAACTGGTCGAGCTTTCGACGAACAATCCGGGCGGCGAGCATGTGTTCCGCGGCAAGGTCGAGACCAGCTATTTCCTCGGCAATATCGCCGATCTCTATTTCAACGTGCTGGGCCAGCAGATGCGCGGACAGCTCAGCCCGCCGAACCGCTGGGAAAGCGGACAGGAGATCTGGGTCCGCATCGACCCGGCCCATGTCCTCGTCTTCCCGGTCCCCGCGGCGGCCTCGGCCGTCCGGGCCGCCTGATCCGAAGGAGCAGCAAACATGGCAATCTCCGCGATCCAGGGCAGGGAAAGCGCGGCGGGCGACCTGCGCCTGTCGCAACAGAAGGAACATCGCCGCGCCGCCAGGATGCAGCGCTGGTTCGGGCCCGAACGCATCCTGTGGATCATCCTGATGATCGTCGTCCTGGCCATCTCGATCGCGCCGCTGGTCTTCGCGGTGGATGCCTCGTTCTACGAGGAAACCAAGGTCGGCCTGAGCGACAAGCGCAGCCTGGACGCGGTTATCAACGTCTATTTCTCGCGCGAATACCTCGGGTATCTGGCGAACGCGCTGGCGCTCTCGGCTGTGGTGACGGGGCTTTCGCTTGTGGTCGGCGTATTCATGGCGCTGCTGGTGGCGCGGACGGACCTGCCGCGCAAGGGGCTGATGGAGCTTCTCGTCATCATGCCGCTGTTCGTGTCGCCGTTCACAGGCCTGATCGCCTGGATCGCGCTCGGCTCGGAGCGGACCGGCTTCATCAATGTCGCCTGGGTCCGGTTCTGGCAGGTCTTCGGCGTCGATGCCGGGCCGCTGGTGAACATCTGGAGCTTTGGCGGCGTTGTCTGGGTGATGTTCCTGTTCTTCTGCCCCTTCGTCTATCTGTTCACCATCGGGGCCATGCGCAACATGGACGCCTCGCTGGAGGAAGCCGCCCGCGCCAGCGGCGCCGGTCCGGTCTATACGCTGACGCGGATCACCATACCCATGTCCACGCCGGCGATCTTCTCGGCGGGGCTGCTGGTCTTCATCCTTGCGGCCGAGCTTTACACCATCCCCGGCATCATCGGTACCAACGCCGGCTTCACGACCCTGCCCTGGAAGATCTACGAGGATTCCACGGCCTTTCCGGTTCACCGTGCCCATGCCGCTGCCGCCGGCACCATGATCCTGTGGATCGCGCTGATCGGCCTTTTGCTGCAACGGCGCATCACCCGGCGCAGCGAACGCTATGTCACCATGGGCGGCAAGGGGTTCAAGGGCCAGCTTCTGCCGCTGGGCGGGTTGAAATGGCCGGCATTCGCGATCTTGGCGTTCTATGTGCTGTCGGCCGACATCCTGCCGCTCGTCTCGATCGTGCTGTCCTCGTTCATGCGCTTCAGCTCGGCGACGATCAGCCTGGATCTGCTGACCCTGGATCACTACCGGACGATCTGGAACCTGCCCGATGTGCGCTCGGCCACCCTCAATACCTTCGTCCTTGCGGTACTCAGCGGAGCGGCCTGCGTGGTGATCGGCTTTCTCATCAGCTTTCTCGAGGTCCGCCACGCTGGCCGGGGCGCAAGGCTTCTGGCGACGCTGGCGGTGCTGCCGGCGGCGGTGCCGGGGATGGTCTACGGGATCGGCCTGCTCTGGCTCTATCTGCGCACGCCGCTCTATGGCTCGATCTGGATCCTGCTTCTGGCGATGATCGCGAAGTTCCTGCCCTATGGCGTGCTGGTCAGCCGCTCGGGGATCATGCAGGTTCACCCCGAGCTTGAGCAGAGCGCCCGCATGTCCGGTGCCTCGCCCCTGCGCGCGGTCCGCGCCATCCTGATGCCGATGGTCAAGCCGACGATGATCGCCCTGCTGTTCTTCGTCATGCTGCAATCCATCAAGGAGCTGTCGGCCTCGGCGCTGCTCTATGGACGCAACAGCCAGACGCTGTCGGTGCTGACCTGGCACTACATGGACGGCGGCGAATATCAGTTCGCCTCGGCGGTCGGGGTGGTGCAGACGGTCCTGATGATCGGCCTCGTCCTGCTGACGCGCGCGGCCTTCAAGGTTCGCCTCGAGCGGGTGATGGCCTCGGACTAAGGCCAGTTGGATGCCCGCCGGTCGCCGGCATCCCGCACAAAACTCAACGACATGACGAACCCGGGGTGCGGGCATCCCGGTGGTCCTGCGCGGCTCCGGGCCAGGGGAGTCGCATGCGCAAACGCACTGGCATCACACCAAGAGGGAGGATCAAGATGACGACCAAATGGACGAAAGGACGAAAGACCGGCCTGCTGGCCGCGGCGCTACTGGGCTGCGGCGCGACCGGTGCCGTGGCACAGGATCTGGCCGCGCTCGAGGCGCGGATCGCCACGCTCGAGGCCGAAAAGGCCGCTGCACCGGTGACGGCGGGGCCGGGGGTGAAGCTGTCCTTCTATGGCTTTACCAAGCTCGACCTGGTCGGGGACAACAACTATGACCTTGGTTATACGACCGGCGGCATGGCCAGCGTCGGGGAAAGCTCGGTCCAGGACGGCGGCAGCGGGGCGACGGCGTTCGAAAGCCGGCTGGGCGTCAAGGGCAGCATCGACACCGAGATCGGCGAGCTGAAGTTCAACATCGAGGGCGATTTCTACGGCGCGGCCAGCGGCAGCGGCAATTTCCGCCTGCGCCATGCCTATGGCGAGGTCGGGCCGTTGCTGGCCGGCCAGACTTGGACGAACTGGATGCCCTTCGAGGGCACGCCCGGCGCGATCCAGGACTTCAACGGTGCGGCGGGCGGCACCAACTACCGGGCGCCGCAGCTGCGCTATACCTTCCGGCCGAATGAGCAATGGCGCCTGTCGCTGGCCATCGAAGAGGATTATGCCCCCGGCGCGCAGTCGAACCTGGCGCTGACGGCTTTCGGCGGCTATGCCTCGCCGCGGGTAAAGGCGGGCCTGGGCGTGATCGCGCGCAATCTCGAAACCAATGCCGGTGAGACCGTGCGAGGTCTCGGCTATGCGCTGGGCGCGGATGTCGAGGCCTGGCAGGGCGGCAAGCTGCAGCTGCAATATGTCGGCGGCAAGGGGATTGCGACGGCGATGAACAATGCCGGCGCGGCGACGATCGACATCGCCACCGGCGGGAAATACGCCTATGACATCGACGCCGATGGCGATGCGATCAAGGTTCACGGGCTCAAGGCCGGCATCACCCAGAAGCTGGGCGAGAAGAGCGACATCTCCGTGGCCTACGGGATGCAGCGCTTCGACGACTATGCCGGTGCGGCGGACAGCGGGACGAAACAGATCAGTTCCGCCTACCTGACCTACCGCTACTTCGCGACTAAGCAGCTGATGCTGGCGGCCGAGGTGAGCTATCTCGAGCGCGAGCAGTTCGACGGCACGAGCTTCGACAATACCCGCCTGCAGGGAGTGGTGAAGTTTACCTTCTGAAGCGAAGCGGGGCCGTCCGAAAGGACGGCCCCTGTGAGAATTTGGCTTTGGTGATGTTCTACGAGCAACCTGTTCTTGCTGACGGAGAAAGATTGAGCACGGTCGACATTGCGAAACAGTGTCCAATGCGCGCCCTGCAGCAAGAAATATCTGTATTCTACAGACGCCCAATCTTCATCCGGGAGGCTTTCTGCATTTGCGCTTCAACCGCCCCAGAATCATATCGGAAGCAACTTGTGCGGAAACCAGGACGTGAAATCGGCGAGGTCATATTGCCGTGAGGCCACTAGGTGTTTGATCCCACGGTTTGATGGTGCGATCCTTTCTTTGGAATGGAAGGATGCCCTATGGGACAAGTTCGTCACGGAAGCGCCACGACCACGCACGCTGTCCGAGCAGCAATACAGCGATCGCAGGCTTCGCTCGCGCAGCTGAGCCGGGAGTTGGGCATCAACCCCAAGACCGTTGCGAAGTGGCGCAAGCGCGCGACGGTCGAAGACTTGAAGACCGGGCCGACAGAGCCTCGTTCGACGGTTCTGTCAGAGGCCGAAGAGGCGGCGATCGTGGCGTTCAGACGGCATACACTTCTGCCCTTGGACGATTGCCTTTACGCCCTGCAGCCTTCGATACCCCACCTGACGCGATCTGCGCTGCATCGGTGCCTGCAACGGCATGGCATCTCGCGCTTGCCTGATATGGAAGGTGACAAGCCGAAGCGGTCGAAGTTCAAACGCTACCCGATCGGCTTCTTTCACATCGACATCGCCGAGGTGCAAACAGCTGAAGGCAAACTATATTTGTTCGTCGGCATCGACCGGACGAGCAAGTTCGCCGTGACCCAACTCGTCGACAAGGCCGACAGGAAGACAGCCTGGGAGTTCCTTCAGCATATGCTCGAAGCCGTGCCCTACTCGGTCCATACCATTCTCACGGACAACGGGATCCAGTTCGCAGAGCAGCCGCGAAACAGGAACACGATCACCTCCCGGCCGATGCGCTTCGACATGATCTGCGAGGCCAATGGTATCGAGCACCGTCTGACAAAGCCCAACCACCCTTGGACCAACGGCCAGGTCGAACGGATGAACAGGACAATCAAGGATGCCACCGTCAAACGCTTCCATTACGAAACCCACGACCAGCTGCGAACGCACCTCGCAGACTTCATGGCAGCCTACAACTTCGCTCGAAGGCTCAAGACCCTCGGCGGTCTCACGCCCTACGGTAATCCTCCCTGTGGTTAAGGGGATGCGAAGGTAGAATTTTCTCGGCAAGATGGACGAGGAGATTCCGATGAAGAAGAGCCGTTTCACCGAAGCCCAGATTATGGGCGTGCTGCGTCAGGCCGAGGGCGGGCTGGCCGTTCCCGAGCTGTGCCGCGAGCATGGGATCAGCAGCGCGACGTTTTACAAGTGGCGGGCCAAGTATGGCGGCATGGATGCGTCCATGATGAGCCAGATGAAGGCACTTGAGGACGAGAACCGGCGGCTGAAGCGCATGTTCGCCGATCTCAGCATGCAGGCTGATCTGCTTCGAGAGGCTCTTGGAAAAAAGTGACGCGGCCAGCTCAGCGCCGGGAGTTGGCCGAGAAGGCGGTGGCGATGAAGGGGGTCAGCATTGCGCTGGCTTGTCGTGCGTTCGGCGTCAGCGAGACCTGTTTCCGCTACAGCCCGAAGCGCGACGACGAGAACGAGATGATCGCCGACCTGCTGGTGGGGCTGACCAACGTCCACAAGACGTGGGGCTTCGGCCTGTGTTTCCTGCACCTGCGGAACGTGAAGGGGCATGTCTGGAACCACAAGCGGGTCCACCGGATCTACTGCGAGCTGGAACTGAACCTGCGCATCAAGCCGCGGCGACGTCTCAAGCGCGAGAAGCCCGAGGAACTGGCGGTACCGGATGCCCCGAACCTGGTCTGGTCGATGGATTTCATGGCCGACCGCCTGGCCGACGGGCGGCAATTCCGGCTTCTGAACGTGCTGGACGACTTCAACCGCGAAGGCCTTGGCATCGAGGTCGACTTCTCGCTGCCTGCCGAGCGGGTCGTCCGGTCCCTGAACCAGATCATCGAATGGCGCGGCAAGCCTCTGGCGATCAGGGTGGACAACGGCCCCGAATATGTCAGTTCCACGCTGACGATCTGGGCTGAGAAGCAGGGCATCGCCCTGAGCTACATCCAGCCCGGAAAGCCGCAACAGAACGCCTACGTCGAGCGCTACAACCGAACGGTCCGGCACGAATGGCTGGACCTCTACATCTTTGAAACCATCGAGGAGGTGCAGCAGATCGCTACCGAATGGCTATGGACCTACAACAACGAACGCCCCAACATGGGCATTGGCGGCGTCACACCCGCCATGAAGCTAAAAATGGCCGCGTGAGTTCTACGATCGAGCCCCGTTAAAACGGGGAGGATTACCCTACGAATACATCTGCAAGATCTGGACATCAGAGCCAGACAGATTCATCCTGAACCCGATCCACCAAATGCCGGGACTGAACACCTAGCATACCCAAAAGCACCGCTTTTTCTCGTGGATAATTGGGATTTTTTTTGCACTGGCAATGGACGTTCAACTAACTACGTCAAGAGCATGTTGGCCACTGGCTTCTGTTGGCACGGGGTGAGCGATTGAAAGCACCTTAAAGCGTTTTGACGCTATGAAGCTTGGTCAACGTCGACGTTCACGTAGCCAATCTCGCAGCGAACTCGAGATGACCGGTTTCAGGAGCCGCCCGCTCCACCCCGCAGACCCCCAGTGCCGGTCAGCATCAAACGGCACATCGAAGTTCCGGTAGGCTACGGCGGTTGCGTGCCCCCGCAACCAGAAATCCTGCACTTTCCATAACCTCCTGTTCGCAGGAGGTTTTTTGCTGTCCGGACAGCCGATCCGCATTCAGGCTCAGCGCCAAGATCCCCGCTAGATCGCCGTGCAGCACCAGTTCGAGGCGCATCCGCCTGCCCTTGGTCGGCACCGGCGTCGCCACGATCTTCTCGATCAGGCCCCGGATCGCCTCGCGAGCCTCGCCCTCGGCCTCCGGTTCCGTCAGCCCGGCGATCAGCGCCCGGATCCGCTCCTGCCAGTTCTCCGCCATCCTGGGGTGGATCCGGGTCAGTGCCGCCGGGGCCGGGGCGGTGGCCAGGTCCCGTTCCAGGTGCTTCTGGCGGGTCTCCAGCTGTTCCAGCTTGGCCTTGATGCGTTCGGGCGGCAGGCCGGAGAGGAGCGCGTTCACCAGCACGTCCTGGTCCCTGATGATCTTGGCCAGCTCCTTCTCCTTGACCGCCCGGTCATCGACATGTCTGGCGGCCAGGCGATTGCGCTCGGCGATGTATTCGGCGGCGAAGACCTTCACCAGTTCCGGGTCCATCAGCCGCTCGGAGAGGATGGTGAGGATCCGGTCCTCCAGATCCTGACGGGTGATGCCGGTGCGGTTCGTGCAGACCGATTTGCCCTTGTTGCGCGAGTTCGAGCGGCCGAAACGGTCCTTGCCCACGGTCGAGAAACCGCCGCCGCAGCAGCCGCATTTGACCAGGCCGGTGAGCAGGAAGCGCGGCTTGCGGCGTTCCCAGGCTTCCTTGTCGGTCTGTTCGATCTTGCGACCCTCCTGGCGGGTCTTCACCCGGTCCCAGAGGGACTGGTCGATGATCCGCAGTTCCGGGACCTCGGTGACGATCCATTCGGATTCCGGGTTCGGACGGGCCTGGCGCTTGCCGGTGGCGGGGTCCTTCACGAAGCTCTGCCGGTTCCAGACCAGGCGGCCGACATAGATCTCGTTGTTGAGCACGCCGGTGCCGCGCTTGGGATTGCCGTGGATGGTGGATTTGTCCCAGGCCCGGCCGCGCGGGCCGGGGATGCCTTCGCGGTTCAATTGATCGGCGATGCGGTTCGGCGACATCCCTTCGGCATAGGCGGTGAAGATCCGCCGCACGATGGCGGCTTCGTCCTCATTGATCTGTCGGTCGCCGCGCCTGATCTCGCCGTCCTCGCCCATATGGCGCAGGACGGTGTAGCCATAGGCGTTACCGCCGCCGGATTTGCCGGCCTCCACGCGGCCGCGCAGGCCCCGGCGGGTCTTGGCCGCGAGGTCCTTCAGGAACAGCGCGTTCATCGTGCCTTTCAGCCCGATATGCATCTCGTCGATGCGGCCCTCGGCCAGGGTCTCGATGGCCACGCCGGCGAAGGTCAGGTTCTGGTAGAGGCTGGCGATATCGGCCTGGTTGCGCGACAGCCGGTCGAGGGCTTCGGAGATCACGACGTCGAAGCGCCGCTCGCGGGCATCCTGCTGCAGGCGCTGGATGCCGGGACGCATCAGCGAGGCGCCGGAGGTGGCGGCGTCCTCGTAGCTGCCGACGATCTGCCAACCTTCGCGGGCGGCGCGTTCGCGGCAGAGCCGGATCTGGTCCTCGATAGAGGCGGCGTTTTGCAGGTCGGAGGAATAGCGGGCGTAGATGACGGCGCGCAGGGTCATGGGCGGATCTCCGTGCGGAGTGGAAGGTCAATCGTCAGGGGGCGCCGCGCTCAGTGGCGTGATCGGCGCGGGCAGCATCGCGGGCCAGCGCCCGGACGAGGGCAAGCAGCTGGTCGTGATGCTGCGCGGCTTGCCGATTCCCGGCAAGGGCTTTGTCGGCCGGAGGCG
Source organism: Paracoccus sp. N5 (assembly GCF_000371965.1). Classification (NCBI taxonomy): domain Bacteria; kingdom Pseudomonadati; phylum Pseudomonadota; class Alphaproteobacteria; order Rhodobacterales; family Paracoccaceae; genus Paracoccus; species Paracoccus sp. N5. The sequence goes on along the minus strand of NZ_AQUO01000001.1, from coordinate 1,209,682 downwards.
CCGACGGGACAGTCGTCGCCTTTGCGGCATCCTCCCTGTCGGCAATATCTCTCCGGTCTCGTGCCATGGGCCGAGTTGCTCCCTGCGCCGTGGGACATGGCCCGCCGGCGTTCGCTGATGATGATCCTGTGCGGGAACGGCCCCGCTGCTGCTCAGATGATCATAGGGCATGGAGAGGTTCTCTAAGTTGAAACCACGGTTCTCGGGTTGCATGAATGTGGATAACCGGCTGAAAATACGGAAATCTCACGCGCCAGAGGGGTGGGCGAGAGACGACTGCGGCTCATGGGGGCACGCGATGCCTGCATCCTGATTGCCGGGGGGCGATCGGCGGGCGCAACGAAACCTCGGGCGCGAATTATCCGGATTTTAGGGCGCGTTGGCGGGATAGCGATGCCCGGCAGCGCACCCTGCCAAAGGACAGCACTTCAGGCGCCGCTGTCGTTCTCGCTCCTGCTGCGGCCTTGCCGAAACGACGGATGTGTTACTCGGGTCTTTTGATTTTTGGTTCCTGGTCTTTACGTTCCTTCTTTTTTATCCCGTGGGAATGGAATGGGCGGGCGGTGCCCGCCGCAGGGAGCGCCGTTTTTGGTTTTGGATTTTTGATTGGCGGCTCTGCCGCTCTCTTTTGTTTTTTGTTTTGGTCTCTTTCTTCGCGGGGGTGCGATTCGACAGGGTGACGCGCGATCGCGTGAGGCGGGCGCCACCCGTCTGTCTCTATTGCGGTTGCTGCGCAGGGCGCGCGTCATGGTCTTCATCCGCTGCCGCATTGCGCACCCGGGCGAGCCAGTCCTGGGCCTCGGTGCGGTCCATGTCGCGCGAGGCCATCAGCGTCTCGGCCATCTCCTCGAGCAGGGAACGATGGGTGCTGAGGATCTGCGCGGCGCGCTTCTCGGCAGCCTCCAGCTCGCGGCGGACACGAAACAGCACGTCGGGGTCCAGCGCGATCAAGGTATCGGGATCTGCGGTCCAGACCGGGCCCTGGGCGCCAAGCCCGTAGCGTGTCTGGATCGACGTGGCGATCATCGTCGCCCGGGCTAGATCGGAGTCGGCGCTGCCGCCCGCGCCGGCCGAGACATCGCCCAGGATCAGACGCTCGGCCGCGCGTCCGGCCAGCATCTGCACCAGGCGGTCCTGCAGATCACTGAGCAAGCCATGTTTGGCATCCGCATCGAACACCGTGCCGCCGTCGCCATCGCGGCCCAGGAAAATGCGGCGCACCGGGCCGAGGCGGAGGGCCGCGCAGGCGATGGCGTGGCCGCATTCATGCAGGGCGACGCGGCGGTCGATGGCGGGGTCGTGGTCGAGGACGAAGACCTGGCGCAGGTCGTCGAGGGTCATCGCCCGTTTTTGCCCCCGTGCCGTCGCCCGCGTCTGCCGGATGGCCGCGTCGACATCTGCCGCCGAGCAGCCGACGGCGCGCGCCGCGAGATCGCGCAGATCGGCCTCGCGCCAGTCGGGCAGGCAGTGCCGGAAGACGCCGAAGAGGCCCTCGACATCGGGCAGGGGCAGGGCGACCTTCATATCAAACCGGCCCGCGCGCAGCACCGCCGGATCGATCATTTCCGGATGGTTGCAGGTGCCGATCACGATGACGCCTTCTTCCTTGGCGATGCTGTCCATCTCGGCCAGGAACGCGTTGATCACCTGCGTGCGGTAGGAGCGGTTGTGCTGATCGCGATCGTCGCGCGAGCCGGCGGCATCGATCTCGTCGATGATCAGCACGGTCGGGGCTTTGGACCGCGCCTCGGCGAAGGTCCGGCGCATCTCGCGCAGCATGTCGCCGAGATGGCCTGCGGCCTGCCACTGGCCGAAGGTTCCGGTGACGACCGAGAAGCCTGCGGAATTGCCCATGGCGCGGGCGATCCAGCTCTTGCCGGTGCCGGGTGGCCCGTAAAGCAGTAGCGTGCGGGTCAGATCCTGCCAGCCGACCTCGCCGGTCTTCCATGCGCGCAGGTCGCGCACGATCTGCCGCGCCGCGCGCAGTGCCGGACTGTCGCCGTGGATGTCCTCGAGCCAGGGGCCGTCAGCCGCAGCGCGTGGCGCCTTGACCGTGAGGGCGGCAATCCGCTCGGCGACCGCCTTCGCGGTCGGCACCCGCATCGCGAGACCAAGGGCCAGCGGCTCCAGTTCGGACAGCGCGGCATCGTCCGGCAGGGCGGCGCGCACCGCGGCCTCGTCGATTCGGCCGGTGGCGCTGTGCGTGGCGCGGAGCGCGGTGATCAGGATCTCAGCCGACAGAGGCGCAAATGCCCGTCGCTCGACAGGCGGGTGGCGCAGCACCGGCGGTGCTGTCGCCACATCCGGCAGCAGGATCAGGATCGGAACCCGCATGTCGATCGCCGTGGCGAGTTCCGCCGCAAACCCGCGTCCGGCGTGCTCGGAGATCTTGCCGTTCATGAGCTCCGGACCCAGCACCAGCAGATACGGCTTGTCGCGAGGCAGCCGGCCCATGGACATGGCCAGTGACCAGCCGGTCGGCAATGCATGCGGCAGCAGCTTCTTGAGCGCATCGACCAGGTTGCCCGGGATGCCTTCGATCACGGTGATGGCGCCCGGCACCAGCATCGCATCACGGCCCTCGAGGCTGCCAATACTGGCGGCAAGGCGCAGCAGCGGGATCAGCTTGCTGGCCGGCAGAAGGATGCGGGGCTGCGACGCGCCATTGGCGACGGTGGCGGCAGGATCGCCTCCGGCTTCCGCGATTGCCTCGTATTCCTCCGGGGAGACGTTCTGCGCGGCGGGGCTGGTGTTCAGGGCATCAAGCGCGGCGGATCCCGGAGGCGACATGGCGGCCTCCAGCAAGTCGGGCAGATCCATGTCTTCCGGGTCGAGCGCGGGATCCCAGGACGGGGTCAGCCTCTCGGCCAGATCGTCCCGCAGGCGGCGGATGGCATGACGGGCCAGGGAAACCCAGGAAGCGGGATTACGGCTTCCGGAATTGGGGTCAGGATTGCGGGGATTGGTTGCGTTTGTCTGGGTCATGGCGGGATTCCGGGTATGAGAGAGGCGGGCCATCCGGCATTCCGGATGGCGGCGGGGCAGCTGGCAGAGCGGGCTGCGATCCCGAGGCGCGGGATGTGGTGGCGGTGTGGGTCCGGGGTGTGCGGGGATCCGGAAGCTTTCGAGGTTCGGGGGTGTCGAAGCCGTTCGGATCCGGAATCCGGGATGCGAGCGGCAGGCAACCCTGGTATTCCTTCGGCGCGGCATGGCTTCCGGATCGCGGTGAGACGCGCAGGCGCTCGCCCGGCCGCAGGGGTCGTCCGGATCGGCGAAATGGTCTCGTTATGTGATCCAGAACGCCCCGTCCCGGCCTCCGTCACCCGGTCAGGCCCCAATGACGGTCCAGGATCGGGAGGCGATCCCGCCACGCGGCGAAACGATCCTGCAGCATGGCTTCCGGATTCCGGGTCACAGCCTCGATGGGCGTGCGGACCACCGGATGAGAGTGCGGTGTTTCCGGATTGTTGCCCCCTGCGATCTGACCCTGCTCGGACAGGTCATTCGGAGTCCGGATGCACGCGCCAGTTGCAACTTCCCTCTCGATCCGGTCGAGGGTGTCGTGGAGAATGGCGAGGGCTTGCGGACGATAGATCTCGGACACGACATTCATCAGATCCGCGTATTCTGGCTGCGGAGCCACGGCTTCCGGATGATCGCGCCTGAGGCGCGCATGGGCGGCCTTTTCCCTCGCGCAGGCATCATGGCCGGTCGGCATGGTCACGACCCGGAGCACCTCGACATCGACGTCTTTGGGAAGCCCCAACTGGTGTTTGTGACGCTTTACGGGATGCGACGAATACCCCAGCTTCAGATAGTGCCTCCTGGTTCCCGGGTGACGGATGTCGAGCAGGTAGATGTAGGACGGTTTGGCCGTCCAGCTTTGCCCGCAGCCGGCGCAGTCGCACTGGCCCCATTGCAGATTGGCGCGGGCGATGCGTTGCGCATGGCCGCAATGGTGGCGATAGAGTCGGTAGTTCGGATTGCCCTGCGGATCGCGCCCGAGACGCGTCCAGCCGAAACGGGTGGCCTCGGCCGCTTCGCGATGGATGAGACACGTCTCGCATCGTGCGGCGACTTCGCCGGATGCGACACGTTCAACGAAGCTGAACTGGCGCCGGGCCACGTGGCCGCAAGGCAGGCGATAATGGCCGTAATGCCGATGCGCGCTATCCCGTCCGAGCCAGGTCAGGCCGGCGGCAAGGGCGGTCGCCCGCCAGCGGGTCTCGATGCAATGCGGGCACAGGGGCTGCGCGGTCATGACCACGGAGTGGCGCGAAACATGGATGCCGGCGCAGGTATGGCAGCGCAGGGCAACGCGGAAACGGTCACGAACGCGGGCGATCAGGTCGAAGCCCTTGGCGCGGGCTGACTCGGTCCAATGGGCATGCAGTTCGCCAGGATGGATGACGAGGGGCAGGTCAGTGGCGAAGAGCGGGGCGCGGGTGTCGTGCGAGGAACAGGTGGTCTTGGACATAGGAAGTCCTCCCGAAAACAGGATGGAGAAGATGAAGCCAGACCTCGGGCGCACGCAGGACGTGCGACCAGGAGCCGGTGGCGGAAGAAATGGGACAGGTGCGCGGCTATGGCTGCCCATCTGTGATGGGCGCCCAAGTCGTCAGATATGTGGGGCGATCAGGCTGCGGGCGCCAGCTTGAGATTGGACGCGTCCGGTTCGATAGCGAGATAGTCCGCTTCGATCATCCCCGTGAAATCGGACAGGGTCGTGAGGGTGCGCAAATGCTGCTGGAAGGCCGCAACCATCAGGTCGACGCGCCGTGCAACGGGGCCATCACCGGCACAGCGGAAGACATGGGGAAAACGGCCGGGCAGGGCGAGAATATCGCGGACTTGCTGCGGGCTGTCGCTCTCGATCAGCATCTGTGCCAGGTCGGCATGGCGCCGGAGCGGCAGATCCTCGCGGCGGCAGGTCGGCGCAACGCGCAGCGCGCTGATCCCGTCCAGCACCCGCACCCGGGCCCGCTCGGCATCGCGGATCCATGCATCGCAGGCCGGATCCCAGCTGTCGCAATGCTCAAGGTCACGCTCAGCCTCGATATAATCCGCGAGGTCGCGCATCACCGCCGCAAACTGATGCGTGACGGGCGTATGCGTGAACGCGCTGCTGGCTTCCGGAAAGGCAGGTGCCGTGATAGGCGTGTGAATAGCCATGAGTGATCTCCCTAAAGATCGTTGTGGTCAGAGCTTTGGTGAGGGGCCCTAATCCCTTGCCAAGGCTCGCTCAATATGACTATATGACGCTGAATAGTCAAGTAGTGAAATTGAGAAAGATTCGAAATGGCGAAAATGGGTCGGCCACCTGCGGATACCGAACCGGTGACCATACGTATGGACCGGGAAATGCTGCGCGCGATCGATGATTATCGAAGAGAACAAGCCGATTTGCCATCGCGTCCTGAAGTGGTGCGGCGCGTGATGGCGGATTGGCTGGCGCGGCGTGCTGCTGAAGGGCCGGAAACGTAAGAATCGAGCTTCGGAAGCGGCACACCCTCAACCTCAGAGCAGGTGGGGCAACCGTATCTTCGATATCGGATTACCAAGGCTCGAAGCGGGTCCTCAATTTCATCGCCAGGGCATGCTTTGTAGCCCTGTCCGAGCTGACAGCAGAACTTGGATCAGGCCTCTTCCGGCGGCCTGACCAGTTCGACATGGCTCACACCCAAGGCCTGTGCGAGTTCGTAAAGCGTGATCACGGTCGGGTTGCGATGCCCACGTTCGAGGCCGCTGATGTATTGCTGGCTGAAGCCGGAACGCTCTTCGACCTGCTCCTGCGTCAAGCCCTGCTCCTGGCGCAGGCGTGCAAAGTTCCGACCGACGAGGCGACGCATATCCATGCGGCTGGCATTGCAGTTCAGGGCTTTCTTTTTTACGCACTATAATATGTAATACGCAGGAATCTGATGGGCCTGCAGTGATCGAGGCTCGGGAGGGACGAATGCCACCATGCTCAGAATCGCTGTGCATGTTCGATCCTCCCGCTTCGCTGCGCCAACCGTCGAAGAGTTTCCGATTGAAATACGCATCGCTGGAGAACACATGGCTGCCAAACTGAAGACCGCCCGTCTGGATCAGGGCTTCGAGATCGAACCGCAGGACGATGGGTCAACCAAACTGACGGTGCGGGGCTCGGGCCTCGGCGTCGCTCTGCTCTTGGCGGTGTTCGTCTGGTTGCTTCTGATGTCGATGGGAATCTGGTCATTGATCATGCCGATGATCAACCCGCAGACGGAAGCCTGGCTCCTGCCGGTCATTCTCCTGCCCGTCGCGATTACGGCGGGCTGGCAGATGTTCCGGCGGCGGCCCTTCGTGCTGACGATCAGTGATGAGGGTATCCGGAAGGGATCGACGCTCTATCCGATCAGCCAGATCAGCGAGGTCTTCGTCGACAATGCGCGCGAGGGCGACACCGTCGCTTCGGGCGTGGTCGTCGGCGGTGCAGTTGCGATGGCCACGCAATCCGCAACGATGAGTGCAAACCGTTGGTGGCGGCGGCGTCTCGCGGCTGTGTCCTATCGGGTCAACCTCCGCCATGGACGCAAGGTGGTTCGCCTTGCTTCGGCGCTTGATGAGGACAAGGCGACGGCCTTGTTCAACTATCTGACGCACCCGCGGTAACGAAACAACATGATTGCCGGGCGTGACATCAGCGCCCGGCCCAGCCTACGCCCGAACTTTCTGACGCGCTTCGGCAATTGTCGTGATAGCAGATTCATAAAAAAGGCTGCCCCACCACTGATGTGGGGCAGCTTTCTTCTTCACTTCATGTCGATCAGTGCCGACCTCACGCCGTCCGGCGGATTGCCCAGCAGGGTCGGTCGCTGTTTCTTGCCATGCAGATACAGATAGACGGTGCTGTTGTCTGCCGACACCGCCATGGTGATCGCCTGATCCGAACAGGCATATTGACGGCAGGTCGTGTAGAGGCGCCACGGTTGGCCGGCAATCGTCCGGACGCGTCCGGGGCCTTCAACGCCGCCCTTCGTGATGACGAAGTCGACCCATTTGTCCTGGCCCGCGATCAGCAGGTCGATCCGGGGCCGGATGGCAGCAGAGTTTGCTACCGCGTGGAACCGCCCAATCTCCTGCGCGGCGTTCTGGCGATCTCGGCAATAATACGGGTTCTCCTCCGCAGGAAAGCACACGCCCGCTGCAGCGAGCTGCCTTGCCAAACCCTCGGCCTCGTCACATGCCGGGCCTTTGAGGCCGGTATTGACGCATTCATGGCGCAGGGCGGCAAAGCGGCTCATCAGCGCCTTATGCTCGGGCCGCAATTCCGCGAAGGAGGGGGATGCGGTCAGAGCCAGCGCAATGACAAGATGACGAAGCTGCATGTCAAAGATCCGCTGCCTGACCGGCCGTCAATTCTGCCGTATATTCCGGGTGAAGGCCGGTGGTGAAGCCGGCGCTGGCGCTGTTGGCGCCAATCGTGCCGATGATGGCGGCAGTGTCGTTGCCGGCGATCAGGCGCCCGTCGACAACGGCTTCCTCGTTGCGAATGAAGTATCCCTCGCCGTCACGATATTGGGCAGTCAGATCATCGGCGCTCAGCCTGCCGCCGGAGGCCTTTGCAGCCCCCATGAATTGCACATTGCTGTTCGTGCCGCCGATGATGGAATCGATCCAGGCCTCGCCCGAGGCGGCATCCAGAGTGATTGCCATCCGGCCGGTGCCGCTTTGCGTGCCGATCCCGGCGTTCGGGGTCCAGACGGCGTCGACCTCGCCTGTATAGACGCCGGTCGGTGCGGTGCCGGTCGGTGCGGCGTTGTCCACCAGGGCAAAGACCGTCTCGCCCGAACCGTCGGTATAGGTCACCCGTGCGTCGCCATAGCCGGGCACGGCATCGACATAGGCAGAGTGGCGCACCCCATCGACGGTCAGCGTGCGGCGGGTGCGCATCACGCCGTTCTCGAATTCCGCGGTCCTGCCACCATCCCTCGTCCAGGCCACCAGCGTCGCGGCATCGGTCGCGACCGGCGCGCCTGCGACCGGACTGGGGGCGGGAGTGGACGCGCCACCGCCTTGAGATCCACCGCCGCCACAGGCGGTCAGCAGGACGAGCGGTGCAAGAGTCAGAAGTTTAGGGGAAAAAATCATGGGGTGCCTTTGGGTCGGTCGAGATAATCGCAGTCTGTGTCCCCGATTCACGCGCAGGCATCAAGCAAAAATACATAGTAAAGTATGTTAATCTGACTTGGCGTGAGGTAGGGCAACACCCGCCATGATCACCAAGGACCCCATGCCCCGCATCGCTCCCCTGCTGCTTGCCGCCCTGATCCAGATCGCTTCCGCGCAGGTTGTGGTTGCCGAAATCCATTTTGCGGACATGGTGCGGGCCATTCAGTTGGGCGGGACCGAGCGCATGATGGTTGAGCACCTCCCCGAAAATCGGACAGTGACGTAAGCTCTAATATGGTGCAACCGTTCTGGGCCTTGCCCATTCTGGGAATCGCCGGGCTGAAGGCCCGCGACATCATGGGGTTCTGCACTTTGCACCTGGTGCTTTCGGGCATCGTCATCTCGATCGGCCTGACCTTCGTCTAGGGCCTCGCCGCCCTGTTTTTCCATGAGCTGAAAGGAAAGCCTGCATGAATGCCGTGATTGATTTCCTGAACCTGATCTTCTGGAACTATGTGCTGATCTACGGGCTTCTGGCGGTGGGGGTCTACTTCACCCTGCGGCTTGGCTTTCTGCAATTCCGCCACTTTCCCGAGCTGTTCCGATGCGTCATCGGTTCGGGCGAGACCGACAAGAGCGGCATCACGCCCTTGCAGGCGCTGACTGTCAGCCTGGCCTCGCGCGTGGGGACGGGCAATATCGCCGGGGTGGCGGTCGCGATCTATCTGGGTGGACCCGGCGCGGTGTTCTGGATGTGGATGGTGGCGCTGGTGGGCATGGCCACCGCCTATTCGGAAAGCGCGCTGGCACAGCTCTACAAGGTGCATGGCGAGGGCGGCATGTATCGCGGCGGCCCGGCCTATTATATCTCGCGCGGGCTGGGTTTGCCCTGGCTGGGCGCCATCTTTGCCGTCGCGCTGATCATCGCCTTCGGCCTGGTCTTCAACTCGGTGCAATCCAACTCCATCGCCGAGGCGGTGAATGGCGCCTTCGGTGTGCCGAAATGGGCGGTCGGCCTGGCGACGGCGGGGCTGACGGCGGCGATCATTTTCGGCGGCATCCCGCAGATCGCCCGCGTGGCCGAGATCGTGGTGCCCTTCATGGCAGGTATCTACCTGCTGGCTGCGATCATCGTCATCGTGATGAACCTTGCCGCAGTGCCCGGCGCACTGTGGCAGATCGTCGGCGGGGCCTTCGGCCTGACCGAGGCGACGGGCGGCCTGGTGGGCTCGATCGCGGCGGCCGCGATGAACGGCATCAAGCGCGGCCTGTTCTCGAACGAGGCGGGCATGGGTTCGGCCCCGAACATCGCGGCGGTGGCGACCCCTGATCCACATCACCCCTCGAGCCAGGGTTTCGTGCAGGCGCTTGGCGTCTTCATCGACACCATCCTGGTCTGCTCGGCCACGGCGGTGATGATCATCCTGTCGGGCGTCATGGAGCCGGGTAGCGGCGTCACCGGCACCGTGCTGACCCAGAATGCACTGGTCCATCACTTCGGCGCCGCCGGAGGCGTGTTCGTGGCGGTGGCCATCTTCTTCTTTGCCTTCACGTCGATCATCGGCAATTACGCCTATGCCGAGAACGCCTTTTCCTATCTGGGGTTCGGCAGCAAGACGGGGCTGACTGTGCTGCGTGTCGCGGCTGTCCTGATGGTGGTCTGGGGCGCAATTCAGAGCGTGGCGACCGTCTTCAACCTGGCAGATGCTTCGATGGGGCTGATGGCCACCATCAACCTGATCGCCATCGTGGCGCTGTCGGGAACGGTTGCCAAGCTGACGCGGGACTATCTGGCGCAAAGAAAGGCCGGAAAGATGCCGACTTTCCACCTGTCGCAGCATGCCGACATCGGCCGGGGTGTCGACCCCGAGATATGGCGCTGACTACCGCAAGCGCGACGGTCAGATTCCGGCTGCGCCGTCGGTGAACAGGGACGACCAGAGCGCTTGTCCCTCGCGCTCCGATGCCTGCAGAGACCGGCCAGAGAAGCGCGCGTGATCAAGGCCGTCGGAGGGGCGGTGATGCGGCCGGCGCTGTGCAGCGTGGCGATGGCGCACAGGCAGATCGGGAAGCCCATCGCCTGCAACTGATCGATGCTCAAGGCGGTGGCTGGTGCTGTAGACAAGGCTGGCCACCCTTGGGGCATGGCGCGGGCCGCGCTTCGCGGCGCGCCGTCCTGCGGATGGTAATCATAAAGAAATTGTGAAATTCTCGGTTCCCCAGGCGCATTTCGCGTCGAGTCGAAGCTTTCGGCGCCCGATCGAACCCAAATGAGAAAGGGACGCATGTCACAGATAAGCCCATCCGACCCCCTAGCCTCCGACGCCGGCATCGAGGCCCTGCCGCCGCCCGAGGGCCCGACCCAGATCATCGTGACCGATTACGAGATCGGCCAGGACAATATCGAGGGCGTCAAGCCGGTCGCCTTCGACATCCATAACCCGGTTTTCATGATCTCCGGCGCCGCGGTGGTGGTTTTCACCGCGGCCACGCTGCTGTTCCCCTCGGTCCTGGGGCCGTTCTTCGGCGGATTGCGCGACGTGGTCACCAGCAATTTCGATTGGTTCTTCCTGATCGCCGGCAATATCTTCGTGCTGCTGTGCCTTGGCCTGATCCTGTCGCCCCTGGGTTCGGTCCGGCTGGGCGGCCCCGAGGCCACGCCGGATTTCTCCCTGACCGGCTGGTTCTCCATGCTCTTTGCCGCCGGCATGGGCATCGGGCTGATGTTCTATGGCGTCAGCGAGCCGCTGGGCCATTTCACCGCCGCCCTGGGCGGGCCGGTGGTCGAGAATGGCGTCCGCACCGATTGGGCGCCGCTGGACGGGGCGCCGGGGGACGAGCTGGGCGCGCGGCGGCTGGCGATGGCCGCGACGATCTTTCACTGGGGCCTGCACCCCTGGGCGATCTATGCGGTGGTGGCGCTGGCCTTGGCGCTGTTTGCCTATAACAAGGGGCTGCCGCTGACGCTGCGCTCGGTCTTCTATCCGATCCTGGGGGAACGGGTCTGGGGCTGGCCGGGCCATGTCGTGGATGTGCTGGCGGTGATGGCGACGCTGTTCGGGCTGGCCACCTCGCTGGGGATCGGCGCCGAGCAGGCATCGGCGGGTTTCCATTTCCTGTTCGGCTGGAGCACCGCGCTGACCGCCAAGATCGTGCTGATCGTCATCATCACCGGGGTGGCCACGGCCTCGGTGGTGCTGGGCGTCGAAAAGGGCGTCAAGCGCCTGTCCGAGATCAACATGGTGCTGGCGGTCCTGCTGCTGCTCTTCGTGATCCTCACCGGGCCGACCTGGCAGATCCTGACCGGCTTCTTCGGCAATCTGGCCGCTTACGGCACCAAGATCCTGCCGCTGTCGAACCCCTTCGGCCGCACCGACGACAATTTCCGTCACGGCTGGACCGCCTTCTACTGGGCCTGGTGGATCAGCTGGTCGCCCTTTGTCGGCATGTTCATCGCCCGGGTGTCGCGCGGCCGCACCGTGCGGCAGTTCCTGACCGCGGTGCTGATCGTGCCCTCGCTGATCTCGGTCTTGTGGATGACAGCCTTTGGCGGCACCGCGATTTCCGAGACGCTGGCCGGCTTTTCGGGCGTGGCCGATGCGGCGCTGGAACTGCAACTGTTCCAGATGCTGTCGCAACTGCCGCTGACCGCGATTTCCAGCTTCATCGGCATCGTGCTGGTGATCGTGTTCTTCGTCACCTCCTCGGATTCCGGCTCGCTGGTGATCGACACCATCGCGGCGGGCGGCAAGATCCACGCCCCGGTGCCGCAGCGCATCTTCTGGTGCAGCTTCGAGGGTCTGGTCGCCATCGCCCTGCTTCTAGGCGGCGGGCTCACGGCCCTGCAGGCGATGGCGGTCTCGACCGGGCTGCCCTTCACGCTGGTGCTGCTGGGGGCCTGCTGGGCCATCGTCAAGGGCTTGCTGGCCGAGAGACGGGAGCTGGCCTGAGGCTGGCCGGGCCGGGCGGTCATGCCCGGCCCGGTTTGCATTTGTCTTCCTGGCCGGGCCATGAAATGCAGGGAAGATCCCCTTCTGGCCCTCTGCTCCCTGCCTGCGTGGAAGCCTATCGACACAGGATCCGACATGCCCATGCCTCGCCCCCGGTTCCGCATCCTCCGCCGCTCGCGCGCCCTGATCACGAGTCGGGAACAATGGCGCGGGCGGATGGTCTTCTGGTGCGGCGCGCTGCTGGTCGGGCTGGTCAGCACCGCCTTCGCCAGGTTTGCGGATCTGGCGACCGAGGCGTTTCGCCATCTTTCGGTCGGGGGAACCTCGCCTTGGCTGCTGCTGGTTCTTCCTGCGGGCTTCATCTCTTCGGCATGGCTCACGCAACGATATTTTGCCGGTGCGCAAGGCAGCGGCATCCCGCAGGCCATCGCCGCCCGCGCGCTGGAGGGCGAGGAGCGAAGGCTTTACCTGACGCTGAGGATCGCCGCCGGAAAGTTCCTGCTGACGCAGTGGGGCCTGCTCTGCGGCGCCTCGATCGGGCGTGAGGGTCCGACAGTCCAGATCGGCGCGGCCATCATGCTGGCCAGCGCGCGTGTCGGGCATCTGGCCCAGGCCAAGGGGCTGATCCTTGCAGGCTCGGCCGCCGGCATCGCGGCCGCGTTCAACACCCCGCTGGCCGGCATCGTCTTCGCCATCGAGGAAATGGCCCGCACCTATCAAAGCCGCACCAATGGGCTGGTGCTTTCGACGGTGGTGATCGCCGGGATCGCGGCGCTGGCGATCTCGGGCAGCTACACCTATTTCGGCGAGGCCGTGGCTTATGGCAATTTCCCGCGCGACTGGTTGCTGGTCGGGGTGGTGGGGATTGCGGGCGGGGCGCTGGGCGCCGGGTTCAGCCGGTCGGTGCTGTCCCTGACCCGGCGGATCCGGCGCTGGAAGCTGGCGCCCAGCCGCAAGCTTTTCGTCGTCGCCGGGACGGCGGGCTTGGTGGTCGCGGTGGCGGGGCTTGTCAGCGGGGGCATGGCATTCGGCACCAGCTACGCCGAGGCGCGGCTGGCGGTGCAGGGCGAGCAGTTGCCCGCCAGCTTTTTCCTGACCAAGCTGCTGGCGACACTGGCCTCGACCGTATCGGGCATTCCGGGCGGCATGTTCGCGCCGTCGCTTTCCGTGGGCGCGGGGCTGGGCAATCTGATCGGCGGGTTGTTCTCGGCCTCGCTGAGCTTTGCGGCGGTGCTGGGGATGGCGGCCTATTTCGCCGGGGCCGTGCAATCGCCGATGACTGCTTTCGTTATCGTCATGGAGATGACCGCGACGCAGGAACATGCCCTGCCCATCATGGCCGCCGCGATGCTTGGCTTCGGCGTGTCGCGCCTGCTGTCGCCGGAACCGCTGTATCACGGTCTGGCCCGGCTATGGCTGGCGGACGCCATCAAGCTGCGACGACGCGAGGGTGCTGCCTGAGCAGGAAATGTCACGCCCTTGGTTCTTGCGGCAGAACGTCAGGGGGACGGCTTTGGATCAGCCCATCGCTTGCATTCGCATGCTTAAAGCAAGCCAATCATCCCGCGCGGCACGATCGGCGCTTTCGGCAAGGCTCGTCGTCGCTTCTTGTCGGGGATGGCGGGTCCATGGCGCGAGACCGTCTGCCAGGCTGCGTGGCTGGTCGCGAAAGCAAAATGCCGGACCCGCAGGCCCGGCAGTTTGGAAACTCGCTAACACAACACCAGTTGATTGACTCGACAATTAACACATCGCCGGGACAGCCGCGAGTTGCCTTTTCGGGCAGGCTGCTCAGCGTGGGTGTTGGACCAGCTGCAGTGCGCCGGGGCGGCACGACCGCATCCGCGCCCCGGTTCGCGATGGCGTCGCGGCAGCCCCGGGCGCGGTGACCGACGCGATCGGCTCGGCTTCAGGGATCTGGGCGAGCAGATCAGGCAATACGGGCGCATCGCCCACACCGCTACCGGCGATCTCGACTGCACTGCCAGAGTCGCCTCGGCCATGGCCAGGTGGACCTTGCGCCAAACCCGCCTGCGCGCGCCAGCATGCTTGCGGGCATGCCATTCGCCCTCGCCGCGGACCTTGATGCCCGTGCTGTCCACGAGCAGGTGCCGGGGGCGCCACGGTCAAGGTCTTCCGCCGTCGGCAGAGCGTCGAGAAGTCCGGCACCAGCCAGTCGAGGCAGGCCAGCTTCGGAAGGATCGTGACGAAGCCTCCGCGCCATGGTCACTCGGACCAGTGGCGCTCCCTGGCTCGATCTGGCGAAGCGGCAGGCGGAAAGGATCTTGATCGTCAGGCAAGCCTAGACCCGCGGCGTCGCTGGAGGCCGGCTGGCCGCCACGTTGCCCGATGGCGCCGCGTGCCAAGGCATCGAAGGGTCGAACCAGACGGTCAGCGACCCACGCTCATGCAGCGAGGCATTGCAGGCGGACCAGTTCAGGGTGCGATAGCGGGTCGTCGGGGCAGGCTGGACATGCCGCCCAGCTATGCTGCTGGACCCGCAATGTGAATCCCGCGCAGGCTTCGTGCGACAAAGCCCCCGCTGCTGGTCGTGTTGTCGCGTGAGACAAAAGCAGGTGACGATCTAGCATCAGCATTTCGCCCTGTTTCGGATGTCTCGCAGAGCGCCGCATAAAGATCATTCGACGCGAGGGCGACGCCAGCCAGCAGAGAGAGCCCGCTTGTCGATCAGTGCCGCCCTTCTGGATGGCGCTGTGCAGAAGGAGTAGAGGCGCAGCAGAGACGATTGCCGCCTTGAAAGTGGTGGTGGGCGGAACCAACGGTGCCACCCGGCGTAGCCAAGGCAGGATCGACAAGCAGCGTGGCGGCGACGTCGACCAGTTCCATGTGACGGATCACCTGCCCGAAACTGTGGCAGCGAGGGCGGTCTCACCAAGCCAGCCCGCCAAGCAGCGCGAAACGGGCGGACATCCATCGTCCAGCCTGATCGCCACATGCCATGCGTTGCTGCAGACAGATCAGTGGCCGATGGCGATCCCCTCGCGTCGCGGATCGGCGCCGCCGGTCAGCCCGTCCGGACCAATGGCGATGGCTTGCAGGCCCGAGGTCAGTTCCGTTTCCTTCACCTCGAATCCGATCCGGGCCAAACTGCCGGTCAGCGCGGCAGGCAGGCCGGGTTCCACATCCATCGGGCCAAAGCGGTTGACGATATTGGGCAGCGCCACCGCCTGCTGCACGTCCATGCCCCAGTCCAGACGCGCGATAATGGCCTTGGCGACATAGCCGATGATCCGGCTGCCCCCGGGCGAGCCGACGATCAGCACCGGCTTGTCGTCCTTCAGCACGATGGTCGGCGCCATCGAGGACCGCGGCCGCTTGCCCGGCGCCACGGCATTGGCGATGGGCCAGCCATCGGCGTCATGGGTCTCGAAGCTGAAGTCGGTCAGTTCGTTGTTCAGCAGAAAACCATGTGCCATCACCCGCGATCCGAAGCCGTTCTCGATGGTGGTGGTCATCGACAGCGCGTTGCCGTCGCCATCCACGATGGAGATATGCGTGGTCGAGGGCAGTTCCAGCGAGGTATCGGCGCCCCACAGCCCCGCGTGATCCCAGCCCGGCCGGCCGGCGCTGACCACGGGCAGGGCGTCGTCTCCGGCCAGAAGCTTGCCTCGTTCGGCCAGGTAGGCGGGGTCGATCAATCCTTGCGTCGGCATCGGCACGTGCTCGGGATCGGCCATGTAGCGATCCCGGTCGGCGAAGGCCAGGCGCGACGCATCGCCGATCAGCCGCCAGCTTTCGGGGCTTTCGGCCCCCAGCGAGGCCAGGTCGTATCCTCCCAGCATGCCAAGGATCTGCCCCACGGTCAGCCCGCCCGAGGAAGGCGGTCCCATGCCGCACACGTCGTGGTCGCGATATTCGACGCAGACCGCCGGACGCTCGACCACCCGATAAGCGGCCAGATCGGCCATGGACAGCAGGCCGGGATTGCCCGCCGCCCCGCGCACGGCGGCGACGATGCCCTCGGCGATCTCGCCCTTGTAGAAGCTGTCGGCCCCTTCAGCCGCCAGCATGCGCAGGGTCTCGGCATAGGCCGGGTTTTTCAGCATCGCGCCTGCTGCCACGGGCTGGCCACCGGGAAAGAAATAGCCGCTTGTCACCGGATCCGCCTGCAGCGCCTTGCCTTCGGTCGCGACCAGCTCTGCCAGTCGGGGCGAGACGACGAAGCCCCCGTCCGCCAGCCGGATCGCGGTGTCGAACAGCCCGGCCCAGTTGGCGCGACCCCATCGGCGATGCGCTTCCTCCAGCAGTGCGGGCGTTCCCGGAGTGCCGACCGAGCGGCCGCCGACCACCGCCGCCATGAACTCCAGCGGCTGGCCCCGATCGTCCTGGAACAGCGTCGGCGTGGCCGCCGTGGGCGCGGTCTCGCGCGCGTCGAGCGTGGTCAGTTTCCCTGTCGCCGCGTCATACCAGACCAGAAACGCCCCGCCGCCAAGGCCGGAACTTTGCGGCTCGACCAGCCCCAGCACGGTCTGCACAGCGATCATTGCATCCGCCGCGCTGCCGCCGGCTTCCAGCACCCGCGCGCCGGCCTCGACCGCCAGGGGATGCGCTGCGGTTACCGTCCAGTCCTGCGCTGCGACCGGGCGGCCCTCGGCCTTGGCCGCCAACGCGGCCCGTGCCGCCGCGCCCAGCGGGCCGAAGCTTTCAGCAGCGACGCCCGCTGCGGCATCCGCCTCGGGTGCGACCGCGTCGGTCGCCTGTTGGGCCATCCCCGCGACGGCGCTGCCCAGAAGCAGCACCACTGCGAGACCTGTGCGTGTCATTCCCACCCTCCTTGCTGCCGAGGTCAGTGTGATCCGCTCAGGCCATCGGGGCAACCCAGGGTATCATCGTCCTAGCGGCGCCGTGCCGTTGGCGCCGACGCCGGGCGGGGACCCGATCTTCACCATCGAGCATCCGGCGGCAAGGCCGTGGCGGCCATGCCGAAGCAGGGCGCGATCGCGCGGGCATGCCGCAGGGCGACCTCATCGGCTTGGCGCCGCCCTTGTGCGGCGCCACCGACGCTGCCACCAACGCCGCCGAGCCCGTGGCCGAGGTGTTGGGCTGATCCCCGCGGGCAGGGGACGCCGCGCGGCCCCCGCCTGTCCCTTGGGACGAGGCGGCCTGAACTGCATAAAAACCCGGCAAGTTGCGGCTCTGCGCTGCAATCGGACGATACAATCTGGCCAAGACGCAGAGATGGCCCAAACTCCCCTCATGCCGCGCTGCGGCACAAGAACACCAAGAGGGGATGACAGGGATGTTGAAGATCACCGGCGCCTTGGGCGCCACGCTGCTGGCCGCCGGCATCGCCGGCCCGGCCTGGGCGCAAGAGGACACCATCAAGATCGGCGTGCTGCATTCGCTGTCGGGCACGATGGCGATTTCCGAGACCACGCTGAAGGACACCGTTCTGATGATGGTCGAGCAGCAGAATGCCAAGGGCGGCGTGCTGGGCAAGAAGATCGAGGCGGTCGTGGTGGACCCGGCCTCGGACTGGCCGCTGTTTGCCGAAAAGGCCCGCGAGCTGATCTCGGTGAACGGGGTCGACGCGATTTTCGGCTGCTGGACCTCGGTCAGCCGCAAATCGGTGCTGCCGGTCATCGAGGAACTGAATGCGCTGCTGTTCTATCCGGTGCAATATGAAGGCGAGGAAAGCTCGAAAAACGTGATCTACACCGGCGCCGCGCCGAACCAGCAGGCGATCCCGGCTGTGGATTACATGATGGACGAGCTGGGCGTCGAGAAATGGGCGCTGCTGGGCACGGACTATGTCTATCCGCGCACCACGAACAACATCCTTGACGCCTATCTCAAGGGCAAGGGCGTCGCGGCCGACGACATCTTCGTGAACTACACCCCCTTCGGCCATTCCGACTGGTCCAAGATCGTCGCCGACGTGGCGGCGCTTGGCGCGGATGGCAAGAAGGTCGGCGTGGTCTCGACCATCAACGGCGATGCGAATATCGGCTTTTACAAGGAACTGGCAGCGGCCGGCGTCTCGGCCGACGACATTCCGGTCATGGCCTTTTCGGTCGGTGAAGAGGAGCTGGCCGGTCTGGATACCACGAACCTCGTCGGGCATCTGGCGGCCTGGAACTACTTCGAATCCGCCGACACGCCGGCGAACAAGGCCTTCATCGACGAATGGCACAGGTTTACCAAGAACGACAAGCGCGTGACCAATGACCCGATGGAGGCGACGATGATCGGCTTCAACGCCTGGGTCGCGGCGGTGGAAAAGGCGGGCTCGACCGACACCGACAAGGTGCTGGACGCCATCGTCGGCGTCGAGGTGCCAAACCTGACCGGCGGCACCGCCAAGGTCCTGCCGAACCATCACATCGCCAAGCCGGTGCTGATCGGTGAAGTGCGCGCGGATGGCCAGTTCGACATCGTCAGCCAGACCGCCGAGGTCGCCGGCGATGCCTGGACCGACTTCCTGCCCGAAAGCGCCAAGCTGGACAGCGACTGGCCGGGCAGGAAATGCGGCATGTGGAACACCGAAACGCAAAGCTGCGTGCAGGTCAAATCCAACTACTGATACGGCGGGGCGGCGTTCCGGCGCCGCCCGCCCTTCGCCGGCCGAGGACATCCATGCGTTTCATCCTGACCTTTCTGGCGCTGCTGGCGCTGGCCCTGCCGATCACGGCCCGCGCCCAGTCGCCCGATCTGGCCACCGATCTGGCCGGCGTCATCAGCGCCAACCGCGCCCAGATCGAAAAGCCTTCGCGCCAGACCATCGCGCCGGTCGTCGCGGCCATCGCCGCCACCGGTCCCCAGGGCAGGGCCCTGCTGCAAGCCTGGGGCGACCGTGCCCTGGGGCTGCGCAAATCCGACCGCCTGCTGGTCATTACCGCGCCCCAGGGCGATGCGATGAAGCTGCTGGATGCCGCGACCGGCGCCGATCTGGGAACCGTGCCCAAAGACGAGGTAACGCTGCTGCGGCCGAATTCCGGCGTGCGCGGCGTGATCTCGGCCGCCATGGCCGGCACCGCGCTGTCCGATCCCGACCCGAAGCGCCGCGCCGGGGCGCTGGACGCGCTGGCGCGCAAGGGCGATGCCGCGCAACTGACGCTGCTACGGCAGGCGCTGGACGATCCCGACCCGGTTCTGGCCGGTCGCAAGGCGCGGCTGGAGCGGCTCTTGACCATCCAATACGACCCCGACCCGGCCGCCCGCGTCGCGGCCATCGGCAGCTTCGGCGGCGACACCGCGCTGGATTTCCGCGCCAGCCTGAACCCGATCCTGACCACCCGTCGCGTCGCGCTGGAAACCGTCCCGGCCGATGCCAATATCGCCGATGAGCTGGTCCCGGGCCGCGACATCAGCCGCGAGGCCGCCTATGCCATGCTGGTCGATGCCGGTCTTGCCCCCGCCCGCCTGACCCCGCAGGCCGAGCGCCAGACACTGGCGCAGCATATCGTGGATGGCATGGTCGGCGGCGTGCCGGTTGCGCAACTGGGCGATGAGGCCGCCCGCGACCGCGCCTATACCGCGCTGGAACAGCAGGGGCTGGTGCAGCCCGCCGCCAGCGAGGCCGAGGTGACGGCGGCGCTGGAGCGTTTCCATTTCCTCGATGTCTATGCCGAAGCCGACAGCGACGTGACCGATGCCGCCCGCGCCGCGCTGCGCGGCACCGAGACCCGCATCGCCATGATGCAGGCCGCCGACCTGTCGCTGGACGCGCTGTCGCTGGCCTCGATCTATTTCCTCGCCGCCATCGGCCTTGCCATCACCTTTGGCGTGATGGGCGTCATCAATATGGCGCATGGCGAATTCATCATGATGGGCGCCTATACCGGCTATGTCGTGCAGCAGTTCATCGCCGACCGCACGGCTTCGCTGCTGGTCGCCCTGCCCCTGGCCTTTGTCGTCACCTTCGCCGCCGGCGTGGCACTGGAGCGGCTGGTGATCCGCCATCTTTACAAACGCCCGCTGGAAACGCTGCTGGCCACCTTTGGCGTTTCCATCGCGCTGCAACAGCTGGCCAAGAACATCTTCGGCACGCAGGCGCGGCCGCTGACCGCGCCGGCTTGGCTGGACAGGGCGCTGACCTTCAACGACGTGGTGTCGATCAGCTATATCCGCATCGCGATCTTTGTCCTCGCGCTGGTGTTCCTGGCGCTTTACCTCGTCATCATGAACCGCACCCGGCTGGGGCTCGAGGTCCGTGCCGTGACCCAGAACCCCGCCATGGCGGCCAGCATGGGTATCAGCCCCGACCGCATCAACATGCTGACCTTCGGCCTTGGCTCGGGCATCGCCGGCATCGCGGGCGTGGCGATCGGCCTGTTCGCGAAAGTCACCTCGGAACTGGGCAGCGATTACATCGTGCAAAGCTTCATGACGGTCGTGGTGGGCGGCGTCGGCAATATCTGGGGCACGCTGGCGGGTGCGGCGCTGATCGGCTTCCTGCAAAAGGGCATCGAGTGGTTCAACCCCGCGAATACGCTGGCCGCCCAGACCTACATGATCCTGTTCATCATCATCTTCATCCAGTTCCGGCCGCGCGGCATCATCGCCGCCAAGGGCCGCGCCGCCGTGGGGGCCTGAGATGCGCAAACCCTTGGTGCTTCGCCACCCCTCGATCCTGGTGCTTCTGGCCGTGCTGGCGGTGTTCACCGTCGGCGTCACCATCCTGTCGGCGGGCTATGGCACCGGCGTCATCTCGACCAGCATGGTCAAGACGCTGGGCAAGACGCTGTGCCTTGCGCTGGCGGCCGTCGCCATGGATCTGGTCTGGGGCTATGCCGGTATCCTGTCGCTGGGCCAGATGGCGTTCTTTGCGCTGGGCGGCTACATGATCGGCATGTGGCTGATGGTCGCCCGGACCGAAGGTATCGTGGCCGGCTCGCTCGCCAACCTGCCGATCCCGCCCACGGATGCCGAGATTTCGCAGGCCGTCGCCACGCAGATCTTTGGCGTGGTCGGCTCCGACCAGTTCCCGGCGATCTGGGCGCTTTCCGGCTCGCTCTGGGGGCAACTGGCGCTGGTCGTGCTGGTGCCGGGGCTGCTGGCGCTGGTCTTTGGCTGGCTGGCGTTCCGGTCGCGGGTGAACGGGGTCTATCTGTCGATCCTGACGCAGGCGATGACGCTGGCGCTGGCGCTTTATCTGTTCCAGAACGATTCCGGCCTGCGCGGCAACAACGGGCTGTCGGGCCTGCAGAACATCCCGGGCCTTGATGCGGTGCCGCAGGAGACGCTGTCGATCTGGTTCTTCTGGGCCTCGGCCATGGCGCTGGGGCTTGGCTATCTGCTGATCGCCTGGGTCGCCTCGGGCAAGTTCGGCAGCGTCACGCGCGCCATCCGCGACGACGAGGCCCGCGTCCGGTTCCTTGGCTATTCGGTCGAAAGCTACAAGCTCGTGGTGTTCACGCTGGCTGCGATCGTCAGCGCCATCGCCGGCGCGCTGTATTACCCGCAGGCGGGCATCATCAACCCGGCGGAACTGGCGCCCATCGCCTCGATCTATCTGGCGGTCTGGGTGGCGATCGGCGGGCGCGGCCGGCTTTACGGTGCGGTGATCGGCGCGGTCTTCGTCTCGCTGCTGTCCAGCTGGTTTACCGGCGGCCGGGCGCCCGACCTGAACCTGGGCTTTCACACGGTGAAATGGGTCGACTGGTGGCAGGTGCTGCTGGGGCTCAGCTTTGTCTTGGTCACCCTGTTCGCCCCCAAGGGCATCGCCGGCATCCTTGACGTGCTGAACCATCTGCGCCCGCCGAAACGCGGCGGCACGCCGCTTGGCCCCGACATGGGCGCCCTGCGCGAACAGGAGGCCACGGAATGAGCGCGCTTCTGGAGGTCATCGGCATATCCGTCAGCTTCGACGGATTCCGCGCCATCAACAACCTCAGCTTTGCCATCGCCGAACGCGAACTGCGCGCCATCATCGGGCCGAACGGTGCCGGCAAGACCACCTTCATGGACATCGTCACCGGCAAGACCCGCCCCGACGAAGGCCAGGTGCTGTGGGGCGAGAACTCGACCAGCCTGCTGCGGCTGAATGAGGCGCAGATCGCCCGCGAAGGCGTTGGCCGCAAGTTCCAGCGCCCCACCGTTTTCGAGGACCAGACCGTGGCCGAGAACCTGACCATGGCGCTGAAGGCCGCGCGCGGCCCGTTTTCGGTGATGTGGTGGAAGCCCTCGGGCGACAGCGTGGCGCGGGTGGCGGAACTGGCTGTCGAGGTCGGGCTGGCAGAACAGCTTCAGCGCAAGTCGGGCGAACTGAGCCACGGCCAGAAGCAATGGCTCGAGATCGGGATGCTCTTGGCGCAGGAGCCGCGCCTGCTGCTGGTCGATGAGCCGGCCGCCGGCATGACGCTGGCCGAACGCAAACAGACCACGGCCCTGCTGCGCCGGCTCGCGCAGCGCCATGCCGTCGTGGTGGTCGAACATGACATGGATTTCGTCCGCCGCCTGGATTGCAAGGTGACGGTGCTGCACGAAGGCTCGGTTCTGGCCGAGGGCTCGCTGGATCACGTCACGGCCAATCCGCAGGTGGTCGAAGTCTATCTGGGAAGGGGATGAAATGCTGCAAGCAACGGGAATCACACTGCATTATGGCGGCAGCCAGATTCTTTACGGCATCGACCTGCTGGCCGAGCCGGGGCAGGTCACCTGCGTCATGGGCAACAACGGCACCGGCAAGACCAGCCTGCTGAAGGTGCTGTCGGGCAGCCATCCGCGATCCGGCGGCACGCTGCGCCTGAATGGCGAGGATCTGGGGCGCATCAACGCCCAGACGATGGCCGCGCGCGGCATCGGCTATGTGCCGCAGGGCCGGATGATCTTTCCGCTGCTGACGGTGCGCGAGAATCTGGAAACCGGCTTTGGCCTGTTGCCGCGGGGCGAGCGCCAGATCCCCGACGCGATCTTCGAGCATTTTCCGGTGCTGGCCGAGATGAGCCATCGGCGCGGCGGCGACCTGTCGGGCGGCCAGCAACAGCAGCTTGCCATCGCCCGGGCGTTGGTCACCCGCCCCAGGGTGCTGCTGCTTGATGAGCCGACCGAGGGTATCCAGCCGAATATCATCCAGCAGATCGGCCGCGTAATCAGAGGTTTGCGTGATCGGGGCGACATGGCCATCGTGTTGGTCGAGCAGTTTTTCGACTTTGCCCATGACCTTGGCGACCGCTTCCTTATGCTGGAACGCGGCCGGGCGGTGATCTCGGGCAGTCGCGCCGAGATCCCGCGCGAGACGTTGAAAGCCCGGCTGGCGGGCCTGGGCGCGGCCGCCTGAGGCCGGATGCGTGGTCGCGCCGGGCGGGATGCTGCCCGGCAGGGCAGTCCTGGCCCCGCCGGGGCAAACAGCGCGAACAAGCTGCTGCGGCCGGTCTGCGCCATGCCGGATCAGATCCAGACATCGTTCCTGGCGATCCGCTCGCCTGTTGCCGGTGTTCAGCAGGAGGCGCTTTACATTGATTTCGGCTGTCCCTGCACGCCGAGGGGAGCGGCCTGATGGTCTGGAGCGCGCTGGCCGGTTGCTTCCTGTCGGGCAACTACGGCGACGGCAACACCACGAACGACGGTGGGCGCGCGGCGTTCCTTGACGAATCCGGCATCACCACGTCCGCATTTCGCTCCCAGCAAACGGCTTGATTCACGCTGTTTCGGTGATCCAGCGCGCCGCTTTTTCGGCGATCATCAGCGTTGGTGCGTTGGTGTTGCCGCTGGTGATCTCGGGCATGATGCTGGCATCGACGACGCGCAGCCCCTTGACCCCGCGCAGGCGCAGCCGGCTGTCGGTGACGGCCATGGGATCGTCCTCGCGGCCCATCTTCGCCGTGCCGACCGGATGGAAGATGGTGTTGGCGATGTCGCCCGCCAGCTTGGCCAGTTCCTCGTCCGTCTGGAACTGGATGCCCGGCTTCCATTCCTGGGGCTTGTATTTGGCCAGCGACGGCTGCGCGAGGATGCGGCGCACCTGTCGCAGGCTTTCCGCCGCGACCAGCCGGTCCTCGTCGGTGGACAGGTAGTTCGGCGCGATCATCGGCGCGTCGGCGAAGTGGTTCGAGCGGATGCGCACGCTGCCCCGGCTGGTGGGGTTGAGGTTGCAGACGCTGGCGGTGACGGCCGGGAAGGGGTGCAGATCCTCGCCGAACGCATCGAGGCTGAGCGGCTGGACGTGATATTCGAGATTGGCATGCGGCCGCCCCGGGTCCGAGCGGGTGAAGGCGCCGAGCTGGCTGGGCGACATGCTCATCGGGCCCGAGCGTTTCAGCAGGTATTCAAGGCCGATCCTGGCCTTGCCGAACAGGCTGCCGGCCAGGGTGTTGAGGGTTCTCGCCCCCTGCACCTTGTAGATCGCCCGGATTTGCAGGTGATCCTGCATGCCCTGGCCCACGCCGGGCGCATCGAGGACCACCTCAATGCCAAGCGACTTCAGGTATTCCGCCGGGCCGATACCCGACAGTTGCAGGATCTGCGGCGAGCCGATGGCGCCCGCCGAAAGCACGACCTCGCGCGTCGCGCGGATGGTGACCGCATCGCCCCCGCGCCGCACGATGACGCCCACGCAATGCGGCAAGCCGTCCGGCGCGGTCTCGAACACCAGCCGCTCGACCTGCGATTCCGTCCAGACCGTCAGGTTGGGGCGGGCCTTGGCGGGGCGCAGGAAACCCTTGGCGGAACTCCAGCGCCAGCCGGATTTCTGATTGACCTCGAAATAACCCACCCCGGCATTGTCGCCCGAGTTGAAGTCCTCGGTGCGCTCGAAACCCGCTTCGGTCATCGCGGTCGCGAAATCGTCGAGGATATCCCAGCGCAGCCGCTGCTTCTCGACCCGCCATTCGCCGCCATGGCCATGCAGGTCCGAGAACCGGCTGTTGTCCCCGGTCGCGGGATCGGCGCCATTGTCCAGCTTGTAATGATCCTCATGCGCCTTGAAATCGGGCAGCGAGTTTTCCCAGGTCCAGGAATCGTCGCCGACAGCCTCGGCCCAGCCGGCATAGTCGCGGGCCTGCCCGCGCATGTAGATCATGCCGTTGATCGACGAACAGCCCCCCAGCGTCTTGCCGCGCGGATAGCGCAGCGAGCGCCCGTTCAGCCCGGCATCGGGCTCGGTCTGGTAAAGCCAGTCGGTGCGCGGATTGCCGATGCAATAGAGGTAGCCGACCGGAATGTGGATCCAGGGATAGTTGTCGGGTTTCCCGGCTTCCAGCAGCAGGACCCGTTTCGACGGATCCTTGCTGAGACGGTTGGCAAGCAGGCAGCCGGCCGAACCGGCGCCGATGACGATATAGTCGAAGGGATCACGTGGCATGTTCCGACCTCTGTTCAGCGGGCGCAGGGCATGGCGAACAGCGCATCCACCGCCACCTTGTGGCTGTGCGCGATGCCGGACGGGTTCCCGGCAAAGCCGGCAACTTTCATAATTTCTGCATATATGAGAAGGGACGCATGATCGCTCGGCGATACACAATGCCCGATTCCGCAGATAGCCATCCATGCCTCCCAAACATCTGATGAGACAGTCATGGGGAAAGCGGCGCCAGTTTTCCAATGACTAATGAATCATGGAATTATAAACTGAATTAATATGATGGACCCGACAGACCTTCGGACCCTGCGGTCCTTCGTCACCGTGGCGCGCGAGGGCAACATCTCTCGCGCGGCAGAGGTGCTGCACCTGACGCAACCGGCGATCAGCCTGCAACTGAAACGGCTGTCCAGGGATACAGGTCTTGTCCTGTTTCGCCGCACGTCGAAGGGGGTCGAACTGACCCGCGACGGCGCGGCGCTGCTGGTCAAGGCCGAGCAGGTGCTGGCAGCCATGGCGGATTTCGGGCAGACCGCCCGGCGCATGACCGGCGCGGTGCGCGGCACTCTTCGGGTCGGCACCATCGTCGATCCGGATTTCATCCGGCTGGGGCAGTTTCTTGGCGATCTCGTGAAGGCGGCGCCAGAGTTGCGCACCCAGCTGATCCACGGCATGAGCGGCGATGTCCCCGTCCGCCTGTTGCGGGGCGAGATCGACGCCGGCTATTTCCTGGGCGACCTTGACGGCGAGGGCACAGGCGGCGCGGAAGCGGCGCATTTCCACTATCGCCGGTTGACCCGTTTCAAGTATCGCGTGATCGCCCCCGCCGGGTGGGAGCGCAGGACCGAGGGCCTTGGCTGGAAGGAACTGGCCGCGCTGCCATGGATCGGCACGCCACCGGCCTCGGTGCATCGCCGGCTGCTGGATCGCATCTTTTCCGGGTTGGGCGTGGCGCAGAATCAGGTCGCCGTCGTGGATCAGGAACCGTCGATGCTGGCCATGGTGCGTTCGGGCGTGGGGCTGAGCCTTTGCCGCGAATCGATTGCCTGGCACGAGAAGCAGGTGCATGGCGTGGTCGTGGTCGATCAGGCCGAGGTCGAGGCGACGCTGGGATTCCTGGCCCTGGCAAGCCGGCAGGGTGAGCCCGGCATCGACCTGGCCTTCGAAATCCTTGGGAAAATCTGGATGCCGCGCGAGCCGGAGCGGCAGGAGAATTGATCTCCGCCGTCCGTCGGGGCGGGTTGCGCCAGCAGGCCCTGGGATGAAATACCCCGTCCGATCCGGCGCAACCCATGAACCAGGAATGCCGCGGGGGCAGTCCTTGTCAGTAGGTCGACCTGCCCCCCGAAAGATCGAACACGGCCCCGGTCGTGAAGCTGCAATCCTCGCTGCACATCCATGCCACCATGGCGGCGACCTCCTCGATCCGGCCGAAGCGTCCCATGGGGATCTTGGATTTCATGTAGGCGACGAATTCAGGCGTGGACTGGCCCAGCAGCGGGGTGTCGATGGCCGCGGGCGTGATGCAGTTGACCAGAACGCCCGTGGTGGCGAGTTCCTTGCCGAGCGCCTTGGTAAAGGCGATGATCCCGCCCTTGCTGGCGGCATAGGCCGCCGCGTTGGGATTGCCCTCCTTGCCCGCGACCGAGGCGATATTGGCGACGCGCCCCCAGCCGTTGGCCGTCAGGAAAGGGGTCACCGCCTTGCAGGCATGGAAGGTGCCGGTCAGGTTGATGTCGATCACCCTGGACCATTCCTCGACCGGATAGTCCCAGGTCGGGGCGTTCAGCCCGGCGACGCCGGCGCTGTTGACCAGGATATCGATCCCTCCCAGCCGCTCCGCCGCCTTCGCCGCCGCCTCCTGCACCGAGTCCCATTGGATGACATCCACCGCCGCCGCGCTGGTTCGGGCGCCCCCCAGATCATCGAGCGCTGCCGCCGCATGGTCTATCGCCGCCGGATCGTAATCCCACAGGCACACCGTCGCGCCCGAACGGACCAGCCGTTCCGCCACGCCATAGCCGATGCCCGAGGCGCCGCCGGTGACGATGGCTTTGCGGCCGGAAAAATCGTTGTTGCTCATTTCAGCATCTCCGTGAAATCCGGCAGCAAGGCAGGGTCGTATTCATGCACCGTCTGGTTCTGGACGCCCAGATGCTGGACGCTGACCGTCATGCGGTCGCCGCCGCGCAGATAGACCGGCTCGGGCTTGATGCCCATGCCGACGCCGGGCGGTGTGCCGGTGATGATCACGTCGCCCGGCAGCAGGGTGAACAACCTGCTGACATAGCTGATGATTTCCGCGCAGGTGAAGATCATCGTGCGCGTATTGCCGGACTGATAGGAGGTGCCATTCACCTCAAGCGACAGGTCCAGGGCCTGGGGATCGGGGATCTGGTCGGCGGTGACCAGCCAGGGGCCAAGCGGCAGATAGGTGTCGAACCCCTTGCCCTTGTCCCAGGTGCCGCCGTGATCCCATTGCCATTCCCGTTCCGAAACATCGTTCGCGGTCATGTAGCCGGCAACATGGTCCAGCGCGTTCGACACGTCGACATTGCGCGCCACGGTGCCGATGACAATGGCCAGTTCGACCTCCCAATCGCTTTTCTGCGATCCCTGGGGCATCACGACCGGATCGTTGGGTCCGACGATGGAGGTCACGGCCTTCATGAACACGACCGGCTCCTCGGGGATCGCCAGGCCGGATTCCGCGGCATGGTCCGCATAGTTCAGCCCGATGGCGATCACCTTGCCGATATTGCCGACCGGGGCGCCGATGCGGACCGCGTTGTCCACGACGGGCAGGGCGGCGAAGGCATCCGGGGACAAGGCCCGCAAGTTCCCGACCAGCCCGCTGGCCAGTGTTTTCGGCTCGATATCCGTGACGAGGGATGAAATGTCGCGAATATTCCCCTCATCATCCAGTATGGCGGGCTTTTCGCGGCCGAACTCGCCAAATCGCAGGAAGCGCATGTTTAACTCCTCGTTCCTTGGTGGTTGCGTTGGATTGACCGCCGAAACCAGCCTGCATTGATCGTTGCTGTTGCCGGGGCCGCCGTATGGCCGAACCTGCGGGCGGTCCCGGCATCGGTCCGGTTCAGGTAATGACGCCCGACTGCCACGGCACGAATTCGTCCTGCCCATAGCCGAACATCTCGCTTTTGGAGCGGGTGCCCGAGGCGCAATCGAGCATCATCCGGAAGATCTCTTCGCCCAGTTCGTCGATCGTGGCGGTTCCGTCGATGATCCGGCCGCAGTTGATGTCCATGTCCTCCTGCTGCCGGTTCCAGGTCGCCGTATTGGTGGCAAGCTTGATCGACGGCGAAGGCACGCAGCCGAAGGCCGAGCCCCGGCCCGTGGTGAAGCAGATCAGGTTGGCCCCGGACGCGACCTGGCCGGTGGCCGAGATCGGGTCGAAACCCGGCGAGTCCATGAAGACGAAGCCTTTCGCCGTGACCGGCTCGGCATATTCATAGACGTCGTTCAGGGTGGTGGTCCCGCCCTTGGTGACGCCGCCCAGCGATTTTTCCAGCACCGTGGTCAGCCCGCCCAGCTTGTTGCCGGCCGAGGGGTTATTGTTCATTTCCGCGCCGTTGCGGGCGCAATAATCCTTCCACCATTGCATGCGCCGGATCAGCTTTTCGCCGACCTCCTGGCTGACCGCGCGCCGGGTCAGCAGGTGTTCGGCGCCATAGACCTCGGGCGTCTCGGACAGGATCGCCGTGCCGCCGTTGCGCACCAGCAGGTCCACCGCCGCGCCAAGCGCGGGGTTGGCGCTGATGCCGGAATAGCCGTCCGATCCGCCGCATTGCAGGCCCACGACAAGATGCGAGGCGGGCAGCGGTTCGCGGCGCACGTCGTTGACCATGGGCAGCATGGCCTTGACCTGCTCGATCCCGTGTTCGATGGTCTTTGCCGTGCCGCCCTGCTCTTGAATGGTGAATGTGGACAGCGTCTTTCCCGTGCTGAGATGGCCCTCGGCCAGAACGTCCGGGATCTGGGTGGCCTCGCAGCCCAGCCCGACCATCAGCACGCCGCCGAAGTTCGGGTGATTGGCATAACCCGCCAGCGTGCGCCGCATCGTGGCCATGGCATTGCTGCGCACGTCCACGCCGCAGCCGTTCCCGTGCGTCAGCGCCACGACGCCGTCCACGTTGGGAAAGTCGGCCAGGGCCTCGGGCCGCAGGTCGCGGCGGAAGTGGTCGGCGATGGCCCGCGCGACGCGGGCCGAGCAATTGACGCTGATCAGGATGCCGATGTAGTTGCGCGTCGCCACCCGCCCGTCCGGGCGCCGGATCCCCATGAAGGTCGCGGGTTCGGGCACCATGACGGTGGGCCGCGCATCGGCGCCGATGGCATAGTCCATGGCCACATCCGTCATTGCGAGGTTGTGGGTATGGATATGCGCACCTGCGGCGATGCCCTTGTCGGCGATGCCGATGATCTGGCCGTATTTCCGCACCGGAGTCCCGGCCGCGATGTCGCGCACGGCGATCTTGTGGCCGGGGGGGATCTTGTCGATGGTCGTGATGCCAAGCGCGGGCAGGGGCGTTCCGGCCTCGATCGGCAGCGTCGAGATCACGACGTCGTCTTCAGGACGCAGCCGGATGTATTGAAGATTTGACATATGATGGAGTGTCCTTTGAGAAGGCTGCTGATGCCTCGGGAACCGGATCGCCGGAGCGCCGTCGTCACTGGGCAGGCAGTTCGTCGGGCAGATCGACCTCGTGATAGGTCTTGTAGATGTCGCGCAGCTTGCCGTTCGCCAGGTTCTCGGTGACCCAGTTGTCCAGCCAGGCCTTCATCTCGGGCTCGTTCTTGCGCAGGCCGATGCCCAGCGGGAAGGTTTCCAGGACAAGCTGGGGTTCGATCCTGTGATCGGGGTTGGCGGCATTGACGGGCGCCAGCAGGGACGGGGCCACGATGAAATAATCCTGCTGGCCGCTGACGACGGCATTGGTCGCCGATGCGGTGTCGTCGTAGCGCACGATCCGCATCCCCGTCAGGCCCTGCTCTTCGGCCACCTTGGTGATGATCTGGTCGTTGGTGGAACCCCGGCTGACGGCGACCTCCTGACCGTCGAGATCCTTCAGGTCGGTCACCTTCCGCCCGCCGGTGGTGGCGACCGCGGCCTGGATGACGGCATAGGGCGTGGAGAAGTCCACCATCTGCTTGCGCTCCTCGGTGATCGAGAAGCTGGCGACCACGATGTCGATCCTGTTCGTCATCAGGAACTGGATGCGGTTGGCCGGGGCGATCGAGACGATCTTCAGGTCGACGCCCAGATCCTTGGCCAGCAGCCGGGCGGTCTCGACGTCCGATCCGACCTCCTTCATCTGGCCATCGACCATGCCGAAGGGGGCCTGGCCCAGGTCGATGCCGACGGTGATGGCGCCGTTCTTCTGGATCTGTTCCAGTTGATTGGCATGGGCCGCGACGGCGGTGGTGCCGATGACCGCGGCGGTGAGCAACGAGAACAGATGGCGGGTAACGCTCATGAGTGGATTCCCTGGTGAAGACTGGGTTGCGGTGGTGCTTGCCGACGGCCCCGGTTACAGGCCGTTTGCGATGAATTGCCGAAGTTCGGGGGTCTGGGGCGCATCCAGGATGCTGCCCGGTCCCATCTCATGGACCTTGCCGTGATGCATGAAGATGACCGTGTTCGCGACGCGGCGGGCGAAGCCCATTTCATGTGTGACCAGGACCATGGTCATGCCCTCGCGGGCCAGCTGCTCCATGACCCTGAGAACCTCGCCCGTCAGTTCCGGGTCCAGCGCCGAGGTCACTTCGTCGAACAGCATGACCTTGGGCTCCATCGCCAGCGAGCGGGCGATGGCGACACGCTGCTGCTGCCCGCCCGACAGCTGGCTGGGATAGGCGTCGAACTTGTCGGCCAGCCCGACCCGGTCGAGCATGCGGTGCGCAAGCTCCTGCGCGTCGGATCGGGCCATCTTCTTGACCCAGCGGGGGGCCAGCGTGATGTTGTGGCCGACGGTCAGATGGGGAAAAAGGTTGTAGCTTTGAAAGACCATCCCCACGTCCAGATGCAGGCTGCGCATGGCCTTGTGGCCAAGATCGCCCCCCGTCAGGCGGTGCGAGCAGATGGTGATCTCTCCGCCCTGGATCTTTTCCAGCCCGTTCATGCAACGCAGGGCGGTGCTTTTGCCCGAGCCGCTGCGGCCGATCAGGGCGACCACATGGCCGGGCTGCACGTCGAACGAAATCCTGTCCAGGACCTTCAGGGCACCAAAGGACTTGGAGACGTTGTCGAGCTTAGCGATTGGCGGCATTGAGGCGGTTCTCCAGCTTGCGGCTCCACCAGGCGAGGGGGAAGCACATGGCGAAATAAAGGGCAGCGACCAGGATGAAGACCTGGAACGGCTGGAAGGTGGAGTTGTTGATCAGCTTGCTGGTATAGGTCAGGTCGGCGACGCCGATCACCGAGGCAAGCGAGGTGTTCTTCACAATCTGCACCATGAAGCCGACCGTGGGCGGCGTGGACAGGCGCAATGCCTGCGGCACGACGACCAGCCAGAAGCGCATCGCGGGGCTGAGGGCCAGGCATTCGGCGGCCTCCCATTGCGTCTTGGGAACGGTCAGGATGCCGCCGCGCCAGATCTCGCCGAAATACGCGCTGGCATAGACGGTGATGGCGATGCTGGCGGCCACGAAGGACGGCAGGTCAAGGCCGAACAGCGCCAGACCGAAATAGGCCAGCATCATCTGGATCAGCAGCGGGGTGCCCTGGACAAGCTGCACATAGAGCAGGGACAGCCAGCGGACCGAGCGATGATGCGAGACGCGCGCGACCGCGACGGTCAGGCCCAAGGCGCCCCCGAAGATGAAGGCGATGAGGGCAAGGCCCATCGTCCACAGCGCACCGACGAGCAGGGCTTCGATTTGGAAAGGGGTCAGCATGATGGGGCCTTCTCAGAGCGGCGTGCTGACATGGCGCAGCCGCGGGAAGATGTAGGGCGCCAGAAGCATCAGGACCGCGCGCAGCAGGGTGGCCAGCAGGATGTAGAGCGCGGCGACGACCAGGTAGACCTCGAACGACCGGAAGGTGAGCGAGTCGATCCCCGCCGCGATCGACGTCAGTTCCTCGGCCGAAATCTGCGACACGACGCTGGTGGTCAGCATGATCAGGATGAACTGGCTGATCAGCGCCGGATAGACCCGCTCGGTCGCCGGCGGCAGCACGATCATCAGCAGCGCCTGAAGGCGTGACATGCCAAGGCATTGCGCGGCCTCGTGCTGCTCTTTCTTCACCGACTCGATGCCGGCGCGCATGATTTCGCAGGTATAGGCGCTGATGTTCACGACGATGGACAGCACGGCGCAGAAATTCGCGCTGAGCTTCAGCCCCAGCGATGCCAGCCCGAAATAGATCAGGAACATCTGCACCAGCAGCGGCGTGTTGCGGATGATCTCGACGCAGACACCGCAGGTCTTGCGCAGCCAGACGCGCGGGGAAACCCGGCCGATGGCCAGCAGCGTCCCGACGATGAAGCCCAGCACGATGGTCATGATCGAAAGCTTCAGGGTCAGCCAGACGCCGCGAAGGAACTCTGGCCAGTATTGGGCCAGGAAGCTGAAATCAAACGTATAGGCCATAGCGGGATGCGCCAGCGGCGCCCTTGCCGGGCTGCATACAAGGGTAGCTCATATTCTAGGTTCTCCTCCCATATCGTGATCGCTTCGGAATCGAAGAATCGCGCTCTCCTTGGGCGCAAGTAGCAATTCCGCCAAAAGCAGGCAAGAAAAATGTTCATTTTATGGTTATGATGCCCAATATATGGGATTGCATGGCGCCCGCGCGGCCTATATGCTCGTTCAGCCGAACGGAGCATGAGAAAAGGCGTATCGGGATGAGCGAGACGAGTAAGACGGACGACCATGTGATGCTTGGAACGCAGTCGCTCGCGCGCGCTTTGGGTGTGCTGGATGCGGTGGGTCGGGGCTGCGCGGATCAGGCGGCCATCGGCCTGGCGATCGGAACCACGCGCAGCACGACCGGCCGCCTGGTTTCCTATCTGCAAAAGACGGGTTTCGTGCGGCGGGTGGAAGGGCGCGGCTATGTGCTTGGGGCGCGGCTGATCGAACTGGGCGCGATCGCCTTGTCGCAGATGCCGCTGACCGCCCTGGCCCGTCCCGTGCTGGAGCGGCTGTCGCAGCAGACGGGCGAAACGATCCACCTCAGCGTGCGGGAAGGCGACGAGATCATGTATGTGGAAAAGATCTCGGGCACCAAGGGGCTGGAGATGCGCTCGCGCGTGGGGCTGCGCAAGCCCATGGCCAATACGGGCACGGGCAAGGCGCAGATGCTGGACCTGTCGGAAGCCGAATGGGCCCGCCTCTATTCGCTGGCCCACGCGGAGGTCATATCGCAGGCCGTTCCGCCGCCGGGCTTTCTGCCCTGGGACGATTATCTGGCGGCGATGCGCGACTACAAGGCAAAGGGCCATGCGCTGGAGATCGAAGAGAACGAGCCGTCGATCTGCTGCGTCGCGGCTCCGATCCGAAGCGCCGACGGACATATCGTCGCCGGTCTCAGCGTGGCGGGCGTCACCTCCTTCATGTCCCATCAGCGCATGGCCAGCCTGACGCCCTTGGTGATGCAGGGGGCGATGGAGATTTCCCGCGAACTCGGGTTTCGCAGGGAATAGTGCCGGCAGTTCCCCGTGGAATGACGGCCGGGGGTCGGGGGGCGGGGCACCAGCATGCGGCCCGTCGGAGCTAGGGGATGCCGGGTCGGGAACTCTCGATCTATGGCTTTGCTATTCGCGGTTCGACTCACCCATCGGCAGGGCGCGAGGGCTGCGGGCTGCGGCCGTCCACCGCGTCCCGCACCAGCGCGCCGGGATGCAGGATGACCTTGCGGCTCAGTTCATGGGCGCGGCGGATGGCGGCCGGGATGTCCGCCCCGTTCAGCCGCGCCGCCAGATAGCCCGCATTGAAACTGTCGCCCGCCGAGGTCGTGTCCACCGGCACCTCGCGCCGCAGGCCATCGACCACCCCGGCGCCCTCGTCGCCGCCGTAATGCACCGGGTTGCCGCCCGCCTTGACCACCACCTGCCTTGCGCCGCGCGCCAGGTAGCGCGCCACCGTGGCTTGCGGATCGGCATCTCCGAAAAATGCGTGCTCATCGCCGAAGCTGGGCAGGACCAGGTCGGCGACGGCCGCCGCCGCCTCGATCTTGCGGCACATGGCGGCGGTATCGGGCCACAGCCGGGGCCGCAGGTTCGGGTCGAAGACCACCTGCGTGCCCGTCGCGCGCGCCCGCGCCAGCGCCCGGATCAGCGCCTCGCGCCCCGCCTCGGGCAGGATGCCCAGGGTGATGCCCGAGAAATAGGCGATGCCGACCCCGGCCAGCGCCGAGGCCAGCGTCGCCGGATCGTCGGCCAGCCGCTTGGCCGCCGAATTGTCGCGCCAATAGCTGAAGCTGCGCTCGCCATCCTTCAGCGAGATGGCGTAAAGCGCGATTTCGCGCTGGGGGTCGCGGCTGACATGGCGGGCGTCGATGCCTTCGGCCTCAAGGAAGTCGATCATGCGCTGCGAGAACTCGCCCTGTCCGACCCGGCTGCAATAGCCGACCTCCCAGTCCGGGGGCAGCAGGTGGCGCAGATACCAGGCGGTGTTCAGCGTATCGCCGGCGATGCCCAGCCGCCAGAGGTCGGGCTGGCCCGCGCCCGAAAGCTCGACCATCGCCTCGCCGATAGAGAGGATGCGCCCGCTCATGGCGCAAGCTCCGCCTGCATGGCGGCGCGCAGGCCGGCGCTGCGGATGCGGGACAGCGCCTGCCGGACCGCTTCGGTGAAGCCCGCATTGCCCGCCAGCGATGCGGGCGCGAGGCCCGGCAGATCCAGGATCGAACGGACCAGCGCCGCGTCGTCCTCGCCCGCGGCGCGGGCCAGGTCCAGCAGCGCCGGGCCGCGCGGGTCGTCCGGGGTTTCGCTGCGGGTGGCAAGCCCGGCCAGCCAGGCCAGCCAGACCGCCGTGGCGAAGGCATAGGGCCGCGCGTCGCCGCCCCGCGCCGGCAGTTCGGAGGCCGGGGCGAACCAGCGCTGCGGCAGCTTCTCGGTGCCGTCCATGGCGATCTGGCGGGTCTGGTGGGCGATGGCGGGATTGGCGAAGCGCCGCATAAGCGCATCGGCATAGGCCGCGACGTCCAGCCCGGCACCCGTGGGCAGCGTCGCCCCCGCCGCGCGCATGTGGCGGCGCACCAGCGCGGCCAGCGCCGGGTCGGCGACCGCCTCGCGGATATGGGGCAGGTCCAGCATCTGCCCGGCATAGGCCATCAGCGAATGGCTGCCGTTCAGCATCCTGAGCTTCATCGCCTCATGCGCGCGCACGTCGCGGACGAATTCGGCGCCGCCGGCCTCCCATGCGGGGCGGCCCTGCGGGAAATGGTCCTCGATCACCCATTGGCTGAAGGGCTCGGTCTCGACGCAGGCCAGATCGCGGTGGCCGGTCAGGGCCTCGACATCGGCCAGCGTCCTGTCGGTCGTGGCCGGGGTGATGCGGTCCACCATGGTCGCGGGGAAGGCCACGTCCTCCGCGATCCACGCCGCCAGCGCCGGATCGCTGCGCCGGGCAAAGCCCAGCACGCCCGCGCGCAGCAGGGCGCCGTTATCGGGCAGGTTGTCGCAGCACAGCACGGTGAAGGGCGCGGCCCCCGCGGCGCGGCGGGCAGCCAGCGCGGCGGTGATGAGGCCCAGCACGCCCTGCGGGGCCTGCGGATTGGCCAGGTCGGCGGCGACGGCGGGATGGGCTGCATCGGCATCCATCGCGGCGCGGTCGATGCCATAGGCCTTTTCCGAGACGGTCAGCGAGACGATGCGGATGGCAGGATCGCAGGCCGCGCGCAGGATCGCCGCCGCATCGCCGCCAATGGCCGGGCCATGCGCGCCGATCACGCGGGCGCGCTCCTGTTCGGACCGTTCCAGCACGGTATAGAGCCCGTTCTGCGCGTTCATCGCATCCGGCACCTCGCGGCTGCGCAGGTTGGCGCCGAGGATGCGCCAGTCGCCGCCCTCGGCACCCAGCGCGTCCTCGGTATGGACCGCCTGATGGGCGCGGTGGAAGGCGCCCAGCCCCAGGTGCAGGATGCCGAAGCCATGCGCCGCACGGTCATAGCGCGGGCGCTCGACAGCGGCGGGCAAGTCGTCAAGACTGGTCAGCCGCCGGGTCATGCCTGCGCCCTGTGGTTCAGTGCCATTTCGACCCCGCGCAGCTCGGCCAGGCCCTTGAGCCGGCCGATGGCGGGATAGCCGGGTTGGCCGTCGCGGCCGATGTCGTCCAGGATGTCCTGGCCGTGATCAGGGCGCATCGGGATCGTCCAATCGGCACGGCCGGCCGCGCGGCGCCTGGCCTCTTCGCGCAGCACGGCGGCAACCAGCGCCACCATGTCGGTCTGGCCGCCCAGATGTTCGTCCTCGAAGAAGGAACCGCGGATCGCGTCGCTGTCGCGGCGCACGTTGCGCAGGTGCAGGAAATGCACCCGCTCGCCCAGCCGCTCCATCATGCCCGGCAGGTCGTTGTCCGGCCGCGCCCCGAGCGAGCCCGAACAGAGCGTGATGCCGTTCGCCGGCAGGTCCACGGCGGCCATGCGCTCGGCATAATCCGCCTCGGTGGACATCACGCGCGGCAGGCCCAGAAGCGGGAAGGGCGGATCGTCGGGATGGCAGCAGAGCCGCATGCCGATCTCCTGCGCGACCGGGGCGACCTGTTCCAGGAAGGCGTGGAAATTGCCGCGCAGCACCGCGTCCGTCACCGGGGCATAGGTGTCCAGCAACTCGCGCACGTCTTGCAGGCTGAAATTCTCGGCCGCGCCCGGCAGGCCGAAGACCACGTTGCCGGCAAGCTGTTCGCGCCGGGCCTCGTCCATGGCGGCGAAGCGGCAGGCGGCCTCGTCGCGGATCTGCTCGGGGAAGTCCTCGGCCGCGCCCTTGCGCCGCAGGATATGGATGTCGAAGGCGGCGAAGTCGGTGAAGTCGAAGCGCATGCAGCGGGCGCCGTTCGGGCGCCGCCAGGCCAGGTCGGTGCGGGTCCAGTCCAGCACCGGCATGAAGTTGTAGCAAAGAACCTCGATCCCCGCCTCGCGCAGGTTCCGCATCGAGGTGATCCAGTTCTC
This sequence comes from Paracoccus sp. N5, assembly GCF_000371965.1. Classification (NCBI taxonomy): domain Bacteria; kingdom Pseudomonadati; phylum Pseudomonadota; class Alphaproteobacteria; order Rhodobacterales; family Paracoccaceae; genus Paracoccus; species Paracoccus sp. N5. The sequence goes on along the minus strand of NZ_AQUO01000001.1, from coordinate 1,172,202 downwards.
GACATGGGCGCGCCAGTCGCCGGTCTGGGTCTTGATCGCCTCGCTGACCGGCAGGCTTTCCACCACCTCCCATTTCAGGCCCGAAGGTGCGCCGTCGGTCATCACCGCCAGATCGGCCTGCCGGCGGGCGATCTCCTCGGGGGACCAGATCGCGCCGGTGGGGATGTGGTGCAGCGCGGTGACCACGCCCTGCACGCCCGCCTGCATCATGTCGTCGATCGAAACGCGGTCCTTGGGACCGAACCAGCGCCAGGTATGTCGCATCTCGTTTTCCTTATGCTGAGGGTTTGCCGGGGTCGTCGGACCATAGGCAGCCGGGACCGAAGTCCTTGATGTCATTGACGCCGCACAGCGCCATGGTGATGTCCATGTCGCGGCGGATGATGGCAAGCGCGGCTTCGACGCCCTTTTGCCCCATCGCGCCAAGGCCATAGGTGAAGGCGCGGCCGACGAAGACGCCGTTCGCGCCGCAGGCGATGGCCTTCAGCGCCTCTTGTCCCGACTGGATGCCGCTGTCGAGATAGAGCGGATAGTCCGGCCCGACCGCGCGGCGAATCGCCGGCAGGGCGCGGATGGTCGAGGGCGCGCCGTCCAGTTGCCGCCCGCCATGGTTCGAGACCAGGATCGCATCGGCGCCGGTGTCGATGGCGCGGCGGGCGTCCTCGGGGTCGTTGATGCCCTTCAGGATCACCGGGCCGCCCCATTTGCGGATGATCTGTTCCACCCGGCCCCAGTCCAGCCTCTGGTCGAACTGGCGCGAGGTCCAGTCCATCAGGTCGCCCAGGCTGTCCACGCCGCGCGCATGGCCGACGATATTGCCGAAGCTGCGCCGCTTCGTCCCCAGCATCCCCAGCGCCCAACGCGGATGCATCGCGATATTGATCAGGTTCGCGACCGTCAGCTTGGGCGGCGCGGTCATGCGGTTCTTCAGGTCCTTGTGGCGCTGGCCCTGGATGGTCAGGTCCAGCGTCAGCACCAGCGCCGTCACCCCGGCGCGGCGGGCGCGCTCCAGGATATTGTCCAGGAACTCCTCGTCCCGCAGGGTGTAGAGCTGGAACCAGAACGGCGCCCCGGTCGCCTGGGCGATGTCCTCGAGCGAACACATCGACATGGTGGACAGCGTGAAGGGCACGCCGGCAGCTTGCGCGGCGCGGGCGGCGTGGATCTCGCCGTCCGGGTGCTGCATGCCCAGCAATCCGACCGGGGCAAGTGCCACCGGCATCGAGACCGGCTGGCCCAGCATGGTGGAGGCCAGGCTGCGGGCCTCGATATTGCGGGCAACGCGCTGACGGAACAGGATCCTTTCGAAATCGTCGCGGTTGGCGCGATAGGTGCCGCCCGTCCAGGCGCCGACATCGACGTAATCGTAGAACATGCGCGGGACGCGCCGCTGGTGAAGGCGGCGCAAATCCTCGATTTCGGTGATCACCGGCATCGGTCTCAGGCCCCGAAATCCAGCTGCACCTTGACGGCCTGCGACCGGTCCCCCGCCAGGTCGAAAGCGCGCTGCGCCTCGGCCGCCGGGATGACCTGCGTGACCATCGGCGACAGGTCGATCTCGCCCGCGCCGATCATCCGCACGGCTTCGGGAAATTCGCGGTCGAAGCGGTGGGTGCCGACAAGGCGCAGTTCCTTGCTGACGATCAGGTTCAGGGGCAGCGGCACGGTGCCGCCGACGCCGATCTGGACCACGGTGCCCTCGGGCCGCGTGACGCCGATGGCCTGCGCGATGGCGTGGGGGTTGGCCGAGCATTCCAGGACCACGTCGATCTGGCCCTTGCCCTGCGCGTAATCGGCCAGCCCCTCGGGGTCGTTGGCGACGTTCACCACCCGGTCGGCGCCCATGCGGCGGGCGACGTCCAGCGTGAAGTCCTGCACATCCGTCACCACGATTTCCGCCGCGCCGCGCAGCCGAGCCAAGGCGGTGCAGATCGCGCCGATCGGCCCCGCCCCGGTGACCAGAACGCGCTGCCCCCGCAGGTCCGGCCCCATGCTCAGCGCATGCAGGCAGACCGACAGCGGCTCGGCTCCTGCCGCGGCCTCGGCAGTCGCGCCATCGGGCAGCGGCAGGCACTGGTTGACCGGATGATAAAGCCGGTTACGGAAAAAGCCGTTCTCATGCGGGAAACGATAGGCCGAGCCGTTGAAGCGCATGCTCAGGCAATGGCGCTCTTTTCCCGCCGCGCAGTATTCGCATGCACCGCAGGGGCGCGAGGGCGAAAGCGAGACCAGCTGCCCCACCCGCAGGCCAGAGCCCTGCGGCGCGGCCTCGACCACGCCGGCGGCCTCGTGGCCGAGGATGATCGGCTGCTGCACCCGGATGGGGCCGAAGCCGCCATCGTGGTAATAATGCAGGTCCGATCCGCAGATCCCGCCGCGGGCGACGCGGATCAGGGCGGCGCCGTCCTGCGGCTCGGGCTCGGGCAGGGGGTCGACCCGCAGGTCATGGGCCGCGTAAAGGCGGCAGGCGATTTCCTGTGTCATCTTACTTGTCCATCAGGGAGGGAAGCCAGGTGCTGATCGCCGGGATATAGGACACCAGCAGCAGCACGATGATGTTGGTGACCAGATAGGGCACCAGCGCGCGGATCACCGGACCCAGCGGCAGCCGGGCGATGTTGGCGCAGATGAACATGCAGATCCCGACCGGGGGCGTGGTCAGCCCGATCATCAGGTTCAGCACCATGAAGACCGCGAAATGCAGTGGCTCGATTCCCACGCCTTGCGCCAGCGTCAACAGCGGCACGAACAGGATGATCAGCGCGGCGATGGTCTCCATGAACATGCCGACCAGCAGCAGGACGATATTGATCAGCAGGATCACCAGGAACTTGTTGGTGGTGATCGACAGCACCGAATCCGCGATCATCTGCGGGATCTGTTCGCTGACCAGGATCCAGCCAAAGACATTCGCCGTGCCGACAAGGCACAGGATGCCGGCGGAACCGACCGCGCTGTCCACGACGATCTTCGGCACCAGCTTCAGCGGCAGTTCGCGATAGATGAAGGCGCCGACGACGATGGCGTAGATCGAGGCGACCACGGCGGTTTCCGTCGGCGTGACGAAGCCCGACAGCATGCCGCCGACGATCAGTCCGGTCATGGCCAGCGCCCAGAACGCGCCCAGGAAGGACGAACCCAGCTCGCCCCAGCCCTGCCACGCCTGGCGCGGAAAATCGCGCCGCACGGCGATGATATAGGTGGTGACCATCATGGCGAGGCCCATCAGCACGCCCGGGATGGCGCCGGCGATGAACATCTTGCCGACCGAGATCCCCGAGAGCGAGCCCACGATGATCATCGGCACCGAGGGCGGGATGATCGGCCCCACGGTCGAGGATGCCGCCGTGACTGCCGCCGAGAAATCGGCCGGATAGCCCGCCTTCTTCATGCCGGGGATCATCATGCCGCCGATCGATGCCGCATCCGCGACTGCCGTGCCCGAGATGCCGCCGAACAGCATGGACGAGGCGACGTTGGTCTGCGCCAGCCCGCCCCGGATCCAGCCGACCATGGCCTGCGCGAAACGGATGATGCGCCCGGTGATGCCGCCGCCATTCATCAGGTTCCCGGCCAGGATGAAGCCGGGGATGCACAGCAGCACGAAGCTGTCCATGCCCGCGAACATCTTCTGCGGGACCACGACCAGCGGGATGCCCTGCATCAGCAGATAGGCCAGCGAGGACAGGCCCAAAGTGACCGCCACCGGCATGCCGATGATCAGGCCAAGGACGAAGACAATGCCCAGGATTGCAAGGCTCATTCGCTTTCTCCCACCAGATGTTCGGGTTTGCCGTCGGTGGCGCCGGCCAGCATTCCGACGATGCGCAGCACCGCGGCGACGGCCAGCATGACCAGCAGCAGCAGGGCGCTGCCATGGACGTAGTTCATCGGCAGGCCCATCGCCGGCGAGGTCTGGATCGCGCCGATCTTCGTGAAGCGCCATGCCGGGCCGATCAGCGGCAGGCAGAAGGCCAGCACCGCCACGGCCGAGGCCAGCCGCAGCACCCAGGGCCAGCGCCCCGGCATCGCCTCGCTGACCAGGTCGACGTTCACCAGATCGCCGGTGAACAGCGCCAGCCCGGTGCCGAAGCCCGCCAGATACAGCAGCGCGAAGCGGGTCAGTTCCTCGGTCCAGACCGGAGAGCTGCCGATGAAGCTGCGCCCGACCACCTGCACCGTCACGGCGCCGATCAGCACCAGGAACGACAGCCCGGTGCCGATGCGCAGCACGATGCGCAAAGTTTGCATGATCGCGGTCATGTCCTCCTCCTTGGCGTATAGCCTCGCTGCCGGTGCCGCCGCGAGCCGGCCCGGGGGAATGGATGCGGCCGGGTCTGCCCCCGGCCGCCCGTCATGGAAAGGATCAGTCCTGTTCGGCGAAAAGCTGCTCGACCACCGGCTTGATCTCGGCGCCGACATTGGCCAGCACCGCCTCGCGCGAGGCGGCGGCGAAGGCGGCCTTGTCGCTGTCCACGAAGGTCATGCCCTTGTCCTGAAGCACCTTGGCCAAGCGCTCTTCGTCGGCCAGGAACAGCTCGCGCTCATGCGCCTGCGCGGTCTTCGCCGCCTCCAGCACGGCCTGCTGGTCGGCTTCCGACAGCTTGGCCCAGGTCAGTTCGGAAATCGTCAGGTAGATCCAGGACCGCACATGCTCGGTCTTGTTCAGGAATTTCTGCACTTCGTTGAAATTCGCCGATTCGATCAGCGCCAGCGGGTTTTCCTGCGCGTCGATGGTGCCGTTCTGCAACGAGGTGAAGACCTCGCCGAAGGCCATCGGCGTGGGCGCGGCGCCCAGCGCCTCCCAGGTCTTGACGAAAAGCGGCACGTTCGGCACGCGCAGCTTCAATCCCTTGAGGTCTGCGGGCGTCCTGATCTCGCGGTTCGAGGTCACGTTGCGCGGGCCGCGGGCGAAATAGCCGATCGGCCGGATCTGCGCCTTGGCGATGATGTCGGCCTCGATCTGCTTGCCGATCTCGCCCGCGGCGACCTCGTCCATCTTTTCCAGCGTGGGATAAGCATAGGGCACCGCCAGCAGCGCCGCCATGGGCGACCAGTTCTGAAGGCTTTCGCCGGTGATGGTCATGTCGGCGGTGCCAAGCTGCATGCCGTTGATCAGGTCGATTTCCTTGCCCAGCGATTCATTGGCAAAGACCTGGACCTGGACGCGACCCTCGGTCAGCCGCGCCAGTTCCTCGCCGAATTTCAGCGCGGCCTTGTGCCAGCTGTTCTGTTCGTTGGCCAGGTGGCCCAGCTTCAGCGTGACCTCGGCCTCGGCGGCCGAGGCGCGCAGGGCGGGGGCCGCGATCAGGCCGGCAGCGGCCAGTGCCGTGAATTGACGGCGGTTCAGTTTGGTCATGGTCTCCTCCGGGGTTGTGTCAGGGAATGAATAGTTCGGGATGATTGCGCGCGAGCTCGGGCAGGTCGTTCAGCAGCTCGCGCAGGTGGCGGCGCATGGCCTGTTCGGCCAGGGTCGGGTCGCGTCGGCGCAGGCCCTCGACGATGTCGGCATGCTGGCCGATCAGCTTCTGGATGTCGAAGGTGCGGGCGGTGATATAGCGCAGGCGGTTCATCTGCGACTTCAGCCCCTCCAGCACGGTCCAGACGGCCTCTTGCTGGGCCAGCACGGCAAGCAGGTGGTGAAAGACATCGTCCAGTCGCACGAAACTGTCGGAATCACCCGCCTCGACGGCCTTGCGCTGCGCGGCTATCTCATGGTCCAGCCGCGCGATTGCGTCGGCGTCGATGTCGGGGGCGATCATGCGGACCAGATCGCTTTCGACTGCCTCGCGGATCAGCCGCGCCGACAGCACGGCCGAAAGCGAGATCCGGCTGATATAGGTCCCGCGCTGCGGGCGGACCTCGGCCAGCCCTTCGGTGGTCAGGCGGATGAAGGCCTCGCGCACGGGCTGGCGGCTGACGCCGATACGCTTGCCGATCTCGACCTCGCTCAGCCGTGCGCCGGGCGGCAGATCCCCGCGCAGGATCTCGTCCCGCAACCAGTCATAGACCTGTGGTGCGGTCGAGGTGGTGAAATCGAGATTGGGTTGCGCTGTCATGATTCTCTCCCTTGGCCGGCTTTATAGCATACTTGCATACTAGTAAATAGTTCCGCCTTGCTGCGACATGAAGCTATGAGTCATCCGTGCTGAAATACAGTTTGGATCGGGCAACTGCCCAGTCCTCGCATCCTGTGCGCGCCATGCTGCCTTGGCGTGGCGCCCAAGGCTGTCGAAGGGGTGGTGCGGACGGCTGCACGATGGAAGCGCCGATCGCGCAGGGGCAGTTCGACGGCGTGATCGACCTGACCATGTGGGCAAGCGCCTCACCCGCGGCGAGCGCCGGGCGATGCCGTTCAGGATACCGTTCAGGATACCGGTCCGGGCACCGATTCCAAGGTAATGCAATATATATTGTCATTCTTTCAAAGCTGCGCTTTATATTGCACCAGCGGGATGGGAATCATCGGGAGGAGGAAGCGATGTCAGAGAATGCGAACCGCGCGGGGGCTTTCCCCGCCGCAGGCCGGAAACTGCGCCTTGGGGTCGTGGGCGGCGGTGCAGGCGCCTTTATCGGCCAGGTCCATGCGCGTGGCGCGCGGCTGTCGGATCGCTGGCAGGTCGTGGCGGGGGCGCTGTCCTCACGTCCCGATGTGGCCAAGGCTTCGGGCGCGGAATGGGGGCTGGACCCGGACCGCAGCTATACCGACTGGCGCGAGATGGCGCAGGCCGAGGCGGCGCGACCGGATGGCATCGACGCAGTGGCGATCACCGTGCCGAACCACCTGCATTTCCCGGTCGCCGAGGCCTTCATGGATGCGGGCATCGACGTGATCTGCGACAAGCCGCTGGTCAATACCCTGGACGAGGCGCGGGCGCTGATCGAGAAGCAGCGCGAGACGGGCCTGGTCTTTGGCGTGACCTATGCCTACGCGGCCCATGCGATGGTGCGGCAGGCCCGGCAGATGCTGCGCGAGGGGGCCATCGGCAAGGTCACCCAGATCCATGTCGAGTATTTTCAGGAACTGGCCTTGCTGCCGGCGGACGCCGCCTGGTCCGGCACGCCCTGGCGGCAGGACCCGGCCAAGGTCGGCGGTGCCGCGACGACCGCAGATATCGGCACCCATGCGCACCATCTGGCCGAGTTCGTCTCGGGCCTGCACATGACCGAATTGCGGGCCGAGTTCCATCGCCTGGGCGCCGAGCAGCCGCTTGAGGATACCGCCTTCATGACCTGCCGGTTCGAGGGCGGCGTGCCCGGCACGCTGCTGATCTCGCAGGCGGCGGCGGGGGCAAGCTGCGGGCTGCGCATCCGTATCTCGGGGACGGAAGGCACGCTGGAATGGGATCAGGAGAACCCGGAATACCTGCATCACCGGCCCTTCAACGCGCCGCATATCCGCATCTCTCGCGGACATGGCGCCGGGGTCCTGTCGGACGCCGCGCATTTCATCCACATGCCGCGCGGCCATCCCGAGGCGCTGTCGGACGCCTGGGGCAATCTCTACGAGGAATTCGCCATCGCCATCGAGGCGCGCCGCGACGGGCGCGGCCTGCCCGAGGGCTTGCTTGCCTATCCGGGGCTGGAGGAGGGCGCGGCGGGCGTGGCCTTCATCCAGGCAGCCATTCGATCCAACGCGCTGGGAGGAAGCTGGCAGTCATGCCGATTGGCCGATCAGCCCGAAGGCGCGGGCCTCTAAGCGGTCTTGGCGGCTGTCCCGATCCCGAAAAGCTCTGTTCGTTCGAGGAAATGTCAGCTTCGCATCGCCGCCCGAACTGGCCGCGACCGCGCTGGCCGTCGCGCTGGGCGGCCTCGGCGGCATGGGCCTGCTAGGGCGTGCCGCTAATGGCGCTGGTCATGCCGCCGGTGAGGAGGGGCGATCCTGCTGCCGGTGCTGGTGGTGATGGACGTGGTCGGCGTGGCAAGCTGGCGGGCTTAGGTCGATTGGCAGATCATGCGTCGGATCATGCCCAGAGCCATCGCGGGCATGGGGATCGGCTGGGCCAGCGCGGAACTGGCCTCGGACTCGGCGGTTCTCCTGGTCGTGGGACGGGTTTCTCTGGCCTTGTGATGCGCGCGCTTGTCGGAACGGAGCACGGCGCCGCACCGGCCGGCGCGCGTCCGGTTGCCGCCCGCTTATGGGACGGGCTGGCCGGGCTCTAGGTTCCGGTCACGGTCGGGATGCGCGGATCCTCGTCATTGTGCTGCACGCGGGCGGCCACGGCAACGACCAGCGCCTGCGCCAGGCACATCGGCGCGGCCAGCGAGCGCGAGAAGGTGTAATCATGCTCGGGCACCGGGAACAGCACCCGCGCCCACCGCGCCAAGGGCGACAGCGTGCTGTCCGAGATGGCGATGATGTCGATGCCCTTCTGGCCCGCTTCCTCGACCACATTCACCACCTCGTTGGCATAGAAGCGGAACGAGACCGCCAGCAGCACGTCGGTCTTGCGGATCGTGCGGCCCATATGCGTGGCTAAGCCGCCGCCGGGGTCCAGCAGCACGCAGCGCTTGCCCAGCATGGTCAGCACATAGCGCAGCAGTTCGACGACCGGCGAGGAACGCAGCTGGCCGACCAGATAGATGATGTCGGCACGGTCCAGCAGGTCGGCGGCCAGCGCCAGGTCCTCGGGGTTCACCTCGTCCAGCAATTGCTGGAGCGAGGCGATGTCGCGCACCACCAGATCGCGCAGGAAGCCGATCTCGGTGGGATCGCCCGCGCCTTTCAGTTCGGTTGTCAGCGCCTTGACGCGGGCCTCGAAACCCGGCGCGGCGGTGGCCAGGCGCTTCTGGAACAGGCCTTGCAGTTCCTTGAAGCCCTTGTAGCCCAGGGATTGCGCGAAGCGCACGAAGCTTGAGGCGTGAATGCCGCAGCGCTCACCGATCGCGTTGACCGAATGGACGGCGACCTCGTTCGGATTCTGAGTCAGGTAGACCGAAATTCGCTGATAGGTCTTGCTCATCTGATCGTGGCGATCATGGATCAGCCGGATCAGTTCTTCGTAATCTTGTGGCGGGTGGCTTACTGGCATGGTGTTCCTCTGATGCCATCATTGCAACAGATATTGCAAGGAGCCAAGCCCCTGCTTTGGGCTTATTCGATCCCATCCTCAGAGCCTTTGCGTCGATCTTCGTTCCCGGCATCGCGAGAATGATCTCGATGGTTCCGGCCTTGGCGTGGATGGCGGTTTCGTCTTCGCTGGTATTGGTCGGCGGCGGGGCCAAAGGGGCATTCTTGCGCTGGAAAATCCCTTTCCAGGCTGGACGCCCGACACATGGTCGGGCGCCCTGGTAGGGGGCGAGGAAGTGCCCCAGCCGATGCCGCGGGGAGGGAGGCGGCAGCGGTTTCTCAGGCCGTGACGGCCATCCATTGCCGCGCGGCGGAGGAGCGCTGGATCGTCTCGACCAGGTGCTGGATCCGCAAACCGGCCGCGAAGCCGAAAGGCTCGGGGATCTCGCCGGCGATGGCGCGCAGATAGCCTTCGATCTCGATGGCCTTCAGGTCGTTGAAGCCGATCTGATGGCCGGGGGCGACGCAGAAGCGGCCATAGGGCGGGTGGTCGGGGCTCGCCTCGATGCGGCGGAAGCCGCGCCGGCCGGGGGCGTCGGCGGTCGAGTAGAAATGCAGTTCGTTGAAGCGTTCCTGGCTGAAGGCCAGCGCGCCCTTGGTGCCATAAACCTCGAAATCATGCTGCATCTTGCGGCCCGTCGCGATCCAGTTGCCCTCGATGGAGCCTTGCGCGCCATTGGCGAAGCGCAGGAAGGCGCGGCCCACGTCGTCGACCTCGACCGCGCGGGTGCCGCCCTGGCCGTCGGGGCGCTGGCCGATCATCGTGATGCAATCGCCCATCACTTCGGTGATCGGGCCAAGCAGGAATTCCGCCGTGGCCAGCGCATGGCTGCCGATATCAGCCAGCGCGCCGCCACCCGCCGGGTCGTGGCGGAAGGTCCACGGCCCCGCAGGATCGGCCATGTAATCCTCGGCATGCAGCCCGCGATAGCCGCGGATCTCGCCCAGCTCGCCCGCCGCGATCATCTCGCGCGCAAGCCGCAGCATCGGGTTGCAGAGATAGTTGAAGCCGACCTGGGTCTTGACGCCCTTGGCCGTGGCCGCATCCGCCATCTCGCGCGCATCCGAGGCCAGCGGCGCCAGCGGCTTTTCGCAATAGACGTGCTTGCCGGCGGAAATGGCGGCCAGCGCCATCTCCTTGTGCAGCGCGTTGGGGGCGGTGATGTCGATCACGTCGATCTGAGGGTCCGCGACCATGCTGCGCCAGTCGGCGGTGGCATGGGCGAAGCCGAAATCGGCGGCGGCACGGGCGGCGGCGTCCTCGGTGACATCGGCGACCGTGTGAAGCTCCAGCCGATAGGGCAGGTCGAAGACCTTCTGTGCGCTGGCGAAGCCGAAGACATGGGCCTTGCCCATGAAGCCGGTGCCGATCAGGCCGATACGCAGGATGGGTTTGTCAGACATGGATTTTATCCGATTTGAACTGAAGCGGGGCTCAATTGCCATCCAGATGGCGGATGCGAGAGCCGATTGACGGGGGTTTGGCAGCAGGGTGCGGATGCTCGGACGCAGTCCGTCCACGCGGTTCCAGCAGGTCTTGTCCCAAGCGCCGGGGCAGATCTGTCAGAAGGGCTCCTCCGCCGTAGCGGAGAAGCGTCGTCTGCGCGACCTCGTCACAGAAAGCCGCAAGCCAGCGGTGCAGTTTCTCAAGCATGGGCGAAAGTCGGATTGACGATGAGAGCGTGGTCAACCGTGCCGTCCAGATAGTCGATCGCGTTCCGGATCGAGGCGATGGCCATGCGTTCGCCGCATTCGGCGGTCAGCCCGGCGATATGGGGCGACAGCACCGCGGTCGGCTGGTCGAACAAGGGTGAAGCATTGGGCGGCTCGTCGTCGAAGACATCCACCCCGGCGGCACCGACCTGACCCGAGGCCAATGCCTCGGCCAGTGCCGCCTCGTCCACCACGCCGCCGCGCGCCGTATTGGCAAGGACGACACCGGGCTTCATCCGTGCGATCTCGTTTGCCCCCAGCACCGGCTTGTCGGCCTTGGGCACATGGATCGAGATGCAATCGGCCCAGGCCAGCCCCTCGTCCAGGTCGGCGATCTCGGCCACCGGACCTTCGGGCCAGCCCTTGCGCGAGAGATAGGGGTCATGGGCGCGGACCGTCATCTCGAACCCGGCGGCCATGCGGGCAAGGCGCTGCCCGGTGCGGCCATAGCCGATGATGAGCAGGTTCTTGCCCGAGATTTCCTGCTGCTCCAGCCGGTTGCGCCAGCCCCATAGCCCGGGCTCGCGCACCGCGCGGTCGGCCAGCAGCACGCGCTTGGCCCCGGCCAGCAATTGCATCATCGCATGTTCGGCGACCGAGATCGAATTCACGTCGCCGACGATGGTCAGGGCAATGCCGCGGGTGTTCAGCGCGTTCAGATCGACGGCATCGTAGCCGACGCCGTGGCGCGAGACGACCTTCAGCCTTTCGGCCAGCGCCACGGTGGCGGCGGACAGCGGCTGGGTGCGGATCACCAGCGCATCGGCCTTGTGGATCAGCGGCGCATAGGAGGGTTCCGAGATTTCCTCGACATAATCCACGGTGATGCCGCGGGCGGGAAGTTCGCGCAGCAAGGCCTCGCCCGCGGGATGCAGCTTTCCGGCAACAAGAAGATGCGGCATCAATAGGCTCCTTTCGTGGCAGAGGCGGGGGCGGAGCCGGTCAGGTCGCGCCAGGACGCGACCGAGGCGCTGGCCGCGCCCGCCAGCAGGCGGGTGTCGCCGCCGACCGTGGTCAGGTCGAACCCCCAGCCGATGGCTTTGGCGGCATATTCCGGCGTGCCGCAATGGATGCAGGCGCGGATGCCGTTCGCCTTGCAGGCGTCCTTGATCCGGTGCAGCAAAGCGACCATCTCGGGCTCTTCGCGGTCGAAGCCGGGGGGCAGGCGGCCTTCCTGGGTGCCCAGCGTCAGGTCCGCCGGGCCGACATAGATCCCGTCAAGGCCCGGCGTCGCCGCGATGGCGTCCAGGTTGTCCATGCCCTGCCGGGTTTCGATCATCGCCAGCGCAAGCACCTGATCGTTCGCCGCCACGCCATAGCCGCCATAGGCGAAGGTGGCGCGGGTCGGGCCGAAGCTGCGCTGGCCATGCGGCGGATAGCGCATGTAGCTGACGAATTCCGCCGCCTCCTCGGCCGAGTTGACCATCGGGCAGATGATGCCCTGCGCGCCGGCGTCCAGCGCCTTCATGATCGCGCCCGGCTCGCGCCAGGGCACGCGGACCATCGGCGTCACGCCGGATGCCCGCATCGCCTGCAACATCGGCAGCACGGCGCTGTAGTCCAGCGCGCCATGCTGGGCGTCGATGGTGATGCTGTCATAGCCCTGCGCCGCCATGATCTCGGCGGTCAGCGGGTTGCCGATGGACAGCCAGCCGTTGATCGCGGGGCGGCCCTCGGCCCAGTGTTGTTTCAGCTTGTTGGTGAACATCGCGTTTCCTCCCCTCAGAACACGATCTGCGCGAGCTTGGTGTCGAGGTAATCCTCGATCCCCTCGATGCCGCCCTCGCGGCCCATGCCGGAATGGTTGGTGCCGCCGAAAGGCGCCTCGGAGGCCGCCAGCGCGAAGCTGTTGATGCCGACCATGCCGGCCTTCAGCCCCGCCGCCATGCGCCGCGCCCGGTCGGGCGAGCGGGTGAAGGCATAGGCGGACAGGCCCATGTCCGATGCGTTGGCGCGGGCGATCACCTCGTCCTCGGTCGAGAAGCGGGTGATGGCGGCGATGGGACCGAAATTCTCCTCGGCAAAGACCTTCATGTCGTCGGTGACATCGGTCAGCACGGTCGGCTCGAAGAAGAAGCCGCTGTTCAGATGCGCCGGGCGCTTGCCGCCATGGGCAAGCGTCGCGCCAGCGCGGACGGCATCGGCGACGATGGATTCGATCTCGGCCAGACGGGCGCCATTGATCAGCGGCCCCATGCCGGTGCCCGGGTCCAGCCCGTCGCCCAGCTTGATCTGCGCCGTGCGCGACACGAAGCCGTCCACGAAGGCGTCGTGCAGGCTGTCATGGACGAAGATCCGGTCGGGGGTGACGCAGACCTGCCCGCAATTGGCGAACTTGGTCGGCACGGTCAGGTCCAGCGCGGTTTCCAGATCGGCGTCGTCATGGATGATCAGCGGCGCATTGCCGCCCAGTTCCATGCTGACCTTCTTCACCGTATCGGCGGCATCGCGGATCATCTGCTGGCCGACGCGGGTCGAGCCGGTCAGGCTGACCTTGCGCACCCGGCTGTCGGCCATGATCGGCGCATAGGTTGCGCCGGTCGAGCCGACGACCAGGTTCACCGCGCCGTCGGGCAGGCCGGCGGCGCGCAGGCAATCGACCATCACCATCGCCACGCCCGGCGTCTGCGAGGACGGGCGCAGCACTACCGGGCAGCCGGCGGCCAGTGCCGGGGCCAGCTTGCGGGCGGGCAGGGCGGCCGGGAAGTTCCAGGCGGTAAAGGCGCCGACGATGCCCACCGGCTCGCGCGTCACCTCGAACCGGCCGCCGGGGACGCGGCTGTCGACGATGCGGCCATAGATGCGGCGCGCTTCCTCGGCAAACCAGCGGAACTGGTCGCAGGCCAGCACCCATTCCCGGCCCGCCTGCGCGATGGGCTTGCCGGTCTCGGCCGAGATCATCCGCGCGGCCTCATCCGCGCGGCGAATCATTTCGTCCGCGGCCTTGTGCAGTGCATCGGCGCGGGCGAAGCCGCCCATCTCGCGCAAGCGGGGCAGGGCGCGGGCGGCGGCATCCAGCGCCGCGCGGGTGTCGTCCGCCGTGGCCATCGGCACGGTCCCCAGCGGTTTCTCGGTAACCGGAGAGACGACCTCTCCGCTGGCAGTGCCGGGGGTCCAGCTACCGTCGATGAACAATCCGAATTGTGTATACATTGGCTTATCCGATTTCCCTGGCTTGGTCCCGCGCCTCTTGGCGACCGAACGAATGCGACCTGGCGGTCAGTTTCGAAGAAACGCGACGCCGATTATTCCTTGGCATGTCGCGAGGACCTGATTTCCAGCCTGCATGAGGGCGCTGCCGCCTCCTCCACGAATGGCGATTCCTGTCATGGCTCCTCCCGACGCTCATTTCGCAATAATCATTGCATCATACTTGCATTGTCAATCATCATTCCGTATCGTCCGGAAAACACCATCCGCAGGAGGAGGCGAGATGCCACGCAAGACCGTGCGCCTGACCATGGCCCAGGCCCTTGTCCGTTACCTTTGCAACCAGTTCACCGAGATCGAGGGCGAGCGCGTTCCGCTGTTCGCAGGCGTCTTCGGCATCTTCGGCCATGGCAACGTGACCTGCCTGTCCGAAGCCTTGGAGCAGGTGCAGGACCAGTTGCCGACCTGGCGCGGCCAGAACGAGCAGAGCATGGCGCTGGCCGCCATCGGCTTCGCCAAGGCCAAGCGTCGCCGCCAGCTGATGGTCGCTGCGACCTCGATCGGGCCGGGGGCGCTGAATATGGTGACGGCGGCGGGCGTCGCCATGGCGAACCGCCTGCCGGTGCTGCTGATCGCGGGCGACACCTTCGCGAATCGCCTGCCCGATCCGGTGTTGCAGCAGGTCGAGCATTTCGGCGACCCGACCATCACCGCGAACGATGCCTTCAAATCGGTCGTGCGCTATTGGGACCGCATCACGCTGCCCGAGCAGTTGATCCAGTCGCTGCCGCAGGCGGTGGCGACCATGCTGGACCCGGCCGATTGCGGCCCGGCCTTCATCGGTCTGGCGCAGGACACGCAGGAACTGGCCTATGACTATCCCGAGGTGTTCTTCGAGCCGCGCGTCTGGTCGATCCCGCGCCCGCGTCCCGACCGCGATGCGGTTGCGGCGGCGGCCGAGCTGCTGAAAACGGCGAAAAAGCCGCTGATCATCTCGGGCGGCGGCGTGCGCTATTCGCTGGCCGAGGACGCCCTGGCCGATTTCGCCGCCAAGCGCGGCATCCCGGTGGTCGAGACCATCGCGGGCAAGGGCGCGCTGACCCATGACCATCCGGTCCATGCCGGACCCATCGGCATCGTCGGCTCGACCTCGGCCAATGCGCTGGCGAAAGAGGCCGACGTGATCCTGGCCATCGGCACCCGGCTGCAGGATTTCACCACCGGCTCCTGGACGGCCTTCGCCGAGGATGCGCGCTTCATCTCGGTCAATGCGGCGCGCTTCGATGCCGTCAAGCATCGGTCACTGGCCGTGGTCGGGGATGCGCTGGAAACCATCGGCGAGTTGGACGCGGCGCTTGGCGAGTACGCGGCCGATGCCGGGCTGATGAAACGCGCCAAGATCCTGTTCGCCGAATGGAACAAGCTGCTGGACGACCATCAGGCGCCGACCAACGAGCTGGTGCCGTCCTATGCGCAGGTCGTGGGCGTGCTGAACAAGGTCGCCGGGCCGAGTGACACGCTGATCGCCGCGGCGGGCGGCACGCCGGGCGAGGTGACCAAGGGCTGGCGGGTCAAGAACCCCAACACCTTCGATTGCGAATTCGGCTTTTCCTGCATGGGCTACGAGATCGCGGCCGGCTGGGGCTGCGCCATGGCGCAGGAAGGGCCGGGCGCGACCGGCGGCACGCCCATCGTCATGCTGGGCGACGGCACCTACATGATGATGAACTCGGACATCTATTCGGCGGCGCTGACCGGGCACAGGATGGTCGTGGTCGTTTGCGACAATGGCGGCTTCGCGGTCATCAACCGGCTGCAGCAGGCCAAGGGCGTGCCGGGCTTCAACAACCTGCTGACCGATTGCCGGGTGCAGAACCGCGACAACCCGCTGCATGTCGATTTCGTGAAACATGCCGAGGCGATGGGCGCCCGCGCCGTCAAGGCCGAAAGCCTGGCCGATCTGGAGGGCGCGATGCAGGACGCGCTGGCCCATGACGGGGTGACGGTGATCTCGATCGTCTCGGATGCCTGGAAATGGGTGCCGGGGGATGCCGACTGGGATGTCGGCGTGCCCGAGATCTCGAATTTCGAAACTGTCCGTGCCGCGCGTGCGGCACAGGAAAAGATCCGCGAAGCGCAGCGTGCAGGTGTATGAGAATGAAAGCGAAACTTGGGATTGCCCCGATCGCGTGGTGGAATGACGATCTGGCGGAACTGTCCGACGACGTCAGCCTGGAGGAATGCCTGCGGCAGGCCTCCGAGGCCGGCTTCACCGGCATGGAGACCGGCCGGCGCTTTCCGATGGACATGGCCGAACTGGGGCCGATCCTCGACCGCTATGGCATCTCGGTCTGCGGCGGCTGGTTCTCGGGCCTCTTGCTGGACGGCGACGTCGAGGCGGAAAAGGACCGCATCGCGCAGCAGATGGAATTCTTCATCGCCGCCGGCGCGCCCTGCATCGTCTATGGCGAGACCGCGCGGTCGATCCAGGGCGTGCCTTCGGCGCCGCTGGCGACCAAGCCGAAGCTGACCGAATCCGAGATGGCCGCCTATGGCCGCAAGATCAGCGATTTCGCCGATTGGTGCGCGGGGCAGGGGATGCCGATCTCCTACCACCACCACATGGCGGCGGCGGTCGAGACCGAGGCGGAGCTCGACCTGCTGATGAAGCATTCCTCGGTGCCGCTGCTGTTCGATGCGGGCCACATGGCCTTTGCCGGCGGCGACGTGCTGCGGGTGGTCGAGAACCACCATGCCCGCATCACCCATGTCCACACCAAGGACATCCGCCGCGCGGTCGTGGACGGGCTGGACCGGACGCGCGAGAGCTTCCTCGATGCGGTGGTGAAGGGGGCCTTCACCGTCCCCGGCGACGGCTCGCTGGACTTCGAGGCCATCGTCAAGGCCCTGGCGGCCAAGGGCTACGAGGGCTGGTTCGTGGTCGAGGCCGAGCAGGATCCGGTGGCAAATCCGCCGCTGGAGATGGCGAAAAAGGGCCACAAGGAGCTGCTGCGCGTCATGGCGGCGGCGGGCTATGAGGTTGAAAGATAAACCCGGTTGGCGGGGCGACGAGTCGTCCCGCCGCGACGGTTCGACCATGCCGGCAACAGGCCTGGAGGCATGATGATGCAGACCATCAAGGGGCCGGGCGTCTTCCTGGCGCAATTCGCGGCCGATGAGGCGCCCTATAACTCGCTGCCCAGCCTGGCGAAATGGGCGGCCGAGAAGGGCTTCAAGGGCGTCCAGATCCCGACCTGGGACACGCGCCTGATCGACATGGCGAAGGCCGCCGAAAGCGATGCCTATTGCGACGAGATCAAGGGGATGCTGGCCGACAACGGCCTTCAGATCACCGAATTCGCCTCGCATATCACCGGGCAGCTGGTGGCGGTGCATCCGGCCCATGACGTCATCATGGACAGCTTCGCGCCCGAGCCTGTGCGCGGCAACCCGGCCGCGCGTCGCGCCTGGGCCGAGGAGCAGCTGCGTTTCGCGGCCCGCGCCTCGCAACGGCTGGGCATCGACCGGCATGTGACCTTCTCGGGCGCGTTGCTGTGGCCTTATCTTTACCCCTATCCGCAATGGCCCGAGGGGCTGGTCGAGGAAGGCTTCACTGAACTGGCGAAACGCTGGATGCCGATCCTGAATGATTTCGACGCGCATGGCGTGGATCTCTGCTACGAGATCCACCCCTGCGAGGATCTGCATGACGGCCATAGCTGGGAATATTTCCTGGAAAGGGTCGGCAACCACCCCCGTGCCAACCTGATGTATGACCCCAGCCATTTCGTGCTGCAGGCGCTGGATTACCTGGCCTTCATCGACCACTACCACGAGCGCATCAAGACCTTCCACGTCAAGGACGCCGAGTTCCGGCCCGATGGCAAGTCCGGCGCCTATGGCGGCTATCAGCCATGGAGCAAGCGCGCCGGCCGCTTCCGTTCGCCCGGCGATGGGCAGGTCGATTTCGGGGCGATCTTCACCAAGCTGACGACCTACGGCTTCGACGGCTGGGCGGTGCTGGAATGGGAATGCTTCGTCAAGAACCCCGAGGACGGCGCCCGCGAGGGCGCGCGCTTCATCGCCGACCACATCATCCGGGTGTCGGACCGCGCCTTCGACGATTTCGTGAAATCCGGCGCCAATCGCCGCGCCAACCGGGCGATGCTCGGACTGGAGGAATGACCATGCTACGTCTTGGAATGGTTGGCGGCGGGCAGGGCGCCTATATCGGCAATATCCATCGCCTCGCCTCGCGGCTGGACGGGCAATGGCAGCTGGTGGCCGGCGCCTTCGACGTCGATCCCCAGCGCGGCCGCGCCTTCGCGATCTCGCAGGGGCTGGACCCGGCCCGCAGCTATGGCACCTATCAGGAACTGATCGCGGGCGAGGCCGGGCGCGCGGATCGCGTCGATGCGGTGGCGATCTGCACGCCGAACTTCACCCATTACCCGATCGCCAAGGCGCTGATCGAGGCAGGCTTCGACGTGATCTGCGAAAAGCCCCTGACCGCGACGCTGGAGGATGCCGTGGCGCTGGAAAAGCTGGCGCGCGAGAGCGGCCGCTTCGTCGGCGTGACCTATACCTATTCCGGCTATCCGATGGTGCACGAGGCCCGCGTCCGCGTCGCCCGTGGCGAGCTCGGCGCGATCCGCACCGTGCAGGTGGAATATCCGCTGGAATGGATGGCGACCGCCATCGAGCAGTCGGGCAATGCCCAGGCCGCTTGGCGCACTGACCCGAAGAAGAACGGGCGGGGCGGCTCCATCGGCGACATCGGCACCCATGCCTATCACCTGGCGGGTTTCGTCACCGGCCTGACGCTGGAAAGCCTGACCGCCGATCTGGCGACCTTTGTCGGTGGCCGGGCGCTGGACGACAACGCCCATGTGATGATGCGCTATCAGGGCGGGGCGCGGGGCTTGCTGTGGTCCTCGCAGGTCGCCATCGGCAATTCCAACGGCGTGCGGCTGCGGGTCTTTGGCGAGAAGGGCTCGCTGCAATGGTTCCAGGAACAGCCGAACGAGCTGGTCTTCACCCCGCTGGACGGCCGCGTGCAGATCATCAAGCGCGGCGCCGGTGACCTGTCCGAGGACGCCAGGCTGCGCATCCGCACGCCGCCCGGCCATCCCGAGGGCTATCTGGAGGCCTTTGCCAACCTCTATGCCGGTTTCGCCGAGGCGATCCGCGCCCGGCGCGAGGGGCGCGCGCCCAGCCTGCTGGGCCAGAACCTGCCGCTGGCCCATGACGGGCTGAAGGGCGTGGCCTTCGTCGAAGCGGTCGTGGACAGCCACGAGGAGGACGGCCAGTCCTGGCTGACGCCGGTGGCGGTCTGATTTGATGCGGGGTGCCCGGCGAGGGGGCGCATGACGGGGGGAGCAGATGAAATCGCTAGACGTTATCACCATCGGCCGTTCATCGGTTGACTTGTATGGCCAGCAGGTCGGCGGGCGGCTGGAGGACATGGGGTCGTTCGCCAAGTATATCGGCGGTTCTCCGACCAATATCGCCTGCGGCACGGCGCGGCTGGGGCTGCGCTCGGCGGTGATCACCCGGGTCGGCGATGAGCATATGGGCCGCTTCATCCGCGAGCAGTTGGCGCGCGAAGGCGTTGATGTGCGCGGGGTCGCGACCGATCGCGAGCGGCTGACGGCGCTGGTGCTCTTGGGCATCCGCGACGAGGACAGCTTCCCGCTGATCTTCTATCGCGAGAACTGCGCCGACATGGCGCTGTCCGAGGCGGATATCGACGAGGGCTTCATCGCCGAGGCGCGCTCGGTGCTGGCGACCGGCACGCATCTGTCGCATCCCCGCACCGAGGCGGCGGTGCTGAAGGCGCTGGAACTGGCGCGCAAGCACGGCGCGAAGACGGCGCTGGACATCGATTACCGGCCGAACCTCTGGGGCCTGGCCGGGCATGGCGCGGGCGAGAGCCGGTTCGTGGAAAGCGCCGCCGTCACCGCCAAGCTGCAATCGACGCTGCATCTCTTCGACCTGATCGTCGGCACCGAGGAGGAGTTCCACATCGCCGGCGGCTCGACCGACACGATCGCGGCGCTGCGCGCGGTGCGCGCGGTCTCGGGCGCCACGCTGGTCTGCAAGCGCGGCGCGGCCGGCGCGGTGGCCTTCGAGGGGGCGATCCCGGACAGCCTCGATGACGGCCAGAGCGGCCCCGGCTTCCCGATCGAGGTGTTCAACGTGCTGGGCGCGGGCGACGGCTTCTTCTCGGGGCTGATGAAGGGCTGGCTGGACGGCGAGGACTGGCCGCGCACGCTGGAATACGCCAATGCCTGCGGCGCCTTCGCCGTCTCGCGCCACGGCTGCACGCCGGCCTATCCGTCGCTGGCGGAGCTGGAGTTCTTCCTGAAGCGCGGCGTGCTGCGGCCGGACCTGCGCAACGACGCCGAGCTTGAGCAAATCCATTGGGCCACGAACCGCCAGGGCCGGATGGGCGGCGACTGGTCGACCATGCGGGTCTTTGCCTTCGACCACCGCCTCCAGTTAGAGGAGATGGAAGGCTACACGCTGGCAAAGGGCGGCGCCTTCAAGGAGCTGTGCCTGCAAGCCGCCTTGAAGGTTGCTGACGGCCAGCCCGGCTATGGCATCCTCTGCGACAACCGCATCGGGCGCCGGGCGCTGCATCGGGCCTCGGGGACGGGGCTGTGGATCGGGCGGCCCTGCGAATGGCCGGGCTCGCGGCCGCTGGACCTGGAGCCGGAGCTTGGTCCCGATTGCGGCGCGCTGGCCGAATGGGCGCGCGAGAACGTGGTCAAGGTGCTGTGCTTCTGCCATCCCGAGGACGATGCCGAGACGCGCGCCGTGCAGGAGGCCACCGTGAAGCGGCTGTTCACGGCGGCCCGCCGCAACGGGCTGGAGTTCCTGCTGGAGATCATTCCATCCAAGGTCGGCCCGGTGGACGAGCAGACCACCGCGACTCTGATCCGACAGTTCTACGCCGCCGGGATCTGGCCCGACTGGTGGAAGCTGGAGCCGATGACGACCGCCGCAGCGTGGCAAAACGCCATCGCCGCCATCAAGGAGCACGACCGCCACACCCGCGGCATCGTGGTTCTGGGCCTCGACGCCCCCGAGGAGGAGCTGCGCGCCAGCTTCCAGGTCGCGGCCGGCTTCGAGTTGGTCAAGGGCTTCGCCGTCGGCCGCACGATCTTCGGCGCGGTGGCGCGGCGCTGGCTGGCGGGCGAGATGGACGATGCGGCGGCGGTCGAGGAAATGGCTGCGCGCTATCGAAACCTGTGCGACATCTGGGACGAGGCGCGCCGGCAGGCGCAACGATCCTGAAAGGTCCGCGCCATGTTCGATCTTGACGACCCATTCTATCGCCCGCTCTGGATCCGGCTGCTGCTGGTTGTCCTGACCCTAGGCTGGGGGCTGTTCGAATTCACCTCCGGCGCGCCCGTCTTCGGCGTGATCTTTGCCGCCATCGGACTGTATGCGGCTTGGCGTTTCTTCGTGACCTTCAAACCGCCCGGAGAGGACAGATGAGCAACCTGCTGCTGAAACCGCCCGCCACGAACGGCAAGATCTTCGATGTGACGCCAAGGTCCGCCGGCTGGAGATATGTCGGCTTCGGCCTTTACCGGCTGCGCCCCGGTCAAACCGTCGCCGAGGATACCGGCGGCAACGAGGTCATCCTGGTGATGGTCGAGGGCAAGGCCGCCTTCCACGCCGCCGGCAGGGATTGGGGCATCCTGGGCGATCGCATGGATGTCTTCGAAAAGACGCCGCCGCACAGCCTCTATGTTCCGAACGGCCAGCGATGGCAGGCCGTGGCCCGGACCGATTGCGTCATCGCGGTCTGCGCCGCCCCCGGACATGGTGGGCACGAGGCGCGGCGCCTCGGCCCCGAGGGGATCGCGCTGACGCAGCGTGGCGAGGGCTCGAACACCCGTTTCATCAACAATATCGCGATGGAGGCCGATCCGGTCGCCGACAGCCTGCTGGTGACCGAGGTCTTTACGCCCGCGGGCAACTGGTCCTCCTATCCCAGCCACCGGCACGACGAGGACGATTTCCCCCGCATCACCTATCTGGAGGAAACCTATTATCACCGGCTGAATCCGCCCGACGGCTTCGGCTTCCAGCGCGTCTATACCGACGACGGCAGCCTGGACGAGACGATGACGGTCCGCGACGGCGATGTCGTCCTGGTTCCGCGCGGGCATCATCCCTGCGGCGTCCCCGTCGGTTTCGAGATGTATTATCTGAACGTCATGGCGGGCCCGCTGCGCAAATGGCGTTTTGTTCCCGCGCCCGAGGTTGCCCATATGTTCTGATGAGCCGGTGGCAACGGCTGCGCTGCGCTTTCCCTGGCGGGGCTTGGTCGGTGGCCGTCGAGGCTCGACGCCGATGAGTTTTGTGTTGACTCAGGTCATGGTCGGCAATATTTTTTGCAGAACGCATTTATTGGCAATTTTTGCAGATGGCAGCGCGAACGCATGCTGCCGCAGAGGCCACAGATGGATGCGATGGAGGGGAGGACCTCGATGAAGGATCTTACGGACGACATCAGCCTGTCTGCATTCCGCCGGCAAGTCGAGGTCGCGACGACAACAGCCACTTGCCCTTCCGCTGCGGCGATCGAAAAAGGCATCCCGATATACGACGGTGCGGGAGCCTCCGAAACGGTCGCCGCTGAGTGGCGGGCGATCCTCGGCGAAGGCGCCGGCGTCTTCGTGGTGAAGCGCGCCTTCAAGGATCTGGGGGCCATCGACGCGGCAAGCGCGGTGTTCCGGGACATCATCGCCGACGAGCGTGGGCCGGGCAAGGCCGCGGGCGATCACTTCGCGGCAGCCGGCGCCAATGACCGCATCTGGAACAGCTTGCAGAAGCTTTGCCTTCGTACCCCCGATGTCTATGCCCGCTACATGGCCAACCCGGTCATCGACATGGCTTGCCGGGCATGGCTGGGGCCGGGCTATCAGCTTGCGACGCAGGTCAACCAGGTGCGTCCGGGCGGCAAGGCGCAGGCGCCGCATCGCGACTATCACCTCGGCTTCATGACGCCCGAGCAGATGGCCGAGTATCCCGAACATATCCATCGCATGGGCCCGGTGATGATCTTGCAGGGCGGTGTCGCGCATTGCGACATGCCGGTGGAAAGCGGCACGACGAAGCTGCTGCCGCATTCGCAGAACTATCTGCCGGGCTATATCGCGGCGACCCGCCCCGAGTTCCGGGACTATTTCGAGGAAAACTGCGTCCAGCTGCCGCTGGAAAAGGGCGATGCGATC
The DNA here is from genome assembly GCF_000371965.1 of Paracoccus sp. N5. Classification (NCBI taxonomy): domain Bacteria; kingdom Pseudomonadati; phylum Pseudomonadota; class Alphaproteobacteria; order Rhodobacterales; family Paracoccaceae; genus Paracoccus; species Paracoccus sp. N5. The sequence goes on along the minus strand of NZ_AQUO01000001.1, from coordinate 1,149,018 downwards.
TTTTTCAGCCCGGCGCTGTTTCATGCGGCGGGCGAGAACCGCACCGCGGACGTGACCCGGATGGTCAACCTGATCCAGACCGCTTCGGCCTTCGCGCGGCACATGGAGTCGCTCGACCGCGAGGCGATGTCGCTGGCCGTCTATCCGCATCTGGCCGCGCTGTCGCCGGAGGGCCGGCGCGCGGTGATCGCCGCCACGGCGGACGGCTATCCCTTCCCGACCAATCTGGATCGTGACCCGCCGATCGGTGGGCTTGCGCCGCCCAGCCAGCAGGATCTGCTGACGCGCGCCTGCGACGAGGGCTGGGATGCGGATCGGCTGGCAAGCGCGCTGGCCGAACAGTCCGGGCGCCGCAGGGCCTGAAAGGTTCGACCCCGCGCTTTCCCCGGCGGGTATAAACAAGCAGGGGCATAGATGGGAGGAAGGAAATGAGGAAGATCAAGTCTGCACTGGTGGCCGCCGCATTGGCGACGACGGCCCTGGCCGGCGCCGCCCAGGCCGAGGGCGAGCAGTTCGTGTGGATCAGCCACGGTCCGGACAGCGACAGCTGGTTCAACGTCATCAAGAACGCGATCAAGGTCACCAATGACCAGATGGGCGTGACCACCGAATACCGGAACCCGCCGACGGGCGATCTGGCCGACATGGCCCGCATCGTCCAGCAGGCGGCGGCGGCCGGCGTGGACGGGATCATCGTCACCATCGCCGATTTCAACGTGTTGCAGGGCCCGATCTCGGATGCGGTGGCGAAGGGCATCCCGGTCGTGACGGTGAATTCGGGCACGGTCGAGCAAAGCCAGCAGCTCGGGGCGCTGCTGCATGTCGGGCAGCCGGAATACGAGGCCGGTCTGGGTGCGGGCCAGCGGGCGAAGGAAGCGGGCGTGACCTCGTTCGTCTGCGTGAACCATTACATTACCAACCCTGCCTCGGTCGAACGCTGCCGCGGATTTGCCGAGGGCATCGGGGTGGAGCTGGGCAACCAGATGATCGATTCCGGCATCGATCCCTCGGAAATCCAGAACAAGGTCAAGGCCTACCTGACCGCGAACCCGGATACCGGCGCGATTCTGGCGCTGGGCCCGAACTCGGCCGAACCCTCGATTCGCGCGGTCAAGGAGATGGGGCTGGAGGGCGAGATCTATTTCGGCACCTTCGACCTGTCGGCCGATATCGCGGCGGCGATCAAGGATGACACCATCGACTTCGCCATCGACCAGCAGCCGTTCCTGCAAGGCTCGATCCCGATCCAGGTTCTGACGGCCTATGTCCGTTATGGCGTTGCGCCGGCGAATTCGATCTTCACCGGGCCGGGCTTCGTCACCAAGGACAATATCGAACAGGTGGAAGCCCTTTCGGGCGAATTCCGCTGATCGGACCGGGCGGAGGCGCGGTCCGCGCGTCTCCGACCACTTTTCCAGTCGGGCCGGGTGGCCCGCCAGTTATGAGGGCAATCATGACCGACGCCACTCCAAACGCTCCCGCAAAGGACGAGCGAGTCAAGGAGATGTCACCCCTGCGCCGCGCGCTGATCCGCCCCGAACTGGGCGGAATTTGCGGGACCATCCTCGTCTTCGTCCTGTTCGGCATGATCGCCGGGGACAGCGGCATGTTCAACGCCGAAGGCGTGATGAACTGGACCGTCGTCTCGGCCCAGTTCATGGTGATTGCCGTGGGCGCCTGCCTGCTGATGATCTCGGGCGAATTCGATCTTTCCACCGGCTCGATGATCGGCTTCTCGGGCGTGGTGATGGCGATCCTTGCCGTGCATCTCGGCTGGCCGATGTGGGCGGCAATCCTGTTCACCTTCGCGTTCTGCGTCGCGATCGGCGCCCTGAACGGCTTTCTGGTCATCCGCACCGGGCTTCCCAGCTTCATCGTGACGCTGGCCTCGCTGTATATCCTGCGCGGACTGACGATCTGGGGCTCGGTCTATTTCACCCGCCAGACGATCATCGGCGGCGTCGCGGAAAAGGCGCAGGGCGACCCGGTTGCCTGGCTGTTCGGCGGCAAGATCCTGACCGGCCTGTTCCAGTGGATGGGCGATAACGGCTGGATCGGCACCTTCACGCGCGGCAGCCGCGCCGGTCAGCCCATCGTGGACGGCGTGCCGATGCTGGTCGTATGGGCGATTGCCCTTGTCGTCTTCGGGCATTGGCTGCTGACGCGCACCAAGTTCGGCAACTGGATCTTTGCCGCCGGCGGCGAGGCGCAGGCCGCGCGCTATGTCGGCGTGCCGGTCAACCGGGTCAAGATCCTGATGTTCATGTTCTCGGCCTTCTGCGCCTGCGTCTTCGCGGCCTGTCAGGTGATGGAATTCGGCTCGGCCGCTGCCGACCGCGGCCTGCTGAAGGAATTCGAGGCGATCATCTGCGTCGTCATCGGCGGCGCGCTGCTGACCGGCGGCTATGGCTCGGTCATCGGGGCGGCGCTGGGGGCGATCATCTTCGGCGTCGTCCAGCAGGGGCTGTTCTTCGCCAATGCCGAAAGCTCGCTTTTCCGGGTGTTCCTGGGGGTCATCCTGCTCGTGGCGGTGATCATGAACACCTATATCCGCCGCATCATCACGGGAGAACGCTGATGACGACGCCGATCGTGGAAATGAGGAACATCAAGAAGCATTTCGGCCATGTCATCGCCCTGGCCGGGGTGTCCTTCGATGTGCATCCGGGGGAATGCCACTGCCTGCTGGGCGACAATGGCGCGGGGAAATCGACCTTCATCAAGACCATGTCGGGCGTGTTTCGTCCTTCGGAAGGCGAGATGCTGATCGAGGGCAGGCCCGTCACCTTCGCCAGCCCCCGCGACGCGATGGAGGCGGGGATCGCCACGGTCTATCAGGATCTGGCGATGATCCCGCTGATGAGCGTCAGCCGCAATTTCTGGATGGGGCGCGAGCCCGAAAAGGGCATCTTCCCGTTCCGGCGCATGGATTTTCGCAAGGCGGACGACGTCACCACGACCGAGATGGCCAAGATGGGCATCCGGCTGCGGGGACCGGACCAGGCCGTGGGCACGCTTTCGGGCGGCGAGCGCCAGACCGTTGCCATTGCCCGCGCCGTCTATTTCGGCGCCAAGGTGCTGATCCTGGACGAGCCGACCTCGGCCCTTGGGGTGCGCCAGACCGCGAATGTGCTGGGGACCATCGACCGGGTGCGCAAGCAGGGCATCGGGGTGGTCTTCATCACCCATAACGTGCGCCATGCGCTGGCCGTGGGGGACCGCTTTACCGTTCTGAACCGTGGCCAGACCCTGGGCACGGCCGTGCGCGGCGACGTGGATGCGGCGGCGCTTCAGGACATGATGGCGGGCGGACAGGAGCTGATCGAGCTCGAAGCGTCGCTGGGCGGCACGATCTGACCGGGCATTCCCGGGAATGGGCCTGCATGCGATGCCGGAGCGGGGATCCCCTCGCTCCGGCATGGGGCGTTACGCGATTTCCTCGACCTTGACGGCGCGGCCTTCGGCGATCGACTTGAACGCGGCCTCGGCGATGATCAGCGCCTGGCGGCCATCCTCGAAGCCCACTTCGGGCTGGGCCTTGTTCTCGACGGCGGTGACGAAGGCGCCGATCTCGTTGGCAAAGGCTTCCGCATAGCGGTCGATGAAGAAGTGCTGAAGCGGCGCGCCCAGATTGGTGCCCGCCGCGGTATGCACGGTCGCCATGTGGTTGCGCCGGTTTTCCGAGATGGCCATGCCCGCGCCGCCAAAGGCCTCGACGCGCTGGTCGTGGCCATAGGCCGCCTCGCGCGAGTTGTTGATCAGCACCTGCTTGCCCGAAACCGTCCTGAGGATGACGGAAATCGTGTCGTAGTCGCCGCAACGCTCCATGAGCGCAGGGGCAACGAAGCGCGATCCGGTCGCGAAGACCTCGGCGATGTCCTCGCCGGTCTGGAAGCGGGCCATGTCGAAATCGTGGATGGTCATGTCCCGGAAGATGCCGCCGGACGCCTCGATATAGGCATCGGGGGCAATCGCGGGATCGCGCGAGCTGATGATGACCTGGCGCAGGTCGCCCAGCTTGCCCTCGGCGATGGCATTGCGGACCGCGCGATGGCCGGGATCGAACCGCCGCACGAAGCCAAGCATGATCGGAACGTCCGAGCCCGCGATGCGCTGGGCGCAAAGATTGACCCGGTCAAGCGACAGGTCGATCGGCTTTTCGCACAGGATCGGCTTGCCCACCGCCACGGCCGCCTCGATAAGATCGGCATGGGTGGCGGTCGATGTCGCGATCAGGACCGCATCGACTTCCTTCGAGGCCATGATCTCCTCGGCGGAGGCGAAGTTCTTCACCTCCAGCTTCTGGGAAACCTCGTCGGCGGCCGGGGCATGGATGTCATAGACGCCAGCCAGCGCAGCATCGGGATGCGCCGCGATATTGTCCGCGTGCATCCGGCCGATTCGGCCGCAGCCAAGAACGGCGATGTTCAGCATGATAACTCCTCCTGGTTATGTGACTGCAATAAATGTTGCGAACAGAATATTTGTCAATATATGTTTCGTGCAGGTTGGACGCATGCGTCCCTGGCACGGGTGGAGAACAATGAATCGAATCGACGGGAAGATAGCAGTTGTCACGGGCGGCACGCAGGGGCTGGGCGCCGCCATCGCGCGGCTGTTCGCCGCAGCGGGTGCGGCCGGTGTGGCGATCGTGGGGCGGGACCGGCACAAGGGAGAGGCCGTTGCCGACAGCATCACACGGGATACGGGGGTTCCGGTCCTGATGGTGCCGGCGGACCTGTCCAGCATCGACGAGGTTCAGGCGATCATCCCCCAGGTCGACGAGCGCTTCGGTCGTGTCGACATCCTGGTCAATGCCGCCGGTCTGACGGATCGCGGCAACCTGCTGAACACCAGCCCGGAGCTGTTCGACCGCATCTTTGCCGTCAACACCCGGGCGCCGTTCTTCCTGATGCAGGACGCCGTGAAGGTGATGGACCGGGAAGGGGCCGAGGGCCGTATCGTCAACATCGGCTCGACCTCGCAACATGCCGGTCAGCCCTTCATCTCGGCCTATTGTGCCTCGAAGGCGGCGCTTGCGACCTTGACGCGGAATTCGGGCTTCGCGCTGATGCGCAACCGGATTCATGTGAACCAGCTGGATATCGGCTGGATGGCGTCGGACCACGAGAAAAAGCTGCAAGAGGCCGAGTCTGGCGACCCGGAATGGCAGGCGAAGGCCGAGGCGTCCTTGCCCTTCGGGCGGCTGCTCGATCCGGCCGAAGTCGCGCGCGCGGTGCTGTGGATGGCATCCGATGACAGCGGCATGATGACCGGTGCGGTCATCCACTTCGATCAATCGGTCTGGGGCGGCTATGATTCGCAGGCGCCCGGACCGGCGCAGAAGCTGCAACCATAGCGTCGGAGCAGCGCTTGAACAGGATCGAAGCGGCTCGGCAGAGCCGCTTTTTTTCTTGCAACGGAACACCCCTTCTTCTGCCGCCCGCAATATTTGTTGACATACCGGAGCGGGCTGCAATAAATTATTCACATCTGCATGGCACGCAATGTTGATTGCGCCCAAGGGAGGCTGGAGGCCGTGCGGGAAAATTTGTGGAGGAAGGCATGAAAGTCGCTAGACAACTCGGCGTGGCGCTTCTGGCAACGGCGGCATGCGCCGGCGGGGCAGCCGCCCAGGATGAGCCCTCGTATCGGTTCGTGATGGTGTCGCATATCGGATCCAACGACCCCAACATGAACTGGCTGACCGAATCCCTTGCGGAGTTCGGCGAGAGATATCCCAACGTCACCACCGAATACATCTCGACCAACAACTACTCGGTGCAAGAGCATGTCCGCCTGCTGGAGCAGGCGATTGCCACCCGTCCCGACGGGATCGCCGTGCCGATCGTGAGCTCGGACGCTTTCGAAGGGCCGCTGCGCAAGGCCATCGAACAGGGAATCCCGGTCGTCGCCTTCAATATCCCCGACGCCCGCCCGGCGGATCAGCGCATCCCCTATCTGGCCTATGTCGGCGGGGACGAGTTCCTGACCGGGAAAAAGCTGGGCGAGTTCGCCGTGGCCCAGGCCGAGGCCGGCGAGATCCCCAAGCCGACCCGCGTCGTCTGCGCGAACCACGATTCCGCGCATCAGGGCCTGAAGGCGCGTTGCGCGGGCATGAAAGAGGTGATGGAGGCCGCAGGCGCCCAGTTCGAGGAGCTGTTCATCGGCGCCGAGCCCGCGACCGCGCGGAATGCGCTGCAGTCCTATCTTCAGGCGAACCCCGACACCAACTATATCTTCACCGTCGCCGGCTGGTCCTCGCCCTGGGCCTGGGGCGTGGCCAATGACATGGGTCTTAACCCGGATGTCGATGGCGAGGGCATCACCGTGCTGACCGTGGACGAGGGTCCGATCTCGATCGAGGGCGTGCGCGCGGGGCATCTGCTGGCCACCAACAGCCAGGGCTTCTGGCTGCAGGGCTTTGCGCCGATGGAATGGCTCTATTGGAACAAGCGCTTCGGCTATGCGCCGCAGAGCGACATCCTGACCGGCCCCGTCATCATCCACAAGGAAAACGCCGACCAATGGGCCGAGCAGGTCAAGGCGGTCTTCGGCGAAGACGAATACAACAAGCAGAACGTCTGGTAAGCCAAGGCCCCCTCCCAGGGGCAGATCGGTCGGCGAGTCCGGCCGTTCGGCCCCTGCCAACCGGCGCCGTCGCGCCGCTTACAAGCAACGGGATACCCACATGCATAATCTTGCGCGAGGCCAGAGCTTCGGGGCCCTGATCGGCGTTGCCGTCATGCTGGTGGCCTTTACCCTCATCGATTTCTCGGGTTGGTGGACACGCGCCACGCTGGCAAATGTCATCCATTTCACCGCCATCCTGGGTTTTCTGGCCATGGGGCAGGCCCTGGTCATCATGACCAAGGAAATCGACCTGTCGGTCGGCTCGGTCTATGGTCTTTCCGGTGTGGCCTTCATCACGCTGACCCCGGCGCTTGGCGTGCCGGGGGCGATGCTGGCCGCCCTGCTGATCGCGCTGCTGGTCGGCTTTCTGCAAGGCGTCGCGGTGGTCAAGGGGCATCTGCCCTCGATGATCGTGACCCTGGGCGGGCTCTTTACCGCGCGCGGCATCATCTATGTCTGGACCGGCGGCTCGGTCCACAATTTCGCGGCCGAGGCGCGCGCCCATCCCGTGACCCGGCTTTTCGGCGGTGAAATCTTCGGCATCGAGGCGGCGATCTTCTGGCTGGCCGCCATCGGGATCGTGCTGAACCTGCTGCTTTGGGCGACGCCTTTCGGCAATCGCCTGCTGGCCACCGGCGGCAGCGCGGACAGCGCGGAATCGCGCGGCGTGCGGATCGACCGGGTGAAGATCGTGGCCTTCATGCTTTGCGCGCTGCTGGCGGGCTTTGCCGGGGTCGTGACGCTGGCCGACCGGCCGCAGACCCATGTCACCCTGGGCGACCTGATGGAGCTCGAGGCCATCTCGGCGGCGGTGATCGGCGGGTGCCTGCTCAGCGGCGGGCGCGGTTCGCTGACCGGCGCGGTGCTCGGGGCCTTCATCGTGACCAGCTTCCGCTATGAACTGATCGCCCTGGGGGCGCCGTCCTCGTGGTTCATCACCTTTGTCGGCATCGTCCTGATCGTGGCGGTGATCTTCAACCAGAAACTTGCCCGCCATTTCGGGCACAGCGTTTGATGCGGGAGGAGCACCAGATGGCTACCACTACCCCCCTGATCCAGGTCAAGAACCTCGAGCTTTACTTCGGCGCCTTTCACGCGCTGAAGAATGTCTCGGTCGATTTCCATGCCGGCGAACTGGTCGGCCTCGTGGGCGACAACGGTGCCGGCAAGACCACCCTGATCCGCGTCCTTTGTGGCATTCACAAGCCGACCTCCGGCGAAGTCTGGTTCGATGGCAAGCAGGTCACCGAATTCCACCCCAAGCTTGCCATCGACAACGGCATCGAGACCATCCAGCAGTCGGTGGGTCTTTGCGACAACCTGTCCATCGCCCGCAACTTCTACCTCGGGCGCGAACCGGTGAAGAAGGTGATGGGCATCCCGTTCCTCGACCTTGCGAAGATGCGCGAGATGTCCAGCCGCGTGATCCGCGAATTCGGCCTGCGCGACAACGTCTCTGCCGATGACGAGGTGGAACGCCTTTCGGGCGGCGAGCGGCAATCGGTGAAGATCGGCCGAGCGGTCGAGTTCAAGAACCGCGTCGTCATCATGGACGAGCCGACCAACCACCTCTCCGTGCGCGAACGCGAGCATGTCAACGAACTGGCCGTCCAGTTGAAGGAGCAGGGGCTGCTGGTGATCTACATCACCCATGACATCTTCCAGGTCCACAAGCTGGCGGATCGTGTCGTCATCATGGAAAACGGCGAAAAGATCGAGGACGCCTCGACCGACAAGATGAGCGCCGAGGAACTGGAAGAGGTCATCCGCCAGGGCGGTCGCCTGGTCGAGAAGCGGGAGATGGCGTGATGGCCGGAATCGCTGCCTTCAAGCCCCTTGTCCGCCGCCATACCGAGATGGGCATCTTCCTGATCGCGGTGCTGCTGGTGATCTTCTTCGCCACGACGTCGGATGGTCGCTGGGCCAATATCTACAACATTGCCTCGATCCTGCAGGTCACCGCGACCCTGGGACTGATGTCGCTGGGCGTGGCGCTGGTCATCGGCACGGGCGAGATCGACATCTCGGTCGGCTCGACCTTCGGCATGGGGGCGCTGATCTATCTGGCGCTGGTCGCCAGTCTCGGTCCCGTGCTGGCGCTGATCGCCGCTGTCCTGGCGGGCGCGGCCATCGGCGCCTTCAACGGGCTGCTGATCACCCGCACCGGAACGCCGTCGCTGATCATCACCCTGGGCAGCCTGATGATCTTTCGCGGGTTTGCCATCGCGCTGACCGAGGGCTTCTCCTTCTCGGTTCCCTATAGCGCGCGGTCCGGCGTGGCCTATACCGCGCTGGGCGGCGGGGATGTGCTGGGCTTCAATACCGCATTGATCTGGCTGGTCGTGATCCTGGCCGTTTTGATCGTGATCCTGAAGATGACGCCGTTCGGCAATCGCCTGCTGGCTGTCGGCGGTTCGGCGGCCAGTGCCCATTCGCGCGGCATCCGCGTGGACCGGATCAAGCTGTCGGCATTCGTGTTTTGCGGTGTCCTTGCCGCCCTTGCGGGCACGCTGGAGGCGGGCAAGCTGGGCTTCGCCGATGGTTCGATGGGACGGCTGATGGAGTTGCAGGCCATTGCGTCCTGCGTGCTTGGCGGCTGCCTGCTGGCCGGCGGGCGGATTTCGCTGGCCGGCGCATTGGCCGGCGCATTTGTGCTGTCGTCGATCCAGGCCTATCTGGTGGTGATGAGCGTCAAGCCGCAATGGTTCATGTTGCTTCTGGGCATCATCGTCGTCGCCGCCGCCTATGGCGACCGGCGTCTGCGCAAATGGGCGATCTCGCGTTAGTTGCGGATGAATGCAGCGTTCTGGGGCGCGGGAATGAAGCTGCCAACAGGCTTCTTGCTGCGATGGGACCGGTCGCGATCCGCCTCTGGCGCGCCTGCTGCGCGCCGGGGAATTGACGCGGTCTGGGTCCCCGACGAGCCGCACGAGGCGATGCGCGATCTGGTCCGAGCCCGGGAAGGTGCGGCGGAGGATCAACGTCACAAGCGGCAACTCGTGTCTGCCTTCGTGCTGCGCCGCGGGCGAACCTGGCAACGCACCAAACCGTGGACGATGCGGCATCGGCGCTGGCTGCAGAGCCTGACCTTGGATCGTCCCGCCCACCAGATCGCGCTTCAGGAAATGCTGAACAGGCCGCCCTCACGACCTCGTCCGAAGCGATCATGCCGGACACGTTCTGACCAAAGGCCATCAGCCGCCCGGTCAGGTCTTTGACCATCGAGCCCGCCTCGTCGTAATCTTTCCAAAAGCCCGTCCAGCAATTCGTCCTGCTGTTCGGTCTCACTCATGTGCTGCTCGATACGGGCCCCCTCGACCATTCCCATGCGCCGGAGATGCCGGAAAGCCATGGCCCGCGCGCCATGGCTTCACGGTTGCAGATAGCCGTCCACCTGCACCTTCAGCCGGCGAGGATCGACCGGTGTTTCGAACACGAACGCGCCCCGCTGTTCGGATCCCGAGCCGAGATAGCCGAATTCCAGCCGCTTGGTCCCGGCGCCCGGTTCCGCTGCCGTCGCGCTGACCGAGATGTCCGAGGCGGCCTCCTTGCCGGCATTCACCACCTTGATGCCGACGATACTGCCCTGTCCCGCGCGCTCGACCTGTTCGACAGAGATCGACAGCACCGGCCGGCCGCTGGCGGAAAAGATCGCCTGCGTCGCCAGGAACAGCATGATCGCCAGGACGACGACGCCCGAAAGCCCGCCAATGACCCATTCGATCGGGGATTTCTTGTCGCTTGCATTCGAGGTCATCTTGCACCCGTTTCAAAGGATCAGCCGCGCGCCCGCAGCCCCGATCGCGGACGGAAAGGCCAGCACGATCGCCGCCATCACGGCACCGGTCACGGAAAGACCATCCGTACGGGCAAAGATCCACAACAAGTAGAGGCTGGCACTGAAGGCGATCACATAGCCCGGCAGGGTCAGCCGGATGAACGGGCTCCACCATGGCTCCTCCGGCGTGACCTCCGAGCCGCCGGCAAAGCCCACGGCAAAGACGAAACCGTGCATGATCGTAATGGACAGCACGACCAGAAGCAGGCTGTGCCATTCCGTGATCTGATACGAGATGATCATCACATCCTCGGTCGGGGCCACGTTGAAGCCCAGGAAGAGCGCGCCGATCATCATCAGGAAAAGCTCGCCGCCATAGGTCTCCTCGCGCTCCACAGGCGGCTTTTCGGCCGAGACCGAGGAGAACGCGCTTTTCGCCAGAAGCGCGCCGATCGCGGCCGGGATCATCTGGATCGCGATCTTGCCGACGATCTCGCCGGCCGGGGTTTCGTGGTCGATCACGCCGAAGATCGCCAGCAGGATGGCGCAGACCACGCAGGACAGGCCAAGCGCCAGAAAGCTGTCCAGGATATCATCGGCCCAGGCCGAGGTGCTTTCGAAGCCGATATGCCGCGACAGCAAGACGAGCAGCGGAAAGGCCGTCACCAGCAGTGTGAAAAGCCGCAGCCGGTCCAGATAGAAACCCATCACCCACAGTTCGGTGGTCATCAGCATCGGCAGGGCAAAGACCAGCGCCCCGCCCGCCGCCCGCCCCAGGTCGCGCAGTGCCTTGCCAGGGCCGTTCGGCAACTGTGCCCTTCGATGCATCGGTCGGTTCACCTTCGAAGCCCTCTCTCGCCAATGAGTCATAAGCCGCTTGCCGAACTATCCTACCCGGTTGCGGGACAGGCGACAGATTCTTTCGTGCCGTGCCGCGAACATGCAGCAACTGGTTTCGAGCTGGCACCGCGCTTGTCTGCACAATCAATGCCTTGACCGCAGGCCACCACTTTCCACATGCCTCGATGGCTTATGTAAAACGCCAAACGCCCCCGTTCCGGTGCAACCAGGCGCTGGCCTGCCATCTGCCCAGCGGACGGGAACATCCCTTCGCAGACGAGGTTCAGCACAACATCAACGGAGGGCGCATGAATGGAACCGGCATCACAGGCAAACCGGCATCCGGCGGCGCTGGATTGCGTCAGGCTGATCGGACATTCCAAGGCATCGCATCACGAAGGCGCGACATTTCAGGCCATCGGCCAGCGGCTGGCTGCGCATCTGGGCCTGCGCTATGCCGGCCTTTCCGAACGCGCGGCCGGTCCGGGCGACTACCAAGTGCCCCGCGCCGCGCTGGCTGGCAGGGACAGCCGCCCGGCCAGCGGCCGGCATTTCCTGGGTGGCTGGACGGAAAGCCCCCTGCATGCCACCAAGGCCGTCATGCATCCGATCGGCGACGGGGCGGAAGCCGTGCCCGACGACTGGCCCGCCGCGCTGGGGCCTGAGCTGGCGGACCTGGTGCTGCCGGGAGCCACGGTATTTTCCGTCACCGATGCGCTGCGGGCGGGCAAGGCGCTGTGGGATCGTGCGCCGCGCAGCAGCCTGCGCCTGAAGCAGGTCCAGGCCGATGGCGGGCGCGGCCAATGTGTCGTGGACGATCTGGCCCAGCTGCGCGCCGCGCTCGAGCGCTGGGAAGAGGTCGTGGGGCAGGGCCTGGTGATCGAGGAGAACCTGGTCGATGTCCGCACCCTCAGCGTCGGGCAGGTCGAGATCCCGGGCCAGACCATCGCCTATATCGGCGAGCAGGCCATGACCGCCAACAATCGCGGCGAGCCGGCCTATGGCGGCTCCCGCCTGCTGGCCATCCGCGGCGGCTTCGCGGAACTGGCCAATCTCGGCCTTGCGGGCGAATTCGGCCTGGCCATCGCGCGCGCCGCCGCCTTCGACCGGCTGGCCGATCGCCACCTGGGCCTGATCGCATCGCGGCGCAATTACGACGTCGCGCTGGGGCGCGGTGCGGCGGGCGCCCCGCGGGTGGCGGTGCTGGAACAGTCCTGGCGCATCGGCGGCGCGACCCCGGCCGAGATCCTGGCGCTGGAAGCGCTGGCCGCCTCGCCGGATGCGGGCAAGGTCCGGGCCGCGACGGTCGAGCTCTATGGTCCGGGGCGGGAACCTCCGCCCGGGGCCTTCGTTCTGTTTCATGGCGAAGACCCCGAACAGGGGCCGATGCTGAAATATGCGATCCTGGGGAGAGAATGCATTGCCGACCCAATCCGTTGAATTGCCGATCGGGTCTGATGTCCTGTCCGCCAGCCTGATCGCCCCTGCGACCGGCGTGCCCGCGGTGCTGTTCGTCCATGGCTGGGGCGGCAGCCAGGAGCGTGACGCGAAACGCGCCCGCACCCTGGCGCAGCTGGGGTTCATCTGCCTGACCTTCGACCTGCGCGGCCATGGCAAGTCCAGCAACGACCTGCGCCGCGTCACGCGCGAGGACAATCTTGCCGACCTGACGCTGGCCTATGACCGGCTCGTTGCCGTGCCGGGGGTGGACCCGGGTTCCGTCGCGGTGATCGGCAGCAGCTATGGCGGCTATCTGGCCTGCATGCTGACCAGGACGCGCCCCGTGCGCTGGCTGGGCCTGCGCGCGCCGGCGCTTTATCGCGACAAGGGATGGTCGGTCCCCAAGGCCGAACTGAATCGCGAGGATCTTGCCGTCTATCGGCAAACCCTGGTCGAGACCTCGCAAAACAGCGTGCTCCAGCAATGCCGTGCCTTCCGGGGCGACGTGTTCCTGGTGGAATCCGAGTTCGACGACATCGTGCCGCGTCCGGTGCTGTCCAGCTATCTCGCCGCCTTCCTGAACGCGCGGTCGATGACTTATCGCATCCTGGCCGGCGCGGACCATGCCCTGAACGACGCCGACTGCATCCGCGCCTATGACAACCTGCTGCTGAACTGGCTGAAGGAAATGATCTTCGCGGCGCGTTAAGGGCGAGCGGCTGTTCCAAGGCCAGAAGCGCAGACCTTGGCGAGAGCGAGCGGATGAAGTGCCTCCGCCGAGATCGATCCTGCGCTGGGTCGCGCCTTAGCGGGACCTTACCGGGACCATTGCGCACCGCTGTCGGTTCAAGGCGCGAAACGTCCGCCATCTCGGCTTTACAGGAGGACGGTTCTGCCGCCCGAGCCGTTTTCGCGCACGGTGCGGCCTGCGCAAATCTCAAGAGGGATCATCTTTTGAAACAGCGTAGTAGATGGATGCCATGAGCAGACCGACACCGCCGACCTACAGGACCCGGAACTGGCCAGCCTACAGCGAAGCGCCGCGGCTCGCTCGAGCGACATCGACGCGCAGGAAGAGTGGCTCGAACACCGATTCGTGTTGCATGAGCGGGCCGGCCCGCCTGCTATTTTTGCCGGCAAGGCTCGCGCGGGCAATCTTTGCCTCATATCGCCTCGGGCACCATCACCGCATAGGATTCCTGCTGGCCGGGCTTGCTGAACTTCACCATGCCGACGCCGGCGACGTAGGTCTTGCGTGTCATGTCTTCCTTGAGCGCTTGTTCTGGACTATGGATATTAATTCGGCGGGCGTCAGCAGACTGTCTCCGGTCCTCTTCCGAACTGCCAAAGTCATTTCCCCAGCTGGTCCGGTGGTATGGCCACGGTGGGCGTCCTGTCTTGACGGGTGGTCACAGCGTCAGCACCACCTTTCCCAGCGCCTGTCGATCCGCGACCAGACGGAAGGCCGATTTCCAGTCCTCGATCGAGAACTCGCGGCAGACATGCGGGCAAATCCGACCGTCCCGCACGAGCTCCCGCAAGGCCGAGTTGGCCCTTGGCCTCCGGTCGGGAAGCGGCGGAAATATTCGCCCGCCCTGGCCCACCACCGAAAACGCCTTTATGAGCGCCGGGTTGGTCTTGATGCTGGGTGATGCGGTTGCCGGTAAAGCCCACGACCAGCAGCCGGCCGACGAAGGCGACGCAGCGCACGCTTTCGTCCGCAAGTTGCTCGGGCCAGGGATCAACCGTCGTCTCGGGCCTCAGGGCACAGTCGCAGAAGGCGCCGATGCCAACCGCCGTGACTGGATCGCCGGAATTGCGGGCGCGCCAAGCACGGGAGAAAAGGCAATGAACAGAACAGGCACAGAACAGAAACGTGACACCCTAGGGCCAATCATGTCCGCTAAGTCTGTGAAAAATATGGAGGCGGGTACCGGAATCGAACCGGTCTTCACGGATTTGCAATCCGCTGCGTAACCTCTCCGCCAACCCGCCGGAGCCTCGAGTTTGCTAGGGTTTTCGGGGCGCGCGGTCAAGGGGGTATCGCGCGCCGCCTCGCTCTTCAGCCGTGCTCGCCCCAGGGGCCGTGATGCGCGTCGCGGCCGTCCAGCCGGTCGAAACCGTGCGCGCCGAAGAAATCGCGCTGCGCTTGGATCATGTTCGCCGTGCCCCGGCCTGTGCGCATCAGGTCGAACCATGCCAGTCCCGAAGCCAGCGCCGGCAGCGCGTGGCCCGACAGCACGCCCTGCGCCGCCACCGCGCGCAGGCTGGGCATCGCCGCCTCGAGCTTTCCGGCGAAGAAGGGCGCCAGGATCAGGTTGCGCGCGGGATCCTCGGCCAGCGCCGTCGCCATGTCGTTCAGCATGGCCGAGCGGATGATGCAGCCGGCGCGCCAGACCCGGGCGATGCCGGGCAGGTCCAGCTGCCAGCCGAAGGCGCGGCCCGCGGCCTCGATCATGGCGAAACCCTGGGCATAGCACAGGATCTTGCCGGCGATCAGCGCCTGCTCGAGCTGGTCGATCTGCACCGAAAGCGGCTGCGGTGCGGCGCCGAAGCGGGCCTCGCCGGCCTTGCGCTCGGCAAGCCGGGCCGAGACGTTGCGGGCCATTACCGCCGCCTCGATCACCGGGATCGGCGCGGCGAGGTGCTGGGCCTCGATCGCGGTCCAGCGGCCGGTGCCCTTCTGCCCGGCGGCGTCCAGGATCACGTCCAGCATCGGCTGGCCGGTCAGCGGGTCCACGGCCTGGGAAACGGCGGCCGAGATCTCGACCAGATAGGATTTCAGCACGCCTTGGTTCCAGCCGGCGAAGATCCGGCCGGTCTCGGCGGCGGAGAGGCCCAGCCCGTCGCGCATGACGCCATAGACCTCGGCGATCATCTGCATGTCGGCATATTCGATGCCGTTATGCACGGTCTTGACGAAATGGCCGGCGCCGGCCTCGCCCATCCAGGTGGCGCAGGGGGTGCCGTCCTCGGCCCGGGCGGCGATGGCCTGCATGATGGGGGCAACGCGGTCCCAGTCGGCCCGGGCGCCGCCGCCCATGATGGCGGGGCCGTGGCGGGCGCCCTCTTCGCCGCCCGAGACGCCCATGCCCAGGAAGCGCATCGGCAGGCTGGCGCCCGCGCGGCGGTCGGTGTCGTGGAAATTGGCGTTGCCGGCGTCGATCACCAGGTCCTCGGGGTCCAGCAGCGGCGCCAGCGCGGCGATCTGGTCGTCCACCGCCGGGCCGGCCGGCACCATCAGGATGATGGCGCGGGGCGGCTGGATCGCGGCGACCAGCTCGGCCAGGCTTTCGGTCGGGATGATGCGGTTCGCCAGCGCGCCGGCCTCGGCGTGAAAGCGCCGGGTCACCGCGGTGGTGCGGTTCCAGACCGCGATGGGAAAGCCCTTCTCGGCGATGTTCAGCGCCAGCGCCGCCCCCATCGTGCCCAGCCCGATCAACCCGATGCTTGCCTGCGTCATGACCCGTCCTTTCCGTTCCAGCGTTTCCGGCGGACGTTACCGTTAACAGCCGGCGGCTACAATTCCGCCGCGCGATAGATATGGTCGCGACGGAAGGGATAGGCGGAATGCGCGCCGGGCATGTCGGCGCTCGACTGGTCGGGGTCGGGGCGGATCAGCAGGATCTGGTGCAGCGCCACCCAGGCGCGCTCGAAGGCCAGCGCACAGCCGGCCAGATACAGCCGATAGGCGCGCAGCACCTCGGCGGCGCGGGCGGACGGCATGGCGCGGGTCAGCACGGCCTCGGCCTGCGGCAGCCGCGATTCCAGCGCGTCCGACCAGGACCAGAGCGTGCGGGCGTAATGCGGGCGCAGGTTCTCGGTATCGACCATCTCCAGCCCGGCCTGCGACAGGGTGCGCAGCGCCTGGCTGACGTGGATCAGCTCACCGCCGGGAAAGATGTGCTCCTCGATGAAATCGCCCAGGCCGCCGCCGACCGTGGCATCGTCCAGCCCCGAGGCGGTGATGCCGTGGTTCAGCACCAGGCCGCCGGGCCGGACCAGCCGATAGAGCGTGTCGCAATAGATCGCCATATTGGCGCGGCCGACATGCTCGAACATGCCGACCGAGGCCAGCTTGTCGAAGGGCCGTTCAGGGTGCAGGTCGCGATAGTCGCGGATTTCGATGCGGACGCGGTCGGACAGGCCTTCCTCGGCGATCAGGCGCGTCACATGGTCGTGCTGGTTCTGCGACAGGGTGATGCCGGTGGCATCGACGCCGTAATGCCGCGCGGCATGCAGCATCAGCCCGCCCCAGCCGGCGCCGATGTCCAGGAAACGCTCGCCCGGGCGCAGGTCCAGCTTGCGGCAGATCAGATCCAGCTTCGCGACCTGCGCCGCTGCCAGATCCATCTGGGGCGTGGCGAAATAGGCGCAGGAATAGACCCGCAGCGGGTCCAGCCACAGCGCGTAGAAGTCGTTCGAGACATCGTAATGCGCCCGGATCTGTTCGGCGTCGCGGGCGCGGCTGTGGCGCAAGAGCGATTGGCCGCGATAGCGCAGCCTTTGCCACAATCCGGGCGCCAGGGCCTCGCCGCCGGCCGGCACCAGGGCCGCAACCACGCGCATCAGGTCGCGCAGGCTGCCCTCGACGGCGACGCGGCCGCGCACGATGTCGTCGCCCAGCCGGCCAAGCTGGCCCGCCGCGAGATGGCGCAGCGCCGAGATCTGGCGGAAGGCCAGCGTGACCGGCGCCTCGGCCGGGCCCAGCCTTTGCCCCGAGGGCAGGCGCAGCGCCAGCACGCCCTCCAGACCTTGCAGTTTGCTTTCGATGAGTGATTCCAGAGCCGGCATGAGCACCTCACGCTAGGGCTGACCGCGAATCGGTTCCGGTATGGTTGCGCGGCAGCTGGTTCCTGACGGATGTCCCGGGATATGACAGACGGGGCAACAACCCTGCCATACTAGCGCCGATTCGCCCCGGATGGCCAGAGGCCAGCCGCCGCCCGGATGCCGAAAAGCCGAAAGCGGCCCGAAGGCCGCTTTTCGCTGTTCTCGAAGGAAGAATTTTGGAGCGGGCGATGAGATTCGAACTCACGACCCTAACCTTGGCAAGGTTATGCTCTACCCCTGAGCTACGCCCGCACTCCGTATCCCGATGGCGCGTCGCCTTCGGTGAGGCGTCATTTACGGAAGCGCGCCGGGGGGTGCAAGGGGGAAAATCGCGAGATTTCGAAAAATTCGCACCGCCGCCATGGCGCCATGCGGGCTTGACCCGGGCGGCGTCCTGGCGAAGCTTCGCCCAGGCCAGGGGCAGGCCGGCACGCCCCGCGAAGGAAGATCGATGAAACCCTCCGACCAGCTTTCCGAATTCGTGCGCGAGGCCCTGGCCCAGGGCGGCGAGCCCGCGCAGATCGCGCAGGCGCTGACCCATGCCGGCTGGTCGGCGCCCGAGATCGACGAGGCGCTGCACGGCTGGGAGGTGTCGTCCGGCCTGCCGCCGGTGCCGCGTCCGCGCCCCTATGCCTCGGCGCAGGAGGCGCTGCTCTATGGGCTGCTGTTCCTGTCGCTCGGCATGGTGGCCTGGCATGTCTGCGACCTGGGCATGGGGCTGATCGACCGGCTGATCGCCGACCCGGCCGAGGGCTGGACCTATGGCGGCAGCAGTTCGGCGCGCTGGTCCATCGCCTCGCTGATCGGATTCGCGCCGCTGTTCCTGTTCCTGAACCGCAAGGTGGCGCGGATGAGCATGGGCGACGCCGGGCGCCGGCGGTCGCTGGTGCGCAAGTGGTTCGCCTCGATGACGCTGCTGGTCGCCTCGCTGGTGTTCCTGGGCGACGGGATCTATGCCGTCTATGCCTTCCTGAACGGCGAGCTGACAGCGCGATTTGCCGCCAAGGCGGTGCTGGTGGCCGGCGTGGCGGCGCTGGTCTTTGCCTATTACCGGGACGAGCTGAATGACTAGCCGCGGCTGGCCCGCCATCCTGATCGCCGGGCTGGCCGTGCTGGCCATCGGCGCCGGGCTGGTCCTGACCGGCGGCCCCGGCCAGGCCCGGCAGGAGCGCCGCGACCAGAGCCGCGAAAGCGACCTGTCGCGCCTGGCCGTGCTGGTGCGCTGCCTGGCCGAAGCCGGCGGCCGGCGCCTGCCGGACCGGCTGGAGAGCACGCCCGATTGCAACTGGCAGGTCCAGCTGAACGATCGCTTTACCGGCAAGCCCTATCGCTACGAGGTGATCGGGCCGCGCCGCTATCGGCTTTGCGCCGATTTCGAACTGCCCGAGAATCGGCCGCCCGACCTGCGCGACCGCGACGACGCCGGCTGCGTCAGCCGCGACTATGTGCCCGGCCCGGCCGCGACACCGGGCGGCGATGCGGGCATCCTTTACCGGCCCTGAGCCTGCCCCGGCAGGGACGAGAGCGGCTGCGACAGGCGCTCGGGCGCCAGCGCCCCGGCCAGAAAGCGCGGCAGGCCGGCCGCCAGGCGGGCGAAGTCCTTGGCGCCGGTCAGGGCGGGATCGGCCTCGATCAGCAGTTCCAACCCCTGCGCCTCGCCATCGCCGCGGATGGTGATGTTGAAGCCGTCGCCCGGGCCGTTCGACAGGACGTGCCGCTGGGCCGTGCAGCCGGCAAAGCGCGCCTCGTCAAAGGGCAGCACGTTGATCAGCGGCGAAAAGAAGAACCGGCTGCGCGGCGCGATGCCCTGGTCGGCGGCGATCTGCTCGATGCGATAGCGGCCGTGCCGGCGCAGCTTGCGCAGCCGCGCGCCCAGCCGCACCAGCGCCTCGCCCAGCGGCTCCGAGGGCGACAGCGCCACGTCCAGCGGCAGGATGTTCACCACCAGCGCCGGGACCGAAACCGCGACGCTGCCCATCCGGCTCATGTAGGGCAGCCAGACCGGCATGGCGATCTGCCCGCCGCTCTCGTGCCGCGCGGCCGAGCCGTCGCGCAGGTTCAGGGCCGCCCAGATCGCGCAGAGCACGGTCAGCAGGTCGGGCCAGCCCATGCCCGCCGCCTGCGCCTGCCGCATCAGCGCCGGGCGCAGAGCTGCCAGGTCATGCGCCGCCTCCAGCGCCGCCTCGGCATAGTTCTCGCAGCCCTTGCCCAGCACCGGCGCGCGCGGCTTGGCCGACAGCACCTCGGCCCAGTGCCGGCCGTCGGCGGCATGGCGGGCGCTGGCGCGATAGTCGATCTCTTCCGCCAGATAGGCGGCCAGCGGGCGCAGGCCGGGGCCGGGCTCGCCGTCCCCCGATGCCGCGCCGTAAAGCCGGGCGCAACGCTGCTCGATCAGGCCCATGGCATAGCCGTCCAGCGCGATGTGATGGCCGCGGTTGAACCACAGGCAATGCCCCTCGGCCAGACGCACCAGCCATTGCGCCGAAAGCGGCTGCGACAGCAGGTCCAGCGGGGCATCGACATCGGCCTGCATCATCGCGAAGGCCCGCGCCCGGCCGTCGGGCAGGCCCGACAGGTCGATCTGGCGCAGCACCGGCCGCCGGCCGGGCTCGACCCGCTGCACCGGCTGGCCGTCCGGGTCCAGCGCAAAGCGCAGCGCCATGATGTCGGTCTCGGCGATGGTGGCCTCGATGGCGCGGGTCAGCGCCGCCATGTCGGCCACGCCGCGCAGTTCGAGAGCATGGGCGACGGTGGAAACCGATTCTCCGGGGTGGAAACGGAACTCTTCCCAGAAATCCAGCTGCGCCAGTGTCAGGGGCATCCACAGCCCTTGCGCATCGTAATTCGTCATGAAAATCCTGTGCTTAGGCCAGGTGGCAGTCTTTCCGAACGAGAGAGGGCTGGCTGTGAATGCTCAGGCAGGCACGCGGCTGGCTTGCTTCAAGAGAGAAAGCGGAATAAAAATACTCAACTATTCAGATCCGCGCAAGGTGCCATCGCGTCGCCTGCGCGGGATATTGCCGTCTCGAATCGCAGGATGTCACAGATGATCGAATTCAGCCCCTGGCCGCCGGAGCTCGCAGAGCGCTATCGTCAGGCCGGTTACTGGATCGACCAGCCGCTGACCCATATCCTGGACGCGCAGATGGCCGTGGCGCCCGAGGCCGAGGCGCTGGTCTGCGGCGCACGCCGCTTCAGCTATGCCGACCTGGACCGCCTGTCGCGCAACCTGGCGGCGCATCTGGCCGGGCAGGGGCTGGGGCATGGCGACACCGCGCTGGTGCAGCTGCCGAACGTGGCCGAATTCTATGTCGTGTTCTTTGCGCTGCTGCGCATCGGCGTGGTGCCGGTGAACGCGCTGTTCAGCCACCGCCGGCTGGAACTGGCCGCCTATGCGCAGCAGATCGCGCCGCGCGTGGTGATCGCCTCGCGCCGGCACGAGCTGTTCCGCGACGACGCCTTCGTCGATGAGCTGCGGGCGCGCGGCGCGCAGCATGTGCTGCTGCTGGACGAGGATGCGCCGGCGCTGAGCCTGACGCAGCGCCTGTCGCAGCCGGGCGCGTTGCCGCGCGGGGCCGGCCCGACGCCCGCCGACCAGGTCGCCTTCTTCCAGCTGTCCGGCGGCTCGACCGGCACGCCGAAGCTGATCCCGCGCACCCATAACGACTATGACTACAGCATTCGCGCCAGCGTCGAGATCAGCGGCGTCACCGCCGCCACCCGCTTCCTGTGCGCGCTGCCGGCGGCGCATAACTTCACCATGAGCTCGCCGGGCACGCTGGGCGTGTTCCACGCCGGCGGCACCGTGGTCATGGCGCCCTCGCCCGAGCCGCTGGCCTGCTTCCAGCTGATCGCGGATCAGCGCGTGACCATGGCGGCGCTGGTGCCGCCCGCGGTCGCCCTGTGGCTGCGCGCGGTCGAGGAAGAGCCCGCGCGCTGCGCCATGCTGGACAGTCTGGACCTGGTGCTGGTCGGCGGCGCCAGCTTCGCCGAGGCGACCGCCCGGCAGGTGCCCGAGCGGCTGGGCTGCCGCTTGCAGCAGGTCTTCGGCATGGCCGAGGGGCTGGTGAACTATACCCGCCTGACCGATCCGGCCGAGGTGATCTTCACCACCCAGGGCCGCCCGATCAGCCCCGACGACGAGCTGCGCATCCTGGACGAGGACGGCAACCCGGTCCCGGACGGCACCCCCGGCGCGCTGGCCACGCGCGGTCCCTATACCTTCCGCGGCTATTACCGCAGCCCGGAACACAATGCGAAGGCCTTCGATGCCGAAGGCTTCTACCACTCGGGCGACGTGGTGGTGCGCCAGGGCGGCAACCTGCGCGTGGTCGGCCGGATCAAGGACCAGATCAACCGGGGCGGCGAAAAGATCGCCGCCGAAGAGATCGAGAACCTGCTCCTGCGCCATCCCGACATCACCCATGCCGCGCTGGTCGGGGTCGAAGACAGCCATCTGGGCGAGAAAAGCTGCGCCTTCCTGGTCTTGCGCGACGGCGCCGCGAAGCTTTCTCCGCCGGCGCTGCGCCGGCATCTGCTGGATCTGGGCATCGCGGAATACAAGCTGCCCGACCGTTTCCGCCAACTGCCCGAACTGCCGCTGACGGCGGTGGGCAAGATCGACAAGCGCCGGCTGCGCGACAGCCTCGCCGCAGCCGCCACCGCCTGAAAGGACCGACATGCTCGACAAGACCCAACTCAGCCCGGAATGGCTGGCCGCCCGCGTCGCCGCGATGATCGAGGACGATTGCGAGATCGAGCCCGCCGAGAACCTGGTCCTCTATGGGCTCGATTCCATCGCGGTGATGACGTTTTCCAGCGAATTGAAGCAGATCGGCGTCGAAGCCAGCTTCGAGGAGCTGGCCCGCGAGCCGACGCTGGACAATTGGTGGGCGCTGATCGCGGGCCGGCTCTAGGCCCGCAGCGTCGCGCCGCCATCGACATAAAGGTCAGCCATGGTGACATGGCCGGCCTGGTCCGACAGCAGATACATGACCGCGCCGGCGATATCCTCGGGCGTCGCCAGTTTCTTCAGCGGAATGCCGGTGCGATAGGCTTCCAGGCTGCCCTCGATCACCGCGCGCTCGCCCGCGCCGCCGTCCTCGGTCCACATGCCGGTCTGCATCGGCGTCAGGGTCGAGCCCGGCGCGACGATATTGCAGCGCACGCCTTGGCCGGCCAGTTCCAGTCCCAGGCAGCGGATCAGCATGGTCGCCGCCGCCTTGGACGCCGCATAGGCGCCCATGTTGGCGCGCGGAATCCCCGCCGCATTCGAGCTGACGGCGACGATGGCGCCCCGGCCCTGCCGCGCCATGGCCCGGCCGAAGGCGCGGGTCACGTTGAAGCTGCCGGTGGCATTGACGCCGATCACCCGGTCCCATTCCGCCGCCGGCAGATCCAGCAGCGGCGCGATGGCCAGCACCCCCGCCGCATGGACGCCCAGCGCCAAGGGGCCGTGTTCGGCCTCGACCTCGGCCACCAGCGCCTCGGCGGCCTCGCCGTCGCGCACGTCCAGAACGCGATTCGGCACGCCCGGCACCGGCGCGGCTTCCAGCGCGGCCATGGTGTCGGTGGCGGTGACCCGGGCACCGGCCTCGACCAGCGCCGCGACCACCGCGCGGCCGATGCCGCCGGCAGCGCCGGTCACGATGGCGGTCTTGCCCTGAAATCCGGTCAGCTGCATGTCATTCCTCCGCCAGCGCGGCCAGGGCGCGATCCGTCGTCAGGGCCACGCCGCAGGTCGCCGCGATCCAGCCCATCGCCAGGTCATGCTTCTCGCGCGAGAAATCGGCCTGGGCGTCGGCGATGGCAAAGGCCTCGATGTCGCGCTGGAACGCCTCGGCGGCGGTGGCAAGGCAGCCGATATGCGCATAGATGCCGCAGATCATCAGCTGGTCGCGGCCGCGCGCGCGCATGAGATGCTCGAGGTTGGAGCGCTGAAACGCGCTGTAGCGGTGCTTGTGCAGCACGAAATCGCCGACCACGGGCGCAAGCTCGGGCAGGATCTCCTCGTGCTCGGGGATGGCGCTCATCCCCGGTCCCCAGAGGTCGGCCTGCAAGCCGCGATCCGGGCGGAACTGGTCGCCCTTCTGCGCGGTATAGAAGACCGGCACGCCCGCCGCCCGCGCCGCGCCGATCAGCCGGGCGATATTGCCGACCACCGGCGCCAGCGGCGCGCCTTCGGGATAGGGGCGGCAGAAATAGCGCTGCATGTCATGGACCAGCAGCGCCAGCCGGTCGCGGCGCGGCTGCCAGGGGCCGCGCGGCTGCGGCAGCTCGGCCGCGGTCGGCGGGTCATAGGGGGCGATGCCGGGCAGGGCCATCAGTCTTCTCCGTCCTTGCGCAGGCCCTCCAGCCCGGCATCGGCCGGCAGGCCCAGCGCGGCCAGGAAGGCACCGAATTTCGCGCCGGTCTCGGCGGCCTCGGCCATCGGGTCCGAGCCGGGGACGATCCCCGCGCCCGCGTAAAGCCGCGCTTGCCGGCCGCTGATCTCGGCGCATCGGATGGCGACATACCAGGCACCGTCGCCCTTGCCGTCGCACCAGCCGACGGCGCCGGCATAGAAGTCCCGGGCGACGGGTTCAAGCTCGCGGATCAGCCTGGCGGCGCGGGGCGTCGGCACGCCGCAGACGGCGGGCGTCGGATGCAGCGCCGAGGCCAGCACGACCGAGGGCGTGTCCTCGTCGCGCAGCCGGCCCTCGATGCGGGTGCCCAGGTGCCACATGCTGCGGGTCGAGGTGACGCGGGTGCCCTCGGGGCAGCTGAGTTCGCGGCACCAGGGCGAGAGCGTGTCGAGGATGGCCTCGACCACCAGCGCATGCTCGCGGTGGTCCTTGGCCGAGCCGGCCAGCGCCTCGGCGCCCTCGCGGTCGGCGACCGGATCGGCCAGCCGCCGGGCCGAGCCCGCCAGCGGATGCGAGCTGACCAGACGGCCGGTCTTTTCCACCAGCAGCTCCGGCGTGGCGCCGCAGAGCATCCGGCCCTGCGGATGCGCGGGCCCCGCGGGCAGGGCGACGCGGAAGGCGGTCACGGTGCGGTCGGCCTGCAGCCGCGACATCAGCGCCTCGACCGGGATCGGGACCGCGGCCTCGACCAGCAGGGTGCGGGCCAGCACGATCTTTTCCAGCGCGTTCGCCCGGCCAGCTTCCTCATACATGATCGCGAGCGCCCGGGCGACGGCGCGGGCATAGTCGGTGGCGGCGGGCTCGGCCGCCAGGCGCCAGCCGGCCAGCGGCAGCCCCTGCGGCGCCACGCCGCTGGGCTGCGGCGCCGGCGCGCGGCGGCAGTGCCACAGGCAGTCCTCGGCCTGCCGGTCGAAGGGCAGGGCGCCGCCGATCAGGTCGTCGGCGCCGGCCTTGTCCAGCACCGCCGCGACCCGCGCGCCCAGCGTCCCGGCACTGCCGGGGGCAAGCCGCCGGGCCGGGCCGCGCGCCAGGACATGACCCGAAGGGCCGTGGAAACCGAAAAGGACTGGATCAGGCACAGGCGACGCCGATGTCTTGGGCGCCTCGGACAGGCGGACATTCATGATACATCTCGTTTCAAAGGATTTTCCTCCCCGCTCGGGCCCGTTCCGACGGGTGGCGGAGCCGGGCGCGGCGGGGAAAAGGACGAAGCTTCGCGGTGCGGACGTTCTCGCATTGGGTCAGGTTGCGGCGGCATCGGGTGGCGTCCCCGCAACCCGCGGGGTGGGCAAGGCATATGGCCCCACCCTTGGGCTTCCCGCGCGCAACCTGTCAAAGCGGCCGACAAAAGGCAAGTAAAAAGATCAGGATTTTCCCGCCGCGGCGAAATCCCGCAGGCCGCCCGGCCGGAACCCGAAGACCCCGCCGCGTGTTGCAAGGCGTATTCAGGGGCCAAGGGACAGGGCATGACGGCACAGGGCGAAGGCGCGGCGGATGAGGCGGAAGCGGGCGGCTTCGACCTGGGGCGGGCGCGGGTCTGCGTGATCGCCAACCGGGGATCGGGCCGCAAGCAGGGCGCCGACATCGCCGAAACCCTGCGCGAAGTGCTGCAGGGCCGCGTCGCCGAGCTCGAGATCCACGGCACCGACGAGGGCACGGCGCTGCCCGACATGGCGCGCGACGCCGTCCGGCGCGGCTTTCACCTGATCGTGGCGGCCGGCGGCGACGGCACCCAGGCGGCGGTCGCCAGCGCCGTCGCCGGAACCGACACCGCCATGGCGGTGATCCCCGGCGGCACCTTCAACTATTTCGCCCGCGACATCGGCTCGGGCGAAACGGTCGAGGAGGCGCTGAAGATCTTCGACGCCCCGGCCCTGCGCCGCGTCGACGTGGGCGAGATGAACGGGATGATCTTCCTCAACAACGTCAGCTTCGGCGCCTATCCCGAGATCCTGCGTCGCCGCGAAAGCATCTACAAGCGCTGGGGCCGCTCGCGCGTCGCCGCCTATTGGTCGGCGGCGGTGGCGCTGTGGAACCTGCGCCATCCGCTCAAGCTGGTGGTGCGCAGCCATGGCGAGGAACGCCGCTTCACCACCGCGCTCGCCTTCGTGGCGAAAAGCGCCTATCAGCTGGACAGCTTCGGGCTGGAAGGCGCGGATTGCGTGCGCAAGGGACAGCTGGCGCTCCTGGTGGCGCGGGCGCGACGGCCGGGGCCGCTGGTGCGCTCGGCCATGCGGCTGGCCATGGGCAAGAGCGCGCGCTATCAGGACTTCAACCTGGTCTGCGCCGAGGAGATCCGGCTGGAAACCGAGCCCGCCCATGAATATGTCGCCCATGACGGCGAAAAGACCTGGATGGATTCGCCCTTCCAGATCCGCGTGCGCAAGGGTGCGCTGAAGCTGCTGGTGCCGGCCGAAAGCGGCGGCCGTGACGCGGCATGACGCGGATCCTGCATCTCTCGGACCTGCATTTCGGCTATGAACGCGAGGGGCTGGTCGAGCCGCTGCTGGACCGGGTCAATGCCGCCCGCGCCGACCTGGTGGTGGTGACGGGCGACCTGACCCACCGCGGCCGCTCGGCGCAATTCGCCCAGGCGGCCGACTTCCTGCGCCGGATCGAGGCGCCGCTGATCGCCGTGCCGGGCAATCACGACATCCCGCTCTACAAGCTCGCCGACCGGGTGATCCGGCCCTACAGCCGCTGGCACCGCGCCATCGCCCGCAATCTGGAACCGGTGGGCCATGTCGGCGCGGTGCGGGTGCAGGGCGTGAACAGCGTCGATCCGATGGCCTGGCAGCGCGGCGTGATCACGCCCGAACAGGTCGGACGGGTGCTGAAGGGCGTCGATCCCGATTGCGTCAACATCGCCGCCCTGCACCACCCGATGCAGCAACGCCCCGAGATCGACAAGGCGCTGATGAAGGGCGCCCCCGAGGCGCTGGCCCGGTTCGAGGATCACGGCGTGGCCCTGGTCCTGACCGGCCACCTGCATCTGTGGTCCATCGGCGCCTTCCAGGGCGAAGACGGCCGGCCGATCCTGCAGCTGCAGGCCGGAACCGCGCTCTGCGCCCGGCCGGACGACCGGCAGAACGAATTCGCCACGCTGGATTTCGACGGCCCCGACCTGCTGGTCGAACGCCATGTCGCCCCGATGGACGAGCAGGGCTTCCGCCCGCCGGAACGGATCCGCTTCACCCGGCGCGGCGGGCTCTGGCGCCCGGCCTGATTTCTCTTTTGTCGAAATATCCCGGGGGAACGCCTGGCCGGCCCCATCGAGGGGCCGGCCAGGCGTGGGGGCAGAGCCCCCGCGCCTCCCGCGCCACCACCCGGCCGGCGCATAAAAGCCCGCGGCGCCCGACGCTTCCCTTTCCCCGGCGCCGCCCATAACATCCCGCCCGAACCGCCGCCCCACGAGGGCGCGCGACAGCACGACCGCAGGAGGCGGCAGGCCGCAGATGTTTTCCATGCTTCCGCTGCTCGCCGGCCTGCTGCTTGTCGCGGCCTCGCTGACGCCATCGCTGATCCCGCGCGACTGGCTGGTGCAGGGGCTGCTGGCCGGGGCCTCGATGGCGGCAGGCTATGCGATGATGCAATTCCTGCTGGCGATCTGGCGCACGCTGGAAATCCCGGTCCTGCGCGGCCGGGCGGCGCGCATCGGCCATGCGCTTCTGGCGGTGCCGGTGCTGGCGCTGCTGGGGGCTTGTGTCTTCATGGCCGACGACTGGCAGAACAGCATCCGCGCCCGCATGGGCATGCCCGCGCTCGAGGTCTCGAACACCACCAAGATGCTGGCGACGGCGCTGGCGGTCTTTCTGCTGCTGTTCCTGATCGGCAAGGCGGTGCAGGCGCTCTTCGACCTGCTGCGGCTGCGGCTGGCGCGCCATATCCCGGTGCGCAGCGCCAATGTGCTGGGGCTGCTGCTGGCGGCGCTGATCACCGTCACCCTGACCCGCGACGGCGTGGTGAACTGGGCCATGCGCATCGCCGACAGCTCCTATGTCGCGGCCCAGCACCTGACCGACGTCTCGGTCGCGCCGCCGGCGCAGGACTGGCAGGCAGGCTCGGCCGCGTCGGCGATCGCCTGGGACCTGATGGGCAAGCCCGGACGCGACTTCGTGCTGGGGGGCCCCGATGCCGCCGCCATCGCCCGCTTCACCGGCCGGCCCGCGCGCGAGCCGCTGCGCATCTATGTGGGCCTTGCCCAGGACAAGAACCCCGAGACCCGCGCCCGGACTGCGCTCAATGAGATGCTGCGGGTCGGCGCCTTCGACCGCAAGGTGCTGGTGCTGGCCAGCCCGACCGGCACCGGCTGGATGGATCCGGCAAGCTATGACGCGCTGGAATACATGCAGGGCGGCGACGTGGCGACGGTCGCGATCCAGTATTCCTATCTGCAAAGCCCGCTGGCGCTGATCTTCGAGACCGACGCCGGCCTGGCCCAGACCGAGGCGCTGATGCGGCTGGTCTATGACCACTGGCGCGGGCTGCCGGCCGAGCGGCGGCCCCGGCTGTATCTGCACGGCATCTCGCTCGGGGCCTGGTCGTCGATGCATGCCTTCAACCCGTTCCAGATGATGAACGAGCCGGTCTCGGGCGCCTTCTGGGTCGGGCCGCCCTTTCCCTCGACGCTGTGGCGCCAGGCCAATGCGGCGCGCCAGGCGCAAAGCCCCTTCGTGCTGCCGCAGATCGACCAGGGCGAGGTCATCCGCTATGCCAGCCAGTTCGCAACGCCCGATCGCTCGGGCAAGCCCTGGGGGCGGCTGCGCATCCTGTTCCTGCAATATGGCAGCGATCCCATCGTCTTCTACGACGCGACCTCGGTCTGGCGCGCGCCGACATGGATGCGCGAGCCGCCGGCGCCCGATGTCTCGCCGCTGTTGCGCTTCACGCCCATCGTCACGCAGTTCCAGCTGGCGGCGGACATGCTGGTCGCGACCTCGGCCCCGCCGGGCTTCGGCCATATCTACCACGCGCACGACTATATCGACGGCTGGATCTCGGTCACCGCGCCCGAGGGCTGGAGCGCGGCGGATACCGCGCGGCTGAAGGCGATCTGCGGCGTGAACGGGCTGGCCGGATGCGAAAACCGCTGATCCTGCTCGCGGCGCTGCTGGGGCTGGTGCTGGCGGGGCTGGGGCTGAACACGGCGCGCAACTATGCCGGCTGGCAGCCCGCTCCCGACACGCCGGCGGCGCGGCTGGCGCGGCTCGCGCCGCATTGGCGGCTGCTGCGGCCCGACACGCCCGGTCCGCATCCGGTCGTGGTGCTGCTGTCGGGCTGCGACGGGGTGCGCGACAACATGGATTATTGGGCGCGGCAGTTCACCGCCATGGGCCTGGCGGCGCTGATCCTCGACAGCCACGCCCCGCGCGGGCTGGACAAGGCCCAGGCCTGGCGCGCGGTCTGCGCGGCGCAGCTGCTGCCCGGGTCCGAGCGGGCCGGAGACCTGGCCGTGGCGCTGGCCGCGCTGCGCGACATGCCGGGCATCGACGCCATGCAGGTGGCGGTGCTGGGCGCCTCGCATGGCGGCTGGACGGCGATGGAGCTCTTGCACGCGCTTTCCGCGCCCTTGCCGCCGCCCGGCCTGACCGAATGGCCGGCGCCGCGCGCCAGCCTGGCGGCGCAACTGGGCCCGGTGGTGCTGCTTTACCCCTATTGCGGCCTCGTCAGCACGGCAGACGGGTCCTGGCCGGCGCAGGTCCGGGTGCTGATGCTGCTGGCCGGGCGGGATTCCATCACCGATCCCGACGCCTGCCGCGCCACGGCCGCCGACCAGCTGGCGCGCGGCACCGACCTGACCCTGCGCATCGACCCCGAGGCCGACCACGGCTTCGACCAGAGCGAGCGCTCGCGCCTGTCGCCCCTGGCGTTCGACCCCGAAGCCACCGCCTGGGCCCGCGCGCGCGTGCTGGCCTTCGTCCGGGGTTTTGCCCTGCCCGCCGCCGGGCTATGACGGCCAGGCAGGAACGGAGGGCAGCAATGCGCGTCATCTTCATGGGCACACCCGATTTCTCGGTCCCGGCGCTGCGGGCCATCGCCGCGCGGCATCAGGTCGTCGCGGTCTATTCTCAGCCGCCCCGCGCGGCGGGACGCGGGCAGAAGCCCCGCCCCTCGCCCGTGCAGCGCGCGGCCGAGGAGTTGGGGCTGACGGTCCGCACCCCCGAAACCCTGCGCGACCCCGCGGATCGCGCCGATTTCGCGGCCCTTGGCGCCGATGTCGCGGTGGTGGTGGCCTATGGGCTGATCCTGCCGCAGGCGGTGCTGGACGCGCCGCGGCTCGGTTGCCTGAACATCCACGCCTCGCTGCTGCCGCGCTGGCGCGGCGCGGCGCCGATCCATCGCGCGATCATGGCGGGGGATGCGGAAACCGGCGTCGCCATCATGCAGATGCAGGCGGGACTGGATACCGGCCCGGTGCTGGCCGAGGCGCGCACCGTCATCGGCGCGCAGGACACCACCGCCGACCTGCACGACCGGCTGGCCGCCATGGGCGCCGAGCTGATCGCCGCGACGCTGGACCGCCTGCCGCTGCCCGCCGTGCCGCAGGCGGAATCGGGCGTGACCTATGCCCATAAGATCGACAAGGCCGAGGCCCGCATCGACTGGAGCCAGCCGGCCGAGGTCGTGGACCGGCAGATCCGCGCGCTCTCGCCCTTTCCCGGTGCCTGGTGCCTGGTCGGGGACGAGCGGGTGAAGCTCTTGCGCTCGCGCCTGGCCGCGGGCTCCGGCGCGCCGGGCACGGTGCTGTCGGGCTTTACCGTGGCCTGCGGCACGGGCGCCATCGAGGTGCTGGAAGCGCAGCGCGAGGGCAAGCGGCCGATGCCCGCCGCCGAGGTGCTGCGCGGGCTGAGCCTGCCGCCGCTACTGAACTGAACCTGTTGCCTTTCGCCACGAAAGTGCCGGATCCGGCCGCTGCGGCAGCCGGATCCGCTCATCCCGTGGTAGCATCCGGCCGTGGCAAGACACCGCGGCCTCGCGCCGCTCCAGCGACGAAATCCGCTTCCGTCCCAAGGAGTGCAATCATGGATCATCTTGTTCGCACCATGTCCGAGAACTGGTGGCTGCTGCTGCTGCGCGGCATCGCCGCCGTGGTCTTTGGCCTGATCGCGCTGGCCATGCCGGGGCTGACGCTGCTGGTGTTGCTGATCACCTTCGGGGTCTATGCGGTCTTCGACGGCATCCTGGCCATTGTCACCGGCTTGCGCCGCAAAGGCCAGGACGACCAGTGGTGGGCCTGGGCGCTCGACGGGCTGCTGTCGGTGCTGATCGGCCTGATGGCGCTGTTCTGGCCGGCGGCGACGGCCGTGGCCTTCGTGCTGTGGATGGCGGCCTGGGCCATCGTCGCGGGCATCTTTCGCATCATCGCGGCCATCCGCCTGCGGCGCGAGATCGAGGGCGAATGGGCGCTGGGCCTCAGCGGGTTGCTGCTGGCGCTTTGGGGCATCCTGCTGGTGCTGCTGCCGGCGGCGGGCCTGCTGGGCTTTGCCTGGATGATCGGGACCCTGGCGGTGCTGATCGGCATCGCGCTGATCGTGCTGGCGTTCCGGCTGAAGCGGGCAAGGGCGGCCTAGACCGCACGGCCGCACGGGTATTTGGAAAACGGTGAAGGGGGTCAGGTCCCGCGCGGCTTGGCGCGCAGGGTCGGGTCGGCCTCCAGCGGGTTTTCGGGCCAGGGGTGGCGCGGATAGCGGCCGCGCATATCCTTCCTGACATCGCCATAGCCGCCGGCCCAGAAGCCCGGCAGGTCGGTCGTCACCGCGATGGGCTTGGCCCCCGGCGACAGCATCGAGATGCGCAGCGCCCGCCCGCCGACCGTGGGATGGCGCGAGACGCCGAACAGCTCTTGCAGCTTCAACTCGATCGAGGGCGTCTCGTGGTCGTAGTCGATCGGCACCTTGCGGCCCAGCGGCGTGACGAAATGCGCCGGCGCCGCCCGGTCCAGCGCCTGCTGGCCGTCCCAGCCGATGCGGGATTTCAGCGCCTCGGTCAGGTCGAGCCCGCGCAGGTCCGAGAGCGTCCGCGCCCTGGTCAGCCAGGGCAGCAGCCAGTCGGGATCGGCCAGCAGGCTTTCGTCGTCGACCGGCCCCAGGTCCGGCACCAGCGCGATCCGCGCCCGCAGCCGCGCGGCGCCGGGCGTCCAGGTCAGCCCGTGCTGGCGCAGCCCCTCGAAGGCCGCACGCGCCAGCGCCTGCGGATCGGGGGCGTCCAGCGCCCGGTCCGAGAGCACCAGCGCGCCCAGGCGCTCTTGCCGGCGCGCGGTCACGCGGCTGTCGCGGCGCGACCATTCCACCGCCTCGACGGTCTCGATGCGGTCGGCATGGAGCGCGCGGATCTCGGCTTCATGGATCGGCAGGGCCAGGCGGATGCGGGCCTCGCGCGTGTCGCCGTCGAGGTCGGTCGCGACGATGAAGCGATGCGCGGCCATGGCATCGCCCTCGGGCAGCACGGCGCCCTTGCCGCCCGACAGCACATAGCGCGGCTGGTCGTCGCGGCGGCGCTGGCCGATGCGGTCGGGATAGGCCAGGGCTGCCATGGCGCCGGGCGACAGGTCGGTGCTGTCGCCGGCCCCGCTTTCGCTCATGCGGCGCAGGCGCTTCGCCTCGTCGCGGATGCGGTGCAGGGCGGCGTCGTTCACCGGCCAGGGATGGCGGTCGCGATAGGCGCGCAGGTCGCGCAGCGCCGCCAGCCGGGGCGCCAGATCGGCCGGAGCCCCGCTGAGCGGGTCGCGGTCGGCCAGCAGCGCGGCCAAACCGGCGGCCTCGCGCCCGGCCACGGCCAGCATATGCGCCAGGCGCGGATGCAGTGGCAGCGCGGCCAGCCGGCGGCCGTGGTCGGTGATGCGCCCCTCCGCGTCCAGCGCGCCGAGATCGCGCAGCAGCGCGCGGGCCTCGGCCAGCGCGGCCTCGGGCGGCGGGGTCAGGAAGGCGAGGTCGCTGCCGTCCGAGCCCCAGATCGCCAGTTCCAGCGCCAGCCCCGCCAGGTCGGCAACCGCGATCTCGGGCGGGGCGAAGGCGGGCAGGGCGCCCTCTTCGGCCCGCGCCCACATCCGATAGCAGATGCCCGGCGCGACCCGGCCGGCGCGGCCGCGGCGCTGCTCGGCCTCGGCCCGGCTGACTCGTTCCGTGACCAGCCGCGACATGCCCGAGCCGGGGTCGAAACGCGCCCGCCGCGCCCGGCCGGCATCGACCACCACCTTGACGTCGGGAATGGTCAGCGAGGTTTCGGCAATGGACGTCGCCAGCACCACCCGCCGCCCCGCCGCGGGGCGCAGCACCGCCTGCTGGGCCTTGAATTCCATGGCACCATAGAGCGCCACCACCTCGGCCGGCAGGTCCAGCGCGGCCATGGTGCGGCGGATCTCGCCCTCGCCGGGCAGGAAGGCCAGGATGGTGCCGCCCAAGGCCCGCGTCGCCGCCTCGGCTTCGGCGATCAGCCGGGCGGCCTCGGGGACCAGCCGCGCGCCCGCGGGCAGGGGACGGTCCAGCCAGCGGGTCTCGACCGGGAAGGCGCGGCCCTGCGAGCGGATCACCGGCGCGCCGTCCAGCAGCGCCGCGACCGGCTCGGCGTCGAGCGTGGCCGACATGACCAGCAGCGCCAGGTCCGGGCGCAGCGCCGCCCGCGCCTCCCATGCCAGCGCGAGGCCGAGGTCGGCGTTCAGGCTGCGCTCGTGGAATTCGTCGAAGATCACGCAGCCGATGCCGTCGAGCGAGGGGTCCGATTGCAGCATCCGGGTCAGGATGCCCTCGGTCACCACCTCGATGCGGCTGCCGGCGACGCTCTCGCCGCGGATGCGATAGCCGACGCGGGTTCCCAGGGGCTCGCCCAGGGTCTCGGCCATGCGGGCGGCGGCGGCGCGGGCGGCCAGTCGGCGCGGTTCAAGCATCAGGATGCGGCCCTGGATCACCGGCAGCAGCGCCAGCGGCACGCGCGTGGTCTTGCCGGCGCCCGGGGGCGCCATCAGCACGGCCCGGCCATGAGCCGACAGCGCGGCGGTCAGGTCGGGCAGGACGGCGTCGATGGGGAGTTCCATGGCCGCCTTATGGCAAAAGCGTCACGGCGGGGAAAGGCCGTCGCGGGCGCATTGACAACGGTCGGGATCTCGCGATTGCGTGATCGCATTGAGCGGAAGGGGATTGCGATGAACGAATGGCTTTTGTTGCTGCTGGTGCCGCTGGGGGCCGCGGCCTTTGGTCAGCTTTTCCAGGATGATGATGACAACCGGGACGAGCCCGAACCGGAACCCGAGCCGCAGACCGGCGGCACCGCCGGCGACGACACGCTGACCGCGCCCGAGGGCTTTCGCGGCCGGGTGATGGGGCGTGACGGCGACGACCGGATCACGGTCGGCTCGCCTGACGATCCCGGCTATTATCACGACTCGACCAACCTGACGGCCGACGATGGCCATTGGAACGCCTGGCGGGATTGGGATCCCGATGCGCCCGGCCGCGTGCCGCCCGGCGTCGTGATGGCGCGCGGCGGCGATGGCGCGGATACGATCATCGGCTCGGGGCGCGGCATCCATGCCGACGGCGATGCCGGAGACGACCGTCTGGAACTGCACAGCGAGCCGGGCGACCTGCGCGATGGCCGCAGCGATTACGCCCTGCTGGGCCGGGGCGGCGCGGGCAATGACGAGATCATCCTTTCGGGCAGCGGCGCACTGGTGCTGGGCGATGCGGGCGACGACCTCATCAGCGCCTCGGGCGAGAATATGGTCATCAATGGCGGCGAGGGGGCGGATACCATTCACGTCGCCGGCCTGACGAACAGCGAGATCGTGCTGGGCCGGGGCGATGTGGTGACCGGGCGCGGCGAGGTCGCGGACGGGCTGCGCTTCCGCCTGTATGACGGCGCCGATTTCACCGGCAACAGCGCGGGTGAGGAGTTCGTGGCACGCGAGGGATCGCGCGCCGATGGCGGTGGTGGCGATGACGCGCTGACGAATGACTATCACGACGACAGCTCGGTCACGCTGATCGGCGGCGCGGGCAACGACAGCATTGTCGGCAACGATGCCTGGGGCAACCATGCCAGCACCGCGCAGGACGGCTATTCCTGGCGCGTCGGTGCGTCCAGCGACAGTCTGGACGGCGGCGATGGCGATGACATCATCGGCTATGACCGGGGCGACACCATCACCGGCGGCGCCGGCGCCGACAGCATCGACGGTTACGTGGACAGCCGCGAATCGGCCACCGTGACCGATTTCGACCCCACGGAGGACTGGCTGCGCGTCAACATTCCCCCGGCCGAGGCCGGCACCGATGCCGACCGCTTCGGCAATGTCTCGGTCGTCGAAGAGGATGGCGACACGATCATCCGGCTGGGCGGCCAGGACATCATGCGCATCGAGAACGCGACCGGGCTGAACATCGGCTTCCAGACCGACCGTTACCGCGAGGAATGGTCCGATGGCACCATCCACGAGGGCGAGTTCCGCGAGGGCGATGGCGAGGTTCTGGACGATGACACCATCTTCACCGACCTCGACGGCAACGAGGTGGAGCGCGACTCGCTGGACGTGGTGATCAACAACTACCTGACGCTCTATACCTGAGCCCTACACATCCGCCGCCCGGCTGCATATCTTGACCGGGCGACAGGCGGGGGACCGGATGGGAATTGCCGACGATCTGATGCAGGGCCTCGGGATTTCCGACCCGGTGATCCGGCTGGGTGTGACCGGGCTCTCGCGCGCCGGCAAGACCGTGTTCATCACCTCGCTGGTGGCGAATCTGCTGGACCGGGGCCGGATGCCGGGCTTTCGCGCGGCGGCGGACGGTTCGCTGAAGGCGGCGTGGCTGCAGCCGCAGCCCGACGATACCGTGCCGCGCTTCGACTACGAACGCCACCTGGCCGCCATGACCGGCCCCGATCCGCATTGGCCCGAGGGCACCCGCCATGTCAGCCAACTGCGCCTGTCGCTCCGCGTGCAGCCGCGCGGCATGATCGCCGGCTGGCGCGGCACGCAGGTGCTGCATCTCGACATCGTGGACTATCCGGGCGAGTGGCTGCTGGACCTGCGGCTGATGGAGCGCGACTTCGACACCTGGTCGCAGGAGGTGCTGGACCGCATGAAGGGCCGCCCCGGCGCGCTGGAGTTCCTGGCCGCGCTGGCCGGCACCGATGCCGGCCGCTTCGACGAGACGGCGGCGCAGGCGCTGGCCCAGGCCTATACCAGCCACCTGCACCGGGCGCGCGAGGCCGGCTGGTCCGACTGCACCCCCGGCCGCTTCCTGATGCCCGGAGAGCTGGAGGGCTCGCCGGCGCTGACCTTCACGCCGCTGCCGCAGCAGATGCGCGACACGGCCCTGGGCCGCGAATTCTCCCGCCGCTTCGGTGCCTACAAGGCGCGGGTGGTCAGGCCCTTCTTCCGCGAGCATTTCGCCCGCATCGACCGGCAGGTGGTGCTGATGGACGTGCTGGGCGCGATCCACGCCGGGCCGCAGGCGGTCGAGGACATGCGCCGCGCCATGGCCGACATCCTGACCGCCTTTCGCCCCGGGCGCGCCGGCTGGCTGGCGCAGCTTCTGGGCACAAGGCGGGTCGAGCGCATCCTGTTCGCCGCGACCAAGGCCGATCACCTGCACCATACCCAGCACCCGCGCCTGACCGCGATCACCGCCGCCATGCTGCGCGAGGCGCGCGACCGCGCCGATTTCTCGGGCGCGCGGACCGAGGCCATGTCCATCGCCTCGTTGCGCTGCACCACCGAGGAGATGATCCGCCAGGACGGCGAAGACCTGCCCGCGGTGCGCGGCACGCTGATGGACGGGCGGCAGGCGGCCTTCTATCCCGGCGAGCTGCCGGCGAACCCGGCGGAACTGCTGGTGCCGGCAAGCCAGGGTGCGACGCGCTGGCTGGACGGCGATTATGCGATCATGGACTTTGCCCCGGCGCCGGCCACGCTGCGCCCCGGCGACGGGCCGCCGCATATCCGTCTGGACCGGGCGGCGGAATTCCTGATCGGCGACCGGATCTGAGGAGGCATGATGGCTGAACCCCCGAAAGACCTCGCGAAACGGCGCGGGCCGGTCCTGATCGAGATGGGCGCCCCCGATGCCGCGCCCTCCGACGCCGAGCCGGTGGCCCAGGTCATGCCCGAGACCCCGCCGCTGCCGCCTTCGGGCGACCGCCGCGACCGGCGTGCGCCGCGCAGCGAGACGCGCGAGGGCGCGGCACCCTCGCCCGCCGACGCCCCGGCGATCGAGGACGGTCCGCTCGCGCCGCTGCCGCAGCCCCGCACCATGCAGATGGTGGCGCGGCTGGTCGGCGCCGGCCC
The DNA here is from genome assembly GCF_000371965.1 of Paracoccus sp. N5. Lineage (NCBI taxonomy): Bacteria > Pseudomonadati > Pseudomonadota > Alphaproteobacteria > Rhodobacterales > Paracoccaceae > Paracoccus > Paracoccus sp. N5. The sequence continues at coordinate 1,111,805 of NZ_AQUO01000001.1, read as the reverse complement.
GTCGCGGCTGACGCGGTTCTTCCTGAATAGCGGGGTGGCGCTTTTCACCTTCCTGCTGTCGGTGGCGGCGCTGCGCTACCTGACCGACCTGCTGAACGCCTATCCCCTGCTCGGCTGGATCGGCATCGGACTCATGGTGCTGTTCTGCCTGGCGGCGCTGGCCATGGCGGTGCGCGAATACCGGGCCTGGGCGCGCTTCGGCGCCATCGACGGCATCAACCGCGCGGCCGGTGCGGCGCTGGCCTCGGGCGACCTGGCGGCGGCGCAGCAGGTGGTCGGCCGGATGGAAGGCCTCTACCGCACCCGGCCCGAGTTGGAATGGGGCCTGACCCGGCTCAAGGAGCGCAAATCCGAGGCCTATGACGCCGAGACCCTGATCGCCATGGCCGAGGGCGAGCTGCTGGCACCGCTGGACCTTGAGGCCCGGCGCGAGATCGAGGCCGCCGCCCGCACCGTCGCGGCCGCCACCGCGCTGATCCCGCTGGCGCTGGCCGATGTCTTTGCCGCGCTGGCGGCGAACCTGCGCATGATCCGGCGCATGGCCGAGATCTATGGTGGCCGCGCCGGTGCCGTCGGCGGCTGGCGGCTGGCGCGGACGGTGATGACGCATCTGGTCGCGACCGGCGCCGTCGCGGCCGGGGACGACCTGATCCATACCGTCGCGGGCGGCGGCCTGCTGGCCAAGGTCTCGAAACGCTTCGGCGAGGGCGTGGTGAACGGCGCGCTGACCGCCCGCGTCGGCATTGCCGCGATGGAGGTCTGCCGGCCCTTGCCCTTCATCCACCAGCCGCGCCCCAAGGTCGGCAACCTGATCGCGCGCGGGTTGAAGGGGCTGTTCGGCGAGGACGAGCCGCGCTAGGCGCCCCGTCGCTGGGGTATTTGGAAAACGGTGAAACGCGCCGGGCCGGCTCGTCTTCTCTGTTTTCCAAATACCCATCCGGCCGCGCGCATCTGCACTGCCGGTTGGGTATTTTCAGAGCAAAGAAGCGGCCGTTTCCCGCGCCGCGGCACTGGCGTATGGTTCGGGTATGAGAGCGCGCCGCCTTGCCCTGTTGCTGATGTCTTTCGTGCTGCTGCTGGGGCTGGGTGCCGGGCTGCGCGACCGGCTGGACGCCTGGGTCGATGCGACCGCGCTGCCGCGGCTCGAGGTGCCCGTCGGCGTCGAGGTGGTGGCGCGGGACGGCAGCTTGCTGCGGCCGTTCCAGGTGGCCGACGGGCGCTGGCGGCTGGATGCCGGGCCGGTCGATCCATTGTTCCTGGACATGCTGCTGTTGTGGGAGGATCGCCGGTTCCAGCGCCATGCCGGCGTCGATGGGCTGGCGATGCTGCGCGCCGCGGGGCAGGCGCTGCGGCATGGGCGGGTGGTTTCGGGCGGCTCGACCCTGACCATGCAGGTGGCGCGGCTGATCGAGGCCGGGCCGACCGGGCAATGGGCCGGCAAGCTGCGGCAGTTGCGGCTGGCGCTGGCGCTGGAACGGCATCTGGGCAAGCGCGAGATCCTGGCGCTTTACCTGCGCCTCGCCCCCTATGGCGCCAATGTCGAGGGCATCCGCGCGGCCAGCCTGCAATGGTTCGGCAAGGAGCCGCGCCGGTTGAGCCCGGCGCAGGCGGCGCTGCTGGTCGCCCTGCCGCAATCGCCCGAGGCGCGGCGGCCGGACCGCTTTCCCGTCGTCGCCAAGGCGGCGCGGGACCGGGTGCTGGCGCGGGCGGCCGGGGCAGGGCTGATTTCCGATGCCGATGCCCGGGCGGCGATGGCCGAGCCGGTGCCGCGCGCCCGCCGTGCCTTTCCGGCCCTGGCGCCGCTGCTGGCGGCGCGGCTATTGCGCGAGCATCCCGGCGCAAGCCGGATCGAGACCACCATCGACCCGCGCCTGCAGCGCCGGGCCGAGGATCTGGCCTCGCGCGCCGTGCGCGGCGCCGGGCGGCGGCTGTCGGCGGCCGTGGTGCTGGCCGATCACCGCAGCGGTGAGATCCTGGCCGAGGTCGGGGCGGCGGACTGGACCGATGGCGCCTCGGCCGGTTTCGTGGACATGGCGCGGGCCTGGCGCAGCCCGGGCTCGACGCTGAAGCCCTTTGTCTATGGCCTCGCCTTCGATGACGGGCTGGCGCATCCCGAGACGCTGATCGAGGACCGCCCGACCGCCTTCGGCCGCTGGCAGCCGCAGAATTTCGACAGGCATTTCCGCGGCACCGTCAGCCTGAAGAACGCGCTGATCTGGTCCTTGAACATCCCGGTGGTGAAGCTGGCCGATGCCGTCGGGCCGAACCGCATCGCCCAGGCCCTGCGCCGCGGCGGGATCGAGCTGCGGCTGTCGGGCGATGCGCCGGGGCTGGCGGTGGTGCTGGGCGGGGCCGGGGTGACGCTGGAGGGGCTGGCGCAGGGCTATGCCGCGCTGGCGCGGGGCGGGCGCGGCATCACGCTGTCGGCGCTGCCCGGCGGCGCGGCGGCCGGGCAGGCGCCGATGTTCGGCCCGGTCGCGGCCTGGCAGGTCGGGCATGTCCTGGCCTCGATCCCGGCGCCGCATGGGGTGCGGCAGCGCGTGCTGGCCTATAAGACCGGCACGTCCTACGGGTTTCGCGATGCCCTGGCGGTGGGCTATGACGGCGCGCATGTCGGCGCGGTCTGGCTGGGCCGGCCGGATGGCACGCCGGTCCCGGGCGGCTTCGGCGGCGATCTCGCCGCGCCGGTGCTGTTCGACCTGTTCGACGCGCTGCCCTCGGTCGCGCTGCCCCCGCCGCCGCCGCAGGCGCTGACGCTGCCGAACAGCGCGCTGCCGCTGCCCCTGCGCCGCTTTGCCGCCCCGGGCGAGGCCAGCGCCGCCGCCGCCCGTCCGGCCAGCCCCGATGCGCTGCGCCTGACCTATCCGCCGGACGGGGCCGAGCTGGAACGGCGCGGGTCGCTGACCGCCAAGGCGCGGGGCGGGCGGGCGCCCTGGACCTTTCTGCTGAACGGCGCGCCGGTCGCCATCGCCCGGCCGCAGCCTTGGGCCGAGCTGCCCGATCCCGGTCCCGGCTTTGCCCGCCTGACGGTCGTCGATGCCGATGGCGCCTCGGCGACTGCGACAATACGGTTGCACTGACGCGATTTGCGCGTTTCGTGATTCGCTTGACCTTTTCTTAACCGGATTTTGCGACATATTCCGACCATGCTGCATATCAACGACCAGATCACGATCCAGGAATGGGAGCTGTCCGAGCAATTCACCCGGTCTCAGGGACCGGGCGGGCAGAACGTGAACAAGGTCGAGACCGCGGTCGAGCTGCGTTTCGAGGCCGAGCGTTCGCCGCATCTGGCGGCGCCGGTCAAGGCGCGGCTGAAGCGGCTGGCGGGCCGGCGCTGGACGCTGGACGGCGCCGTGCTGATCCGGGCCGAGGAGACCCGCAGCCAGGCCCGCAACCGCGAGCTGGCGCGCGAGCGGCTGGCCGAGCTGATCCGCCAGGCCCTGGTCGCGCCGCGCAAGCGCATCCCCACGCGCCCGACCCTGGGCAGCCAGCGCCGCCGCCTGGCCGCCAAAACCCAGCGCGGCGAGGTCAAGGCCGCCCGTGGCCGCATCCGCGATGCGGAGGGCGGCGAATGATCGTCGAGTTCCGCGACAGGCTGGCCCGCCTGCTGGGCCGCCGCCCGCCCGAGATGCAGGTCGCCGCGCTGTGCCTGGACGAGGCGAGCGGCCGGGTGCTGCTGGTGACCAGCCGCGGCACCGGGCGCTGGATCGTGCCCAAGGGCTGGCCCATGCCCGGCCGCAGCCTGGCCGGCGCCGCCCTGCAGGAGGCCTGGGAAGAGGCCGGCGTGCGCGGCCGCGCCGCGGCCTGCGAGATCGGCCGCTATCGCTATGACAAGGACCAGGAGCGCGGCTTCGCCATCCCGGTCGAGGTGCGGGTGTTTCCGCTGTATGTCGAAAGCCTCGCCGAGGATTACCCCGAGGCCGAGCAGCGCCGCCGCCGCTGGTTTTCGCCGCAGGAGGCGGCGCGGATGGTGGCCGAGCCGGGGTTGCAGCAGATCCTGCGGGCGCTGCCCGCCGCCGCCGGGTCGTGACGCGGGGCATGGCGCGCTATACCCGGGAATATCGGACGCTGGACAAGGACTTGCGCCGCGTCACCCATAGCGAGCGGGCGATGCTGCAATCGGGCCGGCCGGTGTTCCGGCTGGGCATCGCGCTGATCTTCATGGCCACGGCCGCCTATGCCGCGACGGCGATCTTTGCCGGCCAGCCGGCGCTGGGCATCGTCGCCGCCGCCATGGCGGTGGCGGCCTGGCTTGCGCTGTCGATCGGCGCCAACGATGTGTCGAACTCGCTCAGCCCCGCCGTCGGCGCGGGGGCGATCGGCATGGGCACCGGCCTTGTGCTGGTCGCGGTGATGGAGGTGCTGGGCGCGGTGATCGCCGGCGGTTCGGTCACGCAGACCCTGACCGAGGGGCTGGTCGGCGACGCGCTGGGCCAGGGCGAGGCGACGGCGCGCATGATGCTGACCGCGCTCTTGGCGGCGGGGGGCTGGATCACGCTGGCGACCTGGCTCGACGCGCCGGTCAGCACCACGCATTCCGTCGTTGGCGCCATCGCCGGCGCCGGGCTCGCGAGCTTCGGTCCCGACGCGGTGAACTGGCCCGAGCTTGGCATGATCGCCATCGGCTGGGTGGTCTCGCCGCTGATCTCGGGCGCGCTGGCGGCGCTGTTCCTGGCGGCGCTGCGCAACCGGGTCATCGAGCGCGAGGACCGGGTCGCCGCCGGCCGGGTCTGGCTGCCGGTCATGGTGGCGCTGACCGCGGCGCTGCTGGGCTCGATGGCGGGGGTGGCCTGGCACGGGCTGCCGCTTATCGCCATCCTGGCGCTGGGCCTTGGCGCCGGGGCCGCCGGCTGGGTCTATGCCCGGCTGCGCCTGCAGCGCGAGATTGCGGCCAATCGCGGCGACCAGCTGGCGCTGAAGAAGCTGCTGGGCGTGCCGCTGGTCACGGCGGCGGTGGTCATGGGCTTTGCGCATGGCTCGAACGACACCTCGAACGTCGCGGCACCGCTGGGCATCATCCTCGACAGCCTGCCGACCCGGACCGCGCTGCTGCCGCAGGGCCGGCTGGTGCTGCTTCTGGGCGGCATGGGCATCGCGCTGGGGGTGCTGCTGTTCGGGCGCCGGCTGGTGCATATGGTCGGCAGCAAGATCACGAGGCTGAGCGCGGCGCGGGCGCTGTGCATCTCGCTCGCCACCTCGGCCACGGTGCTGGGGTTTTCGGCGGCGGGGCTGCCGGTCTCGACCACGCATATCGCCGTGGGCGGCGTCTTCGGCATCGGCTTCTATCGCGAATGGCGCGACCGCCGGCTGGCCGCCGCCCGGCCCGCGCTGCCGGACGAGGAACGCAGGCGCCGCCATCTGGTGCGCCGCTCCTACATGCGGATGATCCTGGGGGCCTGGCTGATTACCGTCCCGGCGGCGGCGGCGCTGGCGGCGGCGCTGGTCTGGATCGGGCGATTGCTTTAATCCGGCGCGTGTTCGCCGTCGATCAGCACCATGATGCGGCCGCGCGAGCAGCGTTCGACCCGGGCCTCGACGCCATAGACCTGCGCCAGCAGGGCCGGGGTCAGCACCTCGTCGGGCCGGCCCTCGGCATGGGTGCGGCCGTCGTGCAAGAGCACGATCCGGTCGGCCCATTGCGCCGCCAGCGCCAGGTCGTGCAGCACTGCGACGACGATCCGCCCCTCGCCCGCCAGGCGGCGCAGTTCCGACAAGAGCCGCACCTGACGCGCCAGGTCCAGCGCCGAGGTCGGCTCATCGAGCAGCAGCAGGCGCGGGTCGCGGACGATGGCCTGCGCCAGGCTGACCATCTGGCGCTGCCCGCCCGACAGCGCCGACAGCGGCTCGAGCGCCAGGGCGGCGATGCCCAGCGTCTCCATCACCGCCATGGCGGCGTGGTCGGCCTGGCGGGCGCCGATGGTCGCCCCGGCCCGCAGCGCCGCGATCACGCTTTCCAGCGCCACCAGCGACGAGGCGCCGGGCAGGGTCTGCGGCATGAAGCCGACCAGCCGCGAGCGGGCCGAGACCGGCATATGCGCCAGGTCCTGCCCGTCCAGCACGACCCGACCGCCATGCGGCTGCAATTGCGCGATGGCGCGCAGCAGGGTCGATTTGCCGGCGGCATTGGGGCCGGCCAGCACCGTGACCTCGCCCGGGCGCAGCAGCGGCAGGTCCAGCCCCAGAAGCACGGGACGCGCGCCGAAGCGGACCGAAATGCCCTGCGCCAGCAAGCCCTGCATCAGCGCCTTCTCCCGCGCAGGATCAGCGCGAAGAAGATCGGCAGGCCGATCAGCGAAGTGACCAGGCCCACCGGCAGCAGCACGCCGGGCACCAGCGTCTTCGACAGCGTCGAAGCCAGCGACATGACCAGCGCCCCGGTCAACAGGCTGGCGGGCAGGAAGACGCGGTGGTTTTCGCCCACCAGCATCCGCGCGATATGGGGGCCCGCCAGGCCGACGAAGCCGATCACGCCGACCATAGACACGGCGGCGGCCGACAGCAGGCTGACCCGGAACAGCGTCCAGCGCCGCAGGCCGGCCACGTCGACGCCGAAGCTGCGGGCCTGATCCTCGCCCAACCGCAGCGCGGTCAGCCGCCAGGCGGCGCGGAAGGAAAACGGCACCGCCGCGGCCAACACCACGACCAGCATCACGACTCCCGGCCATTGCGCCGAGGCGAGGCTGCCCATGGTCCAGAACACCAGCTGTTGCAGCGCATCGGCCGAGGCCATGAACTGCACCAGCGACAGCAGCGCGGCGGCGGTGAAGTTCAGCGCCACGCCGAACAGGATCAGCACCTCGGGCCCGCCGCCCCGGATGCGGCCCAGGAGTTGCAGCAGCGCCAGCGCGCCAAGCGCGAACAGGAAGGCATTGCCCGAGACGCTCCAGACCGCCGGCAGGCCGGGGATGGTCAGGCCCAGGACGATGGCGACGGCGGCCCCCAGCGCGGCCGAGGCGGAAACGCCCAGGGTAAAGGGCTCGGCCAGCGGGTTTTCCAGCACGGTCTGCATCTCGGCCCCGGCCAGCGCCAGCGCCGCGCCGACCAGCAGCGCCATGCAGGCCACGGGCAGGCGCACGGCCCAGACGATGACCTCGGTGCCGCGGGCGACCTCGCCGCCGGTCAGCGCCCGCAGCGTCTCGGCCAGCGGCAGCCCGGCCGGGCCGGTCACCAGGTCGAGGAGCAGCGCGGCCAGCGCCGCGACGGCCAGCACGCCGACCAGAACCGCGTGGCGCCGGCCCTGCCGGTGATAGCGTTCAAGCGTGTCCGTGGTCATTGCCCCTTGGTCACCCACCAGGTGCCCGGCACGGTCACGGGCGAGAAGCGGGCGTTGATCTCGGCCAGGGTCGCATTCGGGTCCACGTCCTGGAACAGGTCGGGATGGAAGGTCTTGGCCAGATATTCGATCAGCGCGATATGCACCGGCGAATCGTTGAACATATGCCAGACGCCGGCCGCGCGGCCGTCCTGCACCGCCCGCAGCGCCGAGAAGCCGGGCGCCGAGACCAGCGCGTCGAAACTGGCCTGCGCCGTTTCGGCATCGACGCCCGAGCCCAGCACCAGCCCGCCCCGCGCCGCCATATGCGTGCCGCCGGTCGCGACATAGACATCGGGGTCGGCGGCGATCAGGGCTTCCAGGCTGACATTGCCCTGCACGGTCTTCACCGTCTCGTTGCCGATATTCGCGCCGCCCGCCGTGGTGATGAAGTCGTGGAACACCCCGGTGCCCACGGTCGCGCAGCAGCCGGTCGGCGCGGCATGGACGTGGAAGAACACCCGCGGGCGCGGCACCTGCGGCGGCAGGCGGTCGCGGATGCGGTCCAGCCGGGTTTCGTAGAATTCGGCGAATTCCTCGGCGCGCTCCTCGGCGCCGGTCAGCTTGCCCAGGATGCGCAGGCTGGGCATCGAGTTTTCCTGCGGATGCGAGAAGAAATCGACATAGGCGACCGGGATGCCCGCCGCCTCGATCTGCTGGCGGGCCAGCTCGGTCGCCGGGTCGTTCTGGTCGACCAGCGTCAGCACCACCAGATCGGGATGCAGCGCGATGATCGCCTCGGCCGACAGGCCGCGCGCGCCGGCGCCCACCGGCTTGACCTGGTCGAGGCTCGGGAATTTCTCGCGATAGGCCGCCAGCGTCGGCGCATCCAGCGCGCGTGCCAGCCGCCAGCCGGACACCAGCGCCACCGGATCGTCGTGGATCAGCCCCAGCACGGCCAGATGCCGCGCCTCGGCCAGGACGACATGCTCGGCCGGTTTCGGCAAGGTGACCTCGCGCCCCAGGATGTCGGTCGCCGTCACATCCGCGCGGGCCGCGGCAAGCGAGGCGATCAGGGCAAGGGCGGCCAGCAGGGCGCGGGTCAGGGTCATGGCGTCGGTCCTCAGGAGAGGCGGGGCGCGCCGTCGCGCCCCGCGGTCCGGGCCCTTTTACTCGGCAACCGGCGCGATGCGCCAGATGCGGTCGCCGGCCTCGTCGCCTTCGCCCTTGGACTTGTTCACCGCCCAGACATTGCCGTTCTGGTCGGCGCGCAGTTGGTTCGGCATGCTGCCGGCGTCGAGGTTGGCCACGATCTCGCCCTGGGGGTTGACCACGGTGATGGTGCCGGCGCCGCGGTTGGCGACATAGGCCAGCCGGCCCTTGGGCTCGAAGGCGACGTTCAGCGGCCCGGCGCCCACGGCGACATCATGCAGCACCTCGCCGGTTTCCGCCTTGACGATCAGCAGGTTGTCGGTCGCCTGCGAGGCGACGAAGATCAGCCCGTCCTGCGGATCGTAGGCCACGCCCGAGGCGGCCTTGACGCCCGGCAGCGGGATGACCCTGACCTCGCCCGACTTCAGGTCGACCAGCGCGGCCTCGGGCGTGGCGATGCTGACGGTGACCAGCTTGCCGCCGGCCTCGTCGATGTCCAGCGCCATGGTCGAGAATTCCTCGCCCCGCACCTTGCTCTCGATCACGATCGGGTCCAGCGGCTCCAGCGTCTTGATGTCGAAGACCTTGATTTCCGGCGCGCCGGTCGCGGCGACATAGGCGCGGCCGTTGGCCTCGTCGACCACCACGTCGCGGGCATGGGGCACGGCGCCCGGCTCGAACTGCTTGACCAGCGACAGGTCGGATTGCTTGTAGACCGCGACGGTGTCCTGGCGGGTGTTGGTCGCCCAGACATTGCCGTTCGCATCGTCCACGTCCACGCCATAGACGGCGAACAGCCCGCCGTCGCTGCCGTCCGGCCGCGCGGGGGCGGCGCCGGGGCTGGTCTCGGCCAGGATCTTCAGCGTCTCGGGGTCGATCTTGACCAGCTTCGATTCCTTGACCGGGGGCCGGCCGACCGCGCTGGTGACGAAGACCGCGTCGCCCGCGCCGTTCAGCCGCACCTGGTAGAGGCCGCGCACCACCGGCTCGCTGGCGATGGTGTATTTCTCGGCGCCGCCGACCGGCACCTCGGGCGAGATCTTCAGCTCGACCACCTCGGCCGAGGCCGGGTTCTCGGTCACGACGACGATGGGCTGCAGCCCGGTCTCGGCCTCGGCGTCGATGTCCAGCGGGAAGCTGAACTTGCCGTCCTGGCCGATGCTGATCGGCTCGGCGTTCAGGGGCTTGGCGCCGCGCAGCAGGGTGACGGTCTGGCCGGGGATCAGGTCCTCGCCTTCGATCACCGCCTTGCCGCCCTTGACGACCGGGGCGCGCTCGACGCCGCCGGCGCCGACATCGCCGGCGAAACTCACCAGCGGCTTGGTGAAGACGGTCTCGGCCAGGGCCGGGCCGGCCAGCAGCGACAGGCCCAGCGCCGAGGCGCCCAGCAGCGCGCGAACCGAGGGACGGGTTGAGGGGGTCATGGGAAACTCCTGCAAGGAAGGACGGGGATCGCTGACCGCTTGGGCTGGCTTCGTTCGCCGGGCAACCTATATTTCCGACAGTCCTTGTCAACTAAGACGCGCCGGGGCAAAGGGGATGCGGGCAGAAAAGGATGTCGCGAAATGTCGCAATTCGGCAAGGTTGGACCGGGGCACGCGCAGGGGCAGGCGGGCTTGCAGATCTTCCGGACCGGCGCGCCGACGCATGACCTGTCGCAGCGGGTGGTGGAGGTGGGCCCGGGCCACCGGCTGTTCCTGGCCGTGCCCAAGGGGCCGGCGCCGGCCGGGGGCTGGCCGGTGCTCTACATGCTGGACGGCAATGCTGCCTTCGACTTCCTGACGCCCGAGCATCTGGCGCTGGCGCCCGGCCTGGTGCTGGTCGGCGTCGGCTATGACACCGACCGGCAGTTCGCGCGCGAGCGGCGCACGCTGGACTTCACCGCGCCGGACGGGCCGGGCGACGGGCTGCGTCCCGATCCCGTGCATCAGGGCCGCACGGCGGGCGGGGCCGCCATCTTCCACGACCGCCTGACCGGCCCCTTGCGCGCCGCGGCCGAGGCCGGCTTGCCGGTCGATCCGGCCCGCCGCACGCTCTGGGGCCACAGTTTCGGCGGGCTCTTCACGCTTTACGCGCTGCTGGCGCGGCCGGGAGGGTTCGCGCGCTATGCCGCGATCAGCCCCTCGATCTGGTGGGACGAGGGGCTGATCCGACGTGTGGCGCAGGCCGCCGCGCCGGCGGCGCTGCCGCTCCTGGTGGCGCTGGGCGACCGCGAAAAACGCTCGGGCAGCGACGGCCCGCCGCCGGACGGCCCGGCGCCCGCGACGATGCAATTCATCGCCGACCTGCGCGCCCATCCCGGCCATGACGCGCAGGTGCATGTGCTGCGCGAGCATATCCATATCCAGACCCTGGCCGGATCTTTCCCGCTGGCGCTGCCCTTCGCCGCCGCCGATTAACCGGATCTTTGCGATTCGCTGCTTTCCTGTCGGGGAAGGAAGGGGATCGCCATGTTCCTTGTCAGATATTTGCCGGGCATGCTGGGGATCGCGCTTTGCGTGATCGGCGTCTTGGGCCTGCGGACGGATTGCCGGGCGGCCTGCGGCACGCTCGCCGCCGTGGATTGGGAGCCCGAGGAGATCCTGCCCGGCCTTGCCGGTCTGGTCGGCGGGCTGGTTTCCATGGCCTTTTCCCCGGCAGGCGCGGCACAGCCGCCGCCGGCCCCGCCGGTCCCCAGCGCGACCAGCCCGCCGGGCTGACTATGCGTCGGCCATCCGGCGGCTGAGCTCCGGCGCGATCAGGGCCGAGGCTTCGGCCGAGGTCATCCCGGCATGCAGGAAGGGCAGGTCGATCACCTCGACCGCGCCGGCATGAGGCGCCCACATCTCGGGGTGCAGGTCGCGGTCCTTGTGGTCCAGCGCGGCGCGGAAATGCGTCACCCTGCCGGCAAGGCGGCGGTGATGATGCGCCCGGATCAGCCGGTTGGTGGCGGTGACGGTGCGCACCACCCCGTCCAGCACCTGCTGCGGCAAGGCCCCCAGCGCGCTGTCGCCCCGGCGCAGGAAGGCCACGACCTTGTCGCGCGTGTCGAGCTCGGGGTGACCCTCGGGGTCGTAGCCGGCGATGGCCAAGAGCGCGCGCAGGGCGGCGACCGGGTCGGGCTCGGGCTCGTTGCGCCAGGCGTCGGCGGGATAGCTGTCCAGCATGGCGACCAGCCCCGCCTCGCGGCCCCTGCCGGCCAGGATCACCGCGATTTCCTGCGCCAGGATGCCGCCGACCGACCAGCCGGCCAGGTGCACCGGCCCCTGCGGCGCCAGTTCGGCGGCGCGCCGGGCATAATCCTGCGCCAAGGCCGACAGGCTGTCCGGCATCGGCGCGGCCGGGTCCAGTCCCGGATGCTGCAATCCATAGACCCGCCGCGCCGGCGCGATCAGCCGCGCCAGCGTGCGATAGCCCCA
>NZ_AQUO01000001.1:600000-795000 GCF_000371965.1 Paracoccus sp. N5 | reverse complement strand
TTTGACTGGGGCGGTCGCCTCCCAAAGAGTAACGGAGGCGCGCGAAGGTTGGCTCAGAGCGGTCGGAAATCGCTCGTTGAGTGCAATGGCAGAAGCCAGCCTGACTGCAAGACTGACAAGTCGAGCAGAGACGAAAGTCGGCCATAGTGATCCGGTGGTCCCGAGTGGAAGGGCCATCGCTCAACGGATAAAAGGTACGCTGGGGATAACAGGCTGATGATGCCCAAGAGTCCATATCGACGGCATCGTTTGGCACCTCGATGTCGGCTCATCTCATCCTGGGGCTGGAGCAGGTCCCAAGGGTATGGCTGTTCGCCATTTAAAGAGGTACGTGAGCTGGGTTTAGAACGTCGTGAGACAGTTCGGTCCCTATCTGCCGTGGGTGTAGGATACTTGAGAGGAGTTGCCCCTAGTACGAGAGGACCGGGGTGAACGTTCCACTGGTGGACCAGTTGTCGTGCCAACGGCAGTGCTGGGTAGCTATGAACGGACAGGATAAACGCTGAAGGCATCTAAGCGTGAAGCCCCCCTCAAAACAAGGTATCCCTTGAGAGCCGTGGAAGACCACCACGTCGATAGGCCGGAGATGTAAGCGCAGCAATGCGTTCAGTTGACCGGTACTAATGGCTCGATTGGCTTGATTTGATCCGGAAGAAGACAGACCTTCTTCCAAAAGCATCCTTGGACAACCCATCCCGCAAGGGATGACGCCGATCTCGCTCCTTTTCCGGTCTGGTGGCCAAAGCACGAGCAAAACACCCGATCCCATCCCGAACTCGGCCGTTAAGTGCCGTCGCGCCAATGGTACTGCGTCAATAGACGTGGGAGAGTAGGTCACCGCCAGACCTGAAAAGAAGCGAGAGATCTCTCAAAACGATAACGCGCTCGCAAAAAGCGCAAATGGCGCGGGGTAGAGCAGCCCGGTAGCTCGTCAGGCTCATAACCTGAAGGTCGTAGGTTCAAATCCTACCCCCGCAACCAAGATCCTGCAAGATATCAAATAGATAGAGCCCGACGTAAACCGTCGGGTTTTTGCTTTTGATATTCTTGTCAACACCTGGTCAACATTCGACCAGTCCCCCTGAAAAGCGGTGCCTGCAGCGTTCCGTCCCATGTCGCTACTCCGCCGCAAGGCCGGTGTTCGGCGCACTGAGTCCCTCGACGTAGGACTTGAAGGCCGCGGTCGATGTGAAGCACCGAAACCCTGTGGCGCTGGCCATCGAAATGAGCTCCGCGCTTTCGCCCAGCAGGACCGCCACCGGCTCCGTCAGTTCTTCCTGAACTCCACTCGGCCAGACCAGATCGAAGATGGCACGCTGTTCTCCCGTCTCTGGGTCGACGAAGTCATACGCCATCTGACCCTGCGCAAGCCCCTGGGCTGCCACCCAAGCATTGAGGGCTTCCAGTTCCTTCGCTTCATCTTCGCTCGCGATGCCGCCCAGAAGCACCCGATCCGTGATCCTGGCTGCCCGAGAACCATCAAGCCATGGCGTGTCGTCGTGCAGCAGGGATGCGAGGCACGCGTTCGTGGCTTCGGCGAGCAATGCTTTGCGAGCTTCCATGAAGTCGCGGTAGTTCTCGATCCGCCAAAGCGCAGGGTCATCGGGGATCCACTGCGAATGCAGCGCGCCGGGGTGTGCGGCCTCGATCTCGGGGAAGTAATCCTCTGGTCGGCGGTCCGAGATCGCGAGGTTCGTGTCCTTCGTCAGGAAACAGAAGTTCGCCAGGGCGTTCACTTCCGCCCGTGCGTAGTTCGCCTCGTACAGCCGCGCGCGTGGGAAGATGTGGTGGACTTCGAGACGGCTCATCTTGCCAAGAAGGTTGTTCTTCAACGGCAGGCCAGTGCCCCAGTCCCGTGCCTCCGTCATGCGGGTGAGCATGTACAGCACCGGATAGAACCGCGCTCCGACACTCCACGAGTGGAAGTGACCAGGTTCGACCCGCAGTCCGCCCTGTGCCAACCGCAGTTCGCCGATCAGCTTGTCCAGATCCCCGCCGCTCTGCTCGAGGATCCCGAGGTCCTTGTCGATGAAGCTCTCGACCGATCCCGAAAAGCGCCCCCACATCCCCGTCTGGACGAACCAGAAGAGCAGTTTGTCGCGAGTCTTCGCATCGAGATGGCCGCCCTTGCTGTCCAGATAGCGAACCATGACCGGGACGGCGAACTTGGAGAATAGCACGCGGTCGTGGTCAAGACCCAGCCGCCCGCCAATCATGTTCAGCGCAGTGTCGATGTGCTTGACTGCACGCTTCAGGGCGCTGGCGATTTCGTCAGCGCCTTGCGAGTGGAGATAGAGGAACTTTGCCTCGCCCGTCAGAACTGTGTTCACCGACCGCAACAGCCAATCGAGGGTGAAGTCGTAGCCCTCGGAGCGCCAGCGCGCGATGCTGGTTTTCATCGTGTCGCGCGCTTCGGGCCAATCCGCGCAAATCTTGGCGAGCGCTAGATCGCCCTTCGACAGCTTGGTTCCGCCGCTGTTCACTCTATTGAAGATGTCTACCACCACGTCGAGCGTCTTGTCGGCACCGGTGACCTCCTCAATGTGGAACGCCTTGTCGCGGATCCCGAGAAGCTGGTTCAAACGGCCGACATACTCACCGATCTTCGGAAGATTCTCCGGGTTCTGGCTGAGCGTGGTTAGAAACGCACCGATGCCAGCATTCCCCTTCTGCATGACCTCGGTAACGTCGATCCAGAGCGGATCGTCCCGCATCTTGATCGGTTGGTAAAACTCGAAGTCTTCGCTGGCGAGGTTGAACCTCAGATCCGTGAACGCCTTTGCGTTTCCATCGAAAAAGCGAGGGGGTTTTCCCCGGATCACACCATAGAGCGAGGTGATGCGCTGTTGGCCGTCCAGGAGGAGCTTGACGACCCCTGGTGCAAGCTTGCCGTCGCCGCGATGCGTGGCCGTGGACGCGTCCGTCGCCCATACCAGAAGGCTCCCGACAGGATGCCCGCGATACAGCGACTGGAAAAGTCCTCGAACCTGTTCTCGTCCCCAGACATACCCACGCTGGAATTCCGGCAGCGCCATGTGGCCATTGTCGATGTAATCGAGGATCGAGGAAATCTGCATCAAACGCCCAGCGAACGGTTAAACCTATCGCCTAGGATGACCCAGAGCCCATCGTCGTCGCAAGAGGGGAAGCGCCAGAATCTCGAACCCATTTCGGTGCGTGGGTTAATCATTACCTGCATGCCCGCGCCTGATCGCGCATCACGGCGTAGTCGCTGAGCATCCGGACGACGACGGCCCCTTCCGACAGAGCTTCCACCTCGTCGGCGGCGCGGGCCTGATCGGCGGCCGTGTAGTCGACCACGGGTGGGCAGGGCGCGTGGGCTTCAGAACCTGCCATCGCGCAGCCGGTCAGCCAAAGCATCACGATCAGGAGGGCGGCGGGCGGCGGCGTCGAGCATCTGGCGGTGGACGGCATCGTTTCTCTCTCTTGCATCAAGGCGTTCGGCGGCACGCCCGGCGCGTTCACCGGCACGGCGCAGGTTCATCAGGAACAGCAGGATCGCTGCTACGGTGAGGATGAGGCCCAGCGCTTTTCGCGCCGGGCCATGGGTGAGGAGCCAGCCGATCACCGCTGGCCCCGCTTCCAGTCATCGAGCCGGGCGTGAATGGTGATGGCGATGCCGATCAGCGCGATGGCGATCAGCACCCAGCGCAGCGTATCGAGGTAGGGCACCAGCGGCTGGATCGTGGACTGGGTTTCCGCAAGGACGCCCCTCACAGCCTCCACCCCGGCCGCGCCCACGGTGGCCGCCCCAGCCGCGCCGCCACCGCGCAGCGTGCGGCTTTCCGACAAGACTTCCCGCGCGGGCGGCAGTTCCGGGGCGAAGGGCACGGGCCGCGCCGGGAAGGGATCGCCCCAGGACCGGGCGGGCCCGAGGTCGATGTGGATGAAGCCCGAACGCGGATAGGTGCCGAACCCGAGGAAACCGACGGCTCGGGCAGCATCGGCGAATGCCACCGGATCGTGGTTCGCCATGGCGATGTCGAAGGCCGTGCCCTGCATGTGCTTCGAGGCGGGGGCTCCGCCGACGGCCCGGTTGTGCTCCGGGCTGCGATAGGCAGAGCGGATGATCAGCGGCTTGCCGAGGCGGTCGCGCAGGTCCTGCAGCTTGTCCATGGCCTCGGTGTTGATCTTGATCGCGCCGGTGCCGCGGCAGGCGATCTCGGCGGCCGAGAAGTTCAGCCAGCGCCAGGCACTGGCGGGCACATCGCGCCAGTGGGGGTAGGACAGGGTCGGCATGGTGGATCCTCCAGATGAAAAAACCCGCCTCTGGGGCGGGTTGGTGGTGGTCGTTGTGGTGTGGTCGCCAGGCGGTCAGTCTGATCGGCCGCGCTGGAATGCGTCGAAGAGCATGTCCCGCATCGAGCGGATGTCGGTCTCGATCCGGTCGAGGCGGTCGCCATCGACCTTGCGATCTTCGCTGCGCTGCTTGTCGGTGCGGTCGCGTTCGGTAATGAGTTCCCGGTCGAGCCGGTCCAGCAGGGCCTCGTTGGTGAAGGCCTTGCGCGTGATCGCCGCGATCAGGGCCATGGTGCCGCCGATCAGGGCAGTCAGCGCGGCGGTGATCCCGTGGTCCCGAAAGGCCCGCGCGACCGCGTCGGCGAGAGTGGTCTGGTCGTTCATGGTGGTCCTTTCATTGCCGCGAGCTGCGGTCGGTCAGAAATCGGTTTCAAGGTAGACCCCGGCGCAGTCGTAGGCGACGGCGGCGGCTGTCGCCCCGGTGTTCAGGAACAGCCGCGGCGACAGGAACTGCGTCGCGGCGGGCAGGTCTGCGGTGATCTCCTGCTCGAAGACGGCGCCTGAGACCTCGTCCACCACCCGCACCCAGACGGATGCCCCGTTCGGCGGAGCCGCGATGAACAGGGTGAGCACGCCGCCGGTGGCGATACCGAAGGACGCGCCCATGTCGGTCAGCGTCGGCGCGCCAGTGCCGTCGTTGGCCACGAGTTGCCAACGGGTGTGCGTCCCGCGCTGGAAGCCGATGCCGATGCAGTTGATGGCCGCGGCAAGCGTCAGCGTGGTGGCGAGCGCGGCGGTAGAGCCGTAGAGGCCGAAGAACCCCATCCCGGTCGCCTGCAGCGTTGTCAGCGAAATCCGCGTGACAAAAGTCCATCCGCCGAGGCCCGCTGCGTTGCCGCGCCAGCAGGCCCAGCCTGCGGATCGCTGGTCGGCGACCGAGTCCACGACGGCCGCCGAGGTCAGGCGCCAGCGCCGCATCGAGGCGGCCAGGTTCGTTGCGGCCAGCGTCGGGTGCGACACGGTGCCGACCGAGGTGATCGGCAGGCCCTCGGTCGTGATCGTGGTGCTGACCGAGGGCGACCAGTTGGCGATCCGGTTCACCCCGAAATGCGGCTGCAGGGGGAAGTCCCGGCCAGAGGGGCGCATCACGTCGATCCACGGCGCCCCGGCGCGGCTGCGCGCGTACACAGCGGCTTTGCCTGCGGGCGGCGGAGTCGGCGCGGCCGAGAGCCCCGGCAGGATTGTCGGCTGCGGCAGTTCCACCTGGCCGTTGGTCCGGTCGATGCGGATCGCGTCGAAGAAGGCCGAGCCATCCGGGCTGACCTTGAAGCTGAAGTCATCGTTGCCGAGCAACCCGATGAGGGCGCGGGCCGAGAAGCCGGTCTTGAAGGCGATGGCCGCGTCATTCCCAGCCGCAGCCTTGTTCACCGTCGCTTCGATCCCCGCGCCCGCATTGTTCAGCAGCACCGCAGGCGTGTTGACCGAAACCCGGTTGTAACTGTCCGCTGTGGCCCCGCCGAGGCCGAGCAGCTGCGCGGTCAGGTTCGCCTGGGGCATGCCGACCTGCGTCACGGCATTCGCAAAGGTCACCGTCGGCGTGTTGATGACGGTCGTGCCGCCCGCGCCACCGGTGGCCGAGCCGATGTTCACGACCGTCGTCGACCCGGACGCGCCGCCGGTCCCGATGTTCACCGTCTTGGTCACGCCGGTCGTCGTGGCTCCGGTGCCCATACCATAGGTGGCGGTGGTCGTCGCCGTGCCGATCGAGGCACTGGCCGCAGTCACCGTCACGGTCCCGGACGCCGTCAGCGTCCCCGAGAAGGTCTTGTTGCCGGTGAAGGTCTGCGTGCCCGCTAGGATCGCCAGTTCGGACGAGGTGTTGGGCAGCGTGAAACTGCGCGTCGTTCCGGCGCTGATGCCCGCCAGCGAGAAGGTGGCCTTCTTCGTCGGGTCCGCATCGTTCACGAGGCTGAACACGGCGTCCGAGACGTCGCGCGGCTCGCCCACCACTTCCCAGGCTGCACCGGTCCAGACGAGGAACAGGCCTTCCGCCGCGACCCACACCAGCCAGCCGGTGCGCGGCACCAGCCGGATCCAAGCGCCGTCCACCCAGAAGGCGATGTTCAGATCCCATCCGGCCCAGAGGCCGGTGGCGCCCGAGGCCACGACGTGCCGGTTCCCATCTGCGGGGCTGGCCGGGGGCGCGGTGCGCGTGCGGTCCAGGACCGAGAGCTGAACCATCGCGTCGAGCAGGCGCAGCGCCTCGTTATGCGTGACGTGCTTCTGCGCCTGCGCCGCCAGAAGATAGGGCAGGCCCAGATGGGTCGTGGTGTCGGACATGGGGGTTCCCGTGGGTTGGGATCAGAATTGCAGCGTGACGGCCGCGGGCGTGCCGCGGCCGAGGCGGTTCGAGAGCTGGTAGATGCGGAGCGCCAGTGTCTGGCCGGGCCCGAGCGGTGCGCCCCAATCGGCGGTCTGCTGGGCGGCGGTGTAGAGGACAGAAGCTATGCCGCTGGTCAGCGTACGCTTCACGCTCGTGCCGTCGAGGATCTGCACATCGTAGCTTTCCAGATCCTCGGCCAGCGGCACTTCGACCTGTTCCCAGGCATCCGCGACCAGCGCGCGCGACCGCCGCGTCCAGCGGATCGTCAGATCGCCCGGGGCGCGCGCTGTACGCCACGGCTGTTCGACATGGACCGGGGAGAAGGGCACAAGACCCCGCCCGGTCGGGGTGAAGCCCAGCGCGGCATAGCTCGCATCACTGACCGCACGCGCGGCCGGGCCGACCCGCCAGTTCCAAGGCAGGTCGAGGTCAGCCTCGGCGATGGGTAGCGAGGCCAATGTCGTATCCAGTACAACGACCCGCGCACCAGCCGGGGCCGGATTTCCCATCGCGTGTTCCGTCCCGCGCTGCCCGCGCAGGAGCCGGGTCAGCAGGTAGCGACCGGGGGCGATCAGTTCAGACGCGCCCGCCTGGATGATCTCCCACTGGCCAGCGGCGCTCTCGACCGCCAGCGCATTTGCCCCGCCGAACAGCGCGACGTCTGTCACGCCTTCCAGCGTTCCGGACAGGAGATCGACGACAAGCGCGTTGCCAAGATCGAAGCGCGAGGTCGGCCCCGGAAAGAAGTCGAAGGCCAGCGTCCCGATCCGCGACCGACTGCCGAATGAGGTCAACAACGTGAACCCATCCGTCGAGGCGCTGCGGAACACGGCGATCTCGCCGGGCCAGGGGCTGGCATGGGCTGCGATCAAGGGTCGATGCGCGGCCTCGTTCTCGTTGATCTGCGGCAAATCCAGCATCACCACCTCGGGCGTGCCGAAGACGACCGGGCTGGCGAGCGAGGCCGGGCGGGGATCGCCGGGCGGCAGATCATAGGCTGCGCGGTCCTGGCGGACGGCCTCGATGCCGCGCGCCTCGGCATCGGCGACGGAGACGAGGCGGAAATCGACCTCGCGACCATCATGGACCAGCCGGATCACGTCGGCAGGGTCCAGCGCCAAACGCGAGGGTGGAAGGCGAAAAGTGGCGCTTTCCCGGCCGATCCAGGCTTCCATCAGCGCGCGACGGCAGCGGCGTTCTGCCTCCTCCGGCGGGATCGCCATCGGGAAGGACTCGGACGCGATGCGGCTGGTGTCGACAGTGATGCGCCGTGACTCGACCAGCGCCGCGTCATAGTCCTCGTCCGCCCGGGCGACCTGCCACTTCAGGGACTGGGGCAGTTCGGTCTCCTGCGCGCGGACCAGTTCCAGCGCCTCGCCCTCCCTTCTGGCGACCAGATCATCCACCGCAAGGGTGAGGCTGGATGCCCGACCGCGCATGACGAAGCGGATCATGCCCTCGGTCTCGATGGCGTCGAACCCGAAATGCCGGGCCAGCGTGGAAATTGACGCGCGGGGGCTTTCCAGCGCGCCGATCACATAGCCCTCGACCGCGCCCCAGAGGCCAGAGACGTCGATGAGGTCTTCCGCCAACCCCGCACGCAGGCAAAGGTGGCGCACCAGCGCGGCGAGCGACACAGCGCCCAGCCGTCCGGTCAGCCAATGCCCGAGCCGCCAGTTCGGCCCGTCCGTCCAAACCCCGGTCAGTTCGGGGAAGAAGGGATAGGGGCGCGCGTCCCAGGTCCAGGCCGCGCATTCGGGGACATGGACCATCCTGCCACCATAGACGGATGAGGTCGGGTTGTTCGCGCCCTGACCCCACCAGAGATAGCTGGCCTCAAGATAGGCGCGTTGGATGGCATCGTCGCGCCAGCCGCGCGAGAAGTAGGGCGTGAAACTCTCGGACGACTTCGGGTCGAAGAAGACATTCGGCTGGTTCGTGCCCCGGTGGATGGCGGGGCAACCAAGCTCGGTAAACCAGACCGGTTTCGACTGCGGCACCCATGCCGTGGGCGTGCCGCTTTCCAGCCCGCCCGGCCGGTTGAAATGCGGGTTCGACCACCAGGCCCGCAGATCCTTGTACCGAAACACCCACGGCTTGCCCGCGGCTCCATCCGTGATGGGGGTCCGGATTTGCGCCGACCGCTCGGCGGCGCTGGCGTAGAACCAGTCGAAGCCCTCGCCCCCCGCGATGTTGGATTGCAGATAAGCGCGGTCATAGATCGCGGGCCAGCCTTGCAGTGCATCGGCATGGTCGAACCCGTCGCGCCAGTCGGAGAGCGGCATGTAGTTGTCGATGCCGATGAAATCGATGTTGGCATCGGACCAGAGGGGGTCGAGGTGGAAGAACACGTCCCCGGTCCCGTCGCCCGGCTGGTGACCGAAGTATTCCGACCAGTCCGAAGCATAGCCCACCTTGGTGCCAGCCCCGAGGATCGCCTTCACATCCGCCGCCAGCGCCTTGAACGTCGTCACGGCCGGATAGGCGCTGGCGCTGGAGCGGATCGTCGTCAGCCCGCGCATCTCGCTGCCGATCAGGAAGGCATCGACGCCACCCGCCACGGCACAGAGATGGGCGTAGTGCAGGATCATCCGGCGCAGGCCCCAATCGCTCGTGGGACCGGTCCAGCTGACGCTGTCGCCCGACACCGCGAACTGCGCCGGTGTGGCCGCGCCGAAGAAGCTGGAGACCTGTGTCGCCGCGGCGGCGGTCTTGTCGGCCGTCCCGGCATAGCCTGCCGCCGGGGAACAGGTAATCCGGCCCCGCCACGGGAAGCTGGGCTGGCCAAGCGTTGCGGCATTCGCGCTGTACGGGTTCGGCAGCATGTTGCCGGGCGGGACGTCCATCAGCAGGAAGGGATAGAACGTCACCCGCAGTCCGCGCGCCTTCATCTCCCGGATCGCCTGCACGACCGCGAAATCCGCAGGCGTGCCGCCGTAGACGGGTCGGTCCTCGGCATCTCGGCTGACCAGATGGGCATTGGCCCGTGCCACGCCGTTGACCGTCCACACCTTCGGGCTGGTGACCTTGGTCGCCACTTCGACGCCCGGCTTGATGCTGCAGTGTCCCGCCCGCAGGTCATCGCCGAACCAGGCGACGACGAGGCTGACGCTTTCGACGGCCGGGGCCATGGCCTGCAGCCGGTCGAGCGCCACGACGACGTCGGCATCATCGGGCAGCGCGTTCAGGTTCTCGACCGAAGTCGTGCCGCCACTGCCTTTGCGAACAGCCTCGGTCGCATAGGTGAACTCGCCCGAAGCGGGGATCATCGTCACCGCCTTGACCAGCCCCTCGGCTGTGTCGGGACTAGCGAGCGGGCGGAACACCTCGAAGGACAGCTGAGGTAGGCGGTTTCCAAAGGTGGCAAGCGGAAGTTCCTCGAAGACCACATAGGCCGTTCCGCGATAAGCGGGAGTCCTCGCGGCCCCCATCCTGGCCGAGATGAAAGGGTCGGTCCCTTGGGTCGAGTTGCCCCGATACCAGCGCCAGGTGATCCCGGTCATGTCGAGCGGTTTGCCGTCGGCCCAGATGCGGCCGATGCCGGTGATCGGGCCTTCGCAAAGGGCGACCGCGAAGCTGGCATAGTAGAGGTATTCGGTCGTCTGGACCTTGCCGCCGCCACCGCCCTTGCCGCCACCCTGCGTGGTGGTCTTGGTCTCCTCGCGGAAGTCTGTCGCCCAGATGATGTTGCCGCCAATGCGCATGCGGCCGTAAAGACGCGGGATGATTGCGCCTTCGGCGGCCGACGTGATGCGCAGGCTGTCGAGGCGCTGGCCCTCGATCTTCTGGGCAGGCGCCAGCGAGGACACGATCCAGCTGTCAACCACCGAACCAATGGTTGAACCGATGAAGCCACCGATGGCTGCGCCTGAAAAGCCGAGGATCGCGCCGCCGAAAGCCCCGCCGATGGCGGAACCGACAGCGCCGAGGACAAGGGTGGCCATTGTGAAAACTCATCGTGCAGGGAACAGGAAGGCAAAGGCGATGCGACGTCGCCATGTTGGGGTCAGCGGTTCCTCGATCACGCCCAACCGTTCATAGGCGTGAAGGAAGGTGTCGGGGCTGGTCAGGATGCCGACATGCTTGGCGATAGCGCGCGGCATCATCCGGAACAGGATCAGCGCACCCGGCGGGGCGTCAGCCGTTGCAATCTCGGGCATCATCACCCGCGCCCCATCGGCCAGAACCTCGCGCGGCCCGGTCTCGCCCCAGTCCCGGCTATAGGGCGGGATCGGGAACGGCTCCGGCCCTACAACTTCGCGCCAGACACCGCGCGCGAGGCCGAGGCAATCGCATCCGACCCCGCGCAGACTGGCCTGGTCGTGGTAGGGCGTGCCAAGCCAGGAGCGCGCGACGGCGATGACAAGGGCGGGATCGGCGGTCTTCACAACACCGCCCCCTCGTGCCCACCGTCCTTCGTCGCATAGCGTAGGACCGCGTCTTGACCTGGGATGTGGGGGAACCCTCGAAAGTTGGCGACATTGGCGAACTTCGTGCCACAGGTCGCGATCCGCTTGTCGCAGCCTGCTCGGACCACGAAGGCATCTGCCGCCGTGATCGGTCGCACTGGCGCTTCCAACAGGGTGAGGATGGCGACGCCACCGACGAGGTCATGCGACAGCACTTCGACCCGCCGCCCCGCATTCACGCCAGTCGACCATTCCACCAGACCGAAGCCGAACCAGCCCGCGGCAAAGGTGCCAAGGCCGGAAGCCGTGAAGGTCCGGTCGCGCAGCACATCGATCACCGCGCCGGTCCCCCTGAAGGCCGGGGCATCAAGGTGCACCCCGCAGCGCGCATCGCCTAGCGCGGCATCGCAACTGGCCTGAAACGTCCGCCCCACCGTCTGGCCGAGGACGTGGGCGAGGCTGCGCACCTCCGCCACGAAGGCCAGCCGTCCGCGCCGGATCTGGCCGATGGCACCGCGGCGCAAGAGCACGCGCTGCGCGGGGCTGGCCCAGTTCACCCGCCAGACCTCGACAACTGCGGCGTCCCATCGGCCGTCGAGGATGTCGGTCTCGGTGATCCGGTCAGAGGACAGCACGCCTTGGGCATCCTGCGCGTCGACGGACAAATCGGACCCTGACCGCACCTCGGACGCCGTCAGTCCACTTTCGGGTTCGAACTCGGTGCCGTCGAAAGTGAGGGTCCGGTCGTGGTCGGTGAAGCCGAAGGTCACGTCATCGGCCCGGGTGATGCGCCAGCACCAGGCGAGTGTCGTCGTGCCATCATCGAGATGCGCCTGCAGCGCGGGGTTCAGGGACTTCATCTGCGGATTTCCACGAGGGGGATCGAGGTGATCGACCCGAGGCGTTCAAGGTCGAGGGTGACGTCGAGGACATCGGTGTCGAACCGGACGGGGACGTCGAACTCGAACCCCGCGGTGATGGCGACGCCTGCCGCGGGGGCGGTGGTGAAGGTGACGAGGCCGGTCGTGGTCGAAACTGACCAGCCTGAAGCCTGTGGCGTGCCGTTCAGGGCGATGGTCACGGTTCCGGCGACGGGTTTGGCGATGGCCCGCGTCCAGGACTGTGCGCCCGATGTGTAGCGCTTGGTCAGCTGAAACAGAGTGGCTGCCCCGTTCCCTGTTCCGATCGGCTGATTGGCTGGCCCCGGCGTCTGCGACGGCAGGCAGGATTTGAAGTCGGCCCAGTCCTTGAAACGGAAGCCGTGGAGGCGGCCGTTCCTTGCCTCGAAGAAGGACACGACCGCCGCCAGATCGTCGGCGCGGCGGATGCCATAGGCGACGTCATAGCGGCGGCGGCTGTTGGCCCAGCTGGCGTTGCGCTCCTCGGCCCCGCTTGCCAGTTCGACGATCTGGGTGCGCCGCTCGGGGCCGCCGCGCGCCCCGCGGCTGATGTTGTCCGGAAACCGGACCTCGTGAAACGCCATCACATCCCCCTCCGGCCCAGCGACACGGCGCGGGCGATGTCGCTGGCGACCTGCGTCCGGGATTGCCGGAAGCTCTCGGCGTCACGGGCGTTGATCGTGACGTTGACGGTCGAGGCGCTTGCCTGGCCGTAGCCGGCCGCCTCGCGCCGCGAGAGCACCCGCTCACCGCGTTGCAGAATCGCGGGCACCTCGTCAGGTCGCAGCCCGGCCCAGCCGCCGTTGTGCATGCGCGGCGCGCCTGCAAAGGCCATGGCCGGGACCATCCGGCCGGGGCCCGGGGCACCGACTGGACCGCCCGCATGCAGGATGTTGGCGAAGATCCCGCCCGCGCCGCCCAGCGCGCCGGAAAGGGCATTGGCGATGGGGCCAAGGATGAAGCGCCGCGCAGCAAGCTTGGCCAGATCGGCGATCATGGACGTGACCAGATCGCGGAAGTCGAGTTTGCCGGTCTTCACAAAGTCGCCGATGGCGTTCTCGGCGCTCTGGAAGGCCCCGACCAGCGCGCTGCCGACGTCCCCGCCAATGTCGCGCGCCTTGGCGGCGTAGTCGGCGAGGGCTGCGGTGACGGCCTGCCAGCCGGTGAGGGCCGTGTCCGCGCCCTCGGCCGCTGCCGCCCCGGCGGCGCGCGCGGCCCCGCCCGCACCTTCGGCGGCCGTGGCGGTGTCGGTCAGTCCTGTCGTAAGGGCATCGGCCGCGCCAGTCGCACCCGCCAACGCGGTCTCGGCCTCGGTCCCCGTGCCTGTGACGGCATCCTTCAGGGCCTGCCAGCTGGCCAGCGGCTGACCCGCGGCATCGGCCAACATGCCTGCAGCCTCGCGATAGCCCTCGGCCCGAGCGCGTGCGTCGTCGGCCATGGCACCGAGCCCGAGATCGGGCAGCTCGAGGTAGGTCCGCGACAGCGCTGCCGAGAAGGCATCGGCGGCGGCGGCACCTGCAGCGGTCGCGGCGCCCTCGAAGGGATTGCCGATGCGGCCGAGTTCCACCGGGTCGAGGATACCGATCCTCACGCCACCTTCACCGGTGGCCCATTCCGGCAGCAACGCCAGCGCCGCGTTCAGTGTCTCGATGAAGCTGTTGATGCGGGTGACGACGCCGTTCAGCATCGCTTCGACGCCGGAGATCAGCCCGTTTGCAGCCTGGAAGGCGAAGTCGCCGATGGCGCCGGGCAGACTGCCCCAGATTGCCACCGCCGCATCATAGGCGCCCTGGAAGATCGCCGCTGTCCGGTCGCCGAAGCTGACGACGCCTGCGATGGTGCCCTCGAGTGCCGAGAGACCCGCAGCCTTCAGCCCTTCCCATCCGGCCGCCATGCGGGCGAGTGCGGCGTCCAGCGACAGGCCGATCCGCGACCAGACTTCGCGGGCCAGATCGCCAAGCAAGCTGAAGGCCTCGCCCACCCCGCCGACCCGGGCGACGAGCTGCGAGAACTGATAGACCAGCTCGCCCGCGCCGACGATCAGGGCTCCGATCCCAGTGCGGATGAGGGCACCGCGCAGGAATACCAGCGCGGTGGCCAGGCCGCGCACGGAGAGGGCCGCAGCGGCCATTCCCGCGACCCAGCGCCCGGCCATGACGGCCGCGAAGGTTGCCGCATAGGATGCGAGGCGCCCGAGGTTGCCGATCAACGCGTCGATAGCCGAGCGCAGGATGCCACCGTCGGCCGCGAGGGCCACGAAGGCATTGGCCAGCGCCTCGATGGTCGGGGCGACGGCCACGGCAATCCGATTGCGCAGGCCGTCGAACACGAGGGATACGGTGCCCAGCGCGAGTTGGGTGCGGCGCAATGCTTCCAGGGCATCACTGTCCAGAACCGCGCCAAGGTCCGATGCCTGATCTCCAAGCCGGGCCATCTCGGCTCCACCATTGCGCAGAAGCGGTAGGAGGCGGGTGGCGTCCGAGGCCATGGCCTCCAGATAGAAGGTCATCTCCTGCTGGCTGAGACCGGCGCGTTCCAGCGTGTCGACGTAAAGCTGCAGCGCCTCTGGCCCCGAGAGCCGCGCGAACTGGTCGGCGGTGACACCGACGCGCGGGGCGACGTTCTCGAAGAAGTCGGCCATCGGTCCGCCGCCGGTCTGCAGGAAATCCCCGACCCGGTCGTTCACGTCCTTCAGGATATCGGCGAGCTTCTCCTGCTCGATGCCAACCGTCCGCGCGCCAGCCGACCAGCGCTGCAGGGCCTCGGGTGTGGCATTGGCAACCTGCGCGAACTGCCGGATCTGGGCGGCGCTCTCGGCTGTAGAGCGGACGATTAGCCCAAGCGATGCCGTGGCAGCGGCAGCAGCGGCCCCGAGCGCCAGGCCCGCCCGGCGCGCAAAGGCGGCCAGACGGGTGTTCGCCAGTTCCATTTCGCGCGACAGGCGGCCAAAGCCGCGGGCCCCAGCCTCACCGACACCCTCCAGTTCGGCGCGCACGCGACGTCCGCCCTCCGCCACAAGGCGGACGGAGACTTTCTTCTCAGCCATTCCGGCGTCCTTCCATCTGCTCGTTCAGCTTGCGCACCATCACTGCCTCGATCTCGGGCAGCAGTTCGGCGGCGATCAGGGGCGGGATGCCCAGCGCCTGCGCCAGTGACAGCGCGGCGCCCATGTCCCATCCGATGACGGCCCCCGGCGCGATGCGCAGCTGGCCGCCGAGGCGCTGGGTCAAGTCCCAGACCTGCCAGCCCTCGACCGTCTGCGGCCGGTTCAGTCTTGCGGGGCAGTCCGGGCAGGGGCCTATGCAGGCCGCGCAATAGCCGTCGCCCCCGCCGAAGGACCAGTCGGCGAGGGCGCGGAGGCGTTTTTTTCCGCATCCAGCATCAGACCGCGGGCGACGTATTGCGCCTGGAAGGCCTCGAAGACGGGCCAGATTTCCAGGAGGGCATCGATCCCGGCCGGGCTGACCGGCACGAGGTTGCCGTCATCATCGCCGACGCCTTCCCATTCCAGCACCGCGCGGCGCGCGACAGCCTTGGCCATGGCCAGCGCCATGTCCTCCTGGCTGGAGGTTTCCGACAGGCCGTCGATGACGGGATCGGCGCGGGCCGAGACCATCAGCGCGGTGGTCAGGGGCGCCACAAGGACGCGCAAGCCGGGCAGCAGGTCCAGCCATTCGGGGCGGTTCGAAAGGTTCAGGCGGATCATGATCAGTATCCCGTGACGGTGTTGACGAGGACGGCGGTGCACATGCGGGTGGGGCTGGTAGCCTTCGCGGCCTGCCAGTCGAAGGTCGCCTGGATGCCCTGGGGCCCGGGGATTTCGATCCGCGGGACCGGCAGGTAGACGGCATGGGCCGTGAAGGTGAAACTGGCGTTGGCCCCGAGACTGTAGGCGAACTCGAGCTCGCAGGGCGTGCCGTCGATGGCTTGCGTCACCAGCGCCGAGTCCGCGAAGCGCACCTCGATCCGGCCGGTCAGGGCGGCCATGCCGGGATCGGCGCCTTCGATCTTGCCGTCGTTGCGGATGGTCTCGATCCGGTCGAGGCCGTTGGCATAGGTGATCTCGGCCGAGACGACGTTGCCCAAGGCGGTGCCGTGGCGTTTCACCACCCCGTTGAAATGGCCGAAGCGCTGCAGGCCCAGCGCAGTCGGGGAGCCTGCGGCGGTGGTGGCCGCAATCGCCTCGCCTTGGGCGATCAGCCGTGCCGTTGCCGTCAAGAGGCCCGACCTGCTCATCTGCCAGGACAGCTGGTCCATGACGCACCCCGCATACATCGCGAACCGCGGCACTTCGGGCATGGCCACTTCGATGGCCATGCTCGGCAGTGTCCAGTTCCCTGACTGGAAGGTGTGGGTCTTGGGCGTGGTCCCCGTCGTGGTCGGGGCGCCGAAGGCCGCCTTGAGCCAAAATCCGAGGGCCTCGACATCGATCGGCACCACCACCTCGCCATCGGCGGTGACGGCGTCCTTGATCGGGGCTAGTGGATCTCGGCCATATCCGAGCAATTCCGAATTCAGCAGGGGCTGCTCTGCGCCCAGTGTGGTGCGGGCGAAAGGCATCAGCCGATAGCCGCTGACAGGCGGGGTGCCGTAGACGGTTTCGAACGCAAGCGCCATCTGCGCCCGCGCGCCGTGTGCGCGTGCCATGTGGGTCTCCTATGTGAGGGGTGTCAGGCCAGAGGGCCGGTTGTGGTGTAGTGCAGAACGACGGTGATCACCGCAGCCTTCAGGGCCGCGGCCCCCTCGACGGGCAGGTCGACCGAGGCCGGGGCCTCCGGTTCGACCCAGTCGCAATGGCCGCCGAGCGTCCGGTCGGCCTCCAGCGCTGCGCCGATGGCGGCGGTCAGGTCGTCGAAGGCGCTGGCCCGGGCGGTGCCCGCCTGGACGACGACCTCCAGTTCTGCCCGGTGCTGGTAGTGGTAGCGCAGGGGCGACAGCGTCACCTCCGGCTCGCCCGGCTGGCCGTCGCGCAGGATGAGCAGCCCGGCCGCGGGGATCCGCTCGGGCAGCACCTCGTCACGCAGGGTGAGGGCGGCAAGTGGCCGCAGCCGCGCGTGCAGCGCGGCGAGGACGGTTTCGCGGGCGGTGGGCATTGTCCTGTACGGCGATAGATTTGCGAGGTCGTTTTCTGGGGTCTTGGCGAGGAAGTAGTTTCCCCCAGACCGACCTGAACGAGGCTTACGTTCCCAGAATCCTCTCGGGATCAAGCCAGTCACTGATTGGCTTCGCTACGAGGCGGGCGTTCCGGTATGCATAGGCGAGGGGATAAATCGTGTAGCCCTGATACCTCAACTTTCCATCCACCCTGATGCTTTGAACAACCAGGGCTGCATCGACCTTGGTGTCGTCCGACAAAGAGATTGGCAGGAGGAAGCTCATCAGGTTGTGCTTTGGGTAATACTGCGGAACAACAGCACGGTAGTTCCAGCTGACGCGTTTGCGCGCCAGCAGAATGGCGTCTTTAAGCCTGTTCCTCAACCGCCGATACATCGCATCGTTTTGGTTTAAGCGGTCGGCAATACCTGCCAAATATGACTCTCGATTTGCTAGGTACTCCTGCAGCGAGAACCCGCCTGCGTAGGTGTCAAGGAAATCATGCGGGTACCTGTCGCGTCGGATACCATCGAGCACAATGTGATCGAGATCCTCGTCGAATGGCGCCTCCGCGTCGAAGTAGAGGTCATCGATGTTCGCGAAATAGCTTGCGGCCTTCGGTAGCGGCTCGAATGTCCGCGCAAGCAACTTCCCTTCCTCTCCTTGTCCACTCACGCAGAACGATCGCCACTTCCATGGAGGAGTTGCACGGCCATTCTTCTCAAAAAGTGCATAGATCGGTTCATAGAACCGGTCGACCAAACCCGTGTTGAATGTCGCGAACCGATCACCGGTGATGACCTTGCCCTCGTGTCTCAGCCGGGTGAATGTGAATTTGATGTAGTTCCGCAGGATGCCAAAGTCATCGAACTCTTCGGCGGGGCTTTCCCTGTACCGCCAGTCTTCGGTTAGCGCGAGCGATGCCAAATCGCTGATCGCTTTGCTTGTCGTATCTCGGCTGAACAAGGGTATGAACGCCCAGTCGAACAGCTCCTTGGTGTCGTGGTCCAAGGCAGGAATTGGCGCGTCCGTTGCGCCCACCTTCAGAGAAGCGTTCACCGCGCAAGGCCGTTGCTGGCGGTCTTCGCCAAGGTCAAACCAGTAGACCGCCCCCTTTTGGGGGACGGTTCCATCGATTACGCCGTTTCGGTGGATTAGGATGTCCTTGCCCCCAGCGGGGTTAAGGAGGAACCCGTAGTTCTTGTCGGCAAGGAAGAACTTCACCTCCGCAGACAGCCGCGACTCAACGGGTTCACTTGAACCAGCTGAACTTTCTGTCGTCTCGGCGAGCTTGTGCTTCAGTTCGGGGCTGGTACTTGCGCTCGTTGGAAGAGGCACTGCCCTTTCCGTAACCTTTGCCGTAGGATCCCTTTGATCCTGACTTCTCGTACTTGCTTCCGCTGCTCTTGGAGGAGTTTCCGCCGCTTTTCCCAAAGATGCCCATTTGGTCCATTTTCCCAACATCTAACTTCCCTCGTGCATCCCGACCCAGGCGGAACTGCCTGCATACGGACACAGTTTCTCTCTGTCGTATGGCCGTTGCACTCTGTCGTCAGCGGCTAGGAGAAGAGGGTAGTAAGTGCTTTGGGAGTACGGAAGCAGTTCTTGCCTCGTAGCAGTTTGATCCCGAGGTGTCGAGAACCTTTATCGGGGGATGCGACCCGGATTGCCGCCGTATCAAGTGACCCACCCCGCGACGATCCGCCCCGGCACGCCGTCGATGGCCCGCTCGGCATCCCGCGCCAGATCGAGCCGCTTGCGCAGCTTGACCTGCGGCACAAGGAGGAAGATCGGCACAGTGGTCAGCCCGCGGCCGGTCTTCGATCTTGACGCCACCGCGCGGCCCTTGCTGTTCAACCGCCCCTCGGCCACCAGCAGGCTCGGGCCCCGGCGCCGGTAGATGAACCGCAGCCGCAGTCCCGTGCGGCGTTCCCATGCGCCCGGGGTGATGCGGCCTCCGCGGGTGGATTTGCCCGCGGCCGCGGTGGGGATGGCCAGCCAGAACCCGTTGCGCGACCGGATCAGTGGTCCGGCATCGTGCGCCCCGACGATCACCGGGGCATTCGACCAGACCAGCGCCGCGGCGTTCAGGCTCTCGCCACCCTTGGGATAGGTGGCCAGCCGGATCGAATTGCCCAGCCGGGTGCCGAGGCCAGCGCCGGTGATCTGGCCGCGCCAGGCGGATTTGAGGCCCGCGCCCGCCTCGCGCATGGCGGTGGTGACGGCCTTCTCGCCGGCGGCGATTTCCGCCTGCATCATCGCGACGATGTCAGGATCGATGGTGAGCTTCAGTTTCATCGGATCACGCCGGGCGCAGATCGAGGGTCCAGATCAGCCGTTCCCGGTCGCGCAGCGGTTCCCCCTGGATCACATGGCTGTCGGCACCGATGACGATCAGATCGCCCGGACGCGGGGCGGGCAGGTCAGCCACGCGCACGTCCACAACGGTCGTGTCGCTGACGAAGCGGCCTGCGCCGAAGTCGGTCACGCGATCCGGGGCGCGGCGGATGATGCGGATCGGGCGTTCCTCGGAGGTGGTGGCCGAGATCCAGAGGGCGGGTGCCGCCATGGAGGCATGGGTGAAGATGCGGTCCATGGCGGCGGCAAAGACGAACATGGGTGCGTCCGTCAGTTCGACGTGTGCAGGCGGATCGCCAGCCGCGGCCGCTTGTTCACCGGCAAGATCGAGGCCTCGGTCATCACGTCGATCCAGCGGCCCTTCTCGTCGAGATGCTGGCGGGCATAGAGCGGCAGCCCGATGGTGTTGGCGGTTTCCAGCAGGTTCGCCGGGCCGCCATAGGTGGTGAAGGTGTCCATCGTGCCCAAGGGGAAAGCGATGCCCTCGCTCGCCGGGACCAGCCGTTCGGTGGCCTTCGTCGAGAGGGTGACGGTGCCCGAGTATTCCTCGAAGAGGATTCCGCCGAAGGGGAAGTTGCGCCGCACGTCCTCGCGCAGGGGCTGGGCGCCGGTCGAGGCGTAGAACTTGTAGGCTTCCTCGGTCTTGGGATGCGCGATCAGCTTGTCGAAGAACTCGCGGCTGACCAGCGCATGGACAGAGGTCATGGCCTCGCCGAGGAGGTTGTCCTCGATGGCCCGCAGCACCTCTCGGACCTTGCCCTGGACGTTCGTTCCGGCCGTGCCCAGCACGAAGTCGACCGAGATTTGCGCCAGGCCGAATTCGGTGAAGTAGTTGTAGAGGGTGGTCCCGGCCCCGTCCTTCACGATGCCGCGCAGCGCGTTCATCTCCATGTACTCGCGGGTCTGGGCATGCTTGCGCCGCATCAGCAGCAGCTTGCGGTTCATCACTTCGACGAGGGGATCGGCAGCGTCGAACGCGCCGCCCAGCGCGGGTTGCCCCTGGATGTCGGCAGGCAAGACCACATCATCATGCGGGATCCACGGCAGGGCGAAGGACCGCATGGACCGGCCCTCGCGGGTGCCGACGGTAGCCGGGCCACCGAGGGGGACGGAGGGCAGGAGGCTCAGGACGCCTTCGTATTGCTCGATGATGACCGAGCGCTGGCTGACCCCCTCGAAGCGGAAGAGGCCGATCTGGGCGAGGCGGGTGTAGAGGTTGGGCAGGATGTTGATGGCCTGCGTCATCTCGGCCAGCGAATAGCCGCCAGCGTCGAAGGGATTGCGGACGAGGGTCATGGTGGGGCTCCGGGGGATGAGAGGATTGGTGCGGCCGGGAGGGCTGCGTCAGACGCCGTCGCGGGCGATGATGCCGACCGCGGCCAGCTGGGTGATCTTGGCGGCGATCTTGGCCGCGTCGTTGACGGTGGCCTCGTAGGCAAGGGCGGCGCGCGAGACGATGGCGGGACCACGGGTGACCACGATGCCCACCGCGTCGGCGAGCGTGGCGTTCACTGGATAGAGGAGCACGGCGACTGCGGTCTGTGAACCGTCGGCCCCGGTTGCGGGCGAGAGGGTGTACTTGCCGCTGGCCGTGATGCGCCCCAGGACCGACCCTGCCGGATAGGACAGGCCAAGCTGCAGGGTGATCACCTCGCGGGTGAAGTTCGGGTTGACCTCATACTTGAGGACATCGCCCATGCTGGGCGGTTCCGTCAGGACGGGCATGGTTCAGTCTCCAGGATGTTGGGGGATGGGGGCGCCCAGCGTGGGCGGAACTGTCAGCGCGAGGCGGCCGATTTCTTGGCGGCCGCGACGATGGGGCTTTCCTTGGCCCCGGGTGCGGGGGCCGTGGCGATGATGCCCGCGGCATCGCTGCGCGCCGCAAGGTCCGCCAGCACCTTGGCGCGCAGGGCTTCAGGCTTTACGCCCTTGGCGACCGCATCCGCGGCGTCGATGTGGATGCCGAGGCGCGTGGCCTGCGAGCAGACCTGTGCGACCTCGGCCGCCTCGGCGCGGATCGCCTCGGGCGACATGGCGGCCGCCGTGGTTTGCGGCGGTGCGACTGCCGCGGGCGGGGCCGGTTCCGGCGTGGCGCTGGCAGCAGGCGTGGGCGCAGGCTGCGCATGATCTTCGGGGGCAGTG
Source organism: Paracoccus sp. N5 (assembly GCF_000371965.1). NCBI lineage: Bacteria > Pseudomonadati > Pseudomonadota > Alphaproteobacteria > Rhodobacterales > Paracoccaceae > Paracoccus > Paracoccus sp. N5. Next base: position 773,455 of record NZ_AQUO01000001.1, on the reverse strand, counting down.
GTCATCATCGGGCCCTTTCCTCTGGGGGTGGATGTGCCGCGAGGTGCGGCGGCGAAAGCGCGGAAGGCGGTGACGGGATCGGCCACCTCGTCGGCGAGACCGGCGAAGACGGCCGCCTCTCCGCGGAAGACGGCGGCCTCGGTGCCCAGCGCCCGTAGGGTGTCGAGGCGACGGCCACGCCCCTCGGCGACGGTTTCGGCGAAGAGCTGGCGCAGGTCTTCCAGCTCGCCCGCGATCCGGGCGCGGACGGCCTCGGGCAGCGCCTGATACGGGTTCGCATCGACCTTGCGCGCGCCTGCATGGATCAGCGTGACGGCGATGCCCTTCTGGTCCAGCGCCCCGCTCATGTCGCTGTGCATGGCGACGACACCGATGCTGCCGACGGCCCCGGTCCGGGGCAGGATGATGCGGTCGGCCTGGGAGGCCAGCGCATAGGCGGCCGAGAGGGCGTGGTCGGCGACGAAGGCATGGACCGGTTTCTGTTCCCTTGCCGCCCGGATGCGGTCGGCCAGATCGAACGCGCCCGCGACCTCGCCACCGAAGCTGTCGATGTCGAGGGCGATGCCACGGATGGCGGGATCGGTGACGGCCGCCTGCAGCTGGGCGGCGATACCCTCGTAGGAGGTCAGGCCGGAAGATTGACCGATCCACGCCCCGCGATGCACCAACGTGCCAGCAATTTCGATGACCGCGATCCCGTCCACGACGGCGAAGGGCTGGCTTCCGTCCCGCGCCCGGCGCTTGGTCAGGTCGTCACCGAAGAGCGACGCCCGGGCGGGCAGGGTGGCGGCCTCCTGCGCTTCGGCGGCGATTTCGACCCCCTCGACGCTGATCTCTCGCCCGGTGATCAGCGGCCCAAGCCCGGTGAGGATTGCCAGCGCCTTGGCGGGATCGACCATCAGGGCCGTGTTGAAGACGCGCTGGGCGATCTGGGTGTGGTGCATCATGCGTCCTCCGCGGGCCGGGGTTCCCGGTCCTCGCCGTCGTCTTCCTGATCGTTGGTGTCCTGCTGATCCCGCCGCTCGTCCTCTGCATCGCCCGGCCCAGCGCCGCCACCGGCCGCCTGCGCGGGGGACCCCGGCCGCCGGAAGTCGAGACCAAGCGCGGCCTCGCGCTTGCGTTCCGCAGCGATTTCGCGGTCCACCTGCTCTGCGTCGTATCCCCGTTCGGCGATGGCCTGCGTGCGGGATTTGAGGCCTGCCTCGATCTGCAGGATCTCGGCCGCAGCATCCTTGGCCGGGTCGATCCAGTCCCATTTCGTGGGAAGCCAGTCGCAGGCGAGGTATTGCCGCCGCTCTGTCGCATAGCCCGGCAGATCGATGGCGCCCGCCAGCACCGCCATGTCCATCCAGCGGGTCCAGACCGCCCGGCAGAGCTGGTAAACCATGACCGAATGCTGGAAGGCCGAGATGCGGCGGCGGAAATCGACGAGCGCGATCCGCGTATTCGAGAAGTTCCCCTTCGCGGTGTCGCCCGTCAGGTAGCCATAGGGCACGCCCAGCGCCGCGCCGATCTGCAGGAGCGTGCGGTACTGGAAGGGTTCATAGGTGGACCCGGAATCAGGCGTCGAGGGTGTGGTGACATCCTCGCCCGGATCAAGGCGCACCACCTGGCCCGGTTCCACCTCGAGGTCGTCCTCGGCCGGATCGAGGGCGGTTTCCGGGGCGGGGGAGGTGATGAACATGGCGAACATCGCTGCGGTCTTCTTCCGCTCGAGTTCCGCATCGTCGTAGAGATCGAGGGTGAAGAGCTTCACCACCGCCGCGGCGAAGCGCGACACCCCGCGCAGCTGGCCCGCCTCGACCGGGTCCAGAATGTGGATCACCTCGGAGGCGGGCACGCGAACCGTCTCACCCACCAGCCCCGGGTCGGTCATGTCCCCCGGATGGCGGCGCAGGAAGTGATAGGCCACGCGGCGGCCGATGCCGTCGAACTCGATACCCTGACGGATCGACCCTGCGCCGGGCAGGACGCGGGTCATGTCCTGGGGCAGCATTTCCGAGGGCAGCATCTGCAGCTGCATCGGTACGGTCAGGCCGTCCTCCGGCCGCCTTGTGCGGATACGCAGGAAGACCTCGCCTGCCAGAAACACCTCGCGCGCGGCCCGCCGCTGCAACCCGAAAAAGTCGGTCAGCCCCTCGGCATCGGCCTCGTCGGTCCAGGCCAGCCACAGCTTCTGCAACTCCTCCTTCTTCGCGGCGTCCGCGATCTTTGACGAGGGTTTGATCCCGTCGCCGACGACATGGTTTGCGAAGGCGTCGACCGCATTCGCGGCATAGCCGTTATTCCGGACCAACCAGCGCGCCCGGGCGGTGATCGTCTCGCCCGAGGCTGCGATCAGCGTGTTCACATGCGCCCGGGTGGCGCGGAAGCCGCGCATGCGACGGTGGGACTGCGCGGCGTCAAAACCGCCGATGATGCTTCCGAGGCGCGCGCGGAAGGCGTCGAGGACCATGGTCACAGACCCTTCGTGGCGACGGTGCCCCAGCGGCGGCGACGGGCAGATGTGCCGCTGGCCGCTGCGATCCGCCCCTCAAGATCCCTGATCGCCGCCGCCAGTTCGGCATCCGAGCCGTAGGTCACGGTCTTGCCGTCGTAGCTGACGCTGCGCAGCCCGGCGAAGCGGGCTTCCTGCAGCGCGGTCAGCAGGGCCTGCATGCGTTCCAGGTCCATCAGTCCCTCATGAAGTTCGGGGTGTAGGCCCGCCGTTTCCGGCGCGGCGTGGTCAGGGTTCCGGCCTTGGGCTGGGCCGTATCGGTTGGTGTGGCGTCCATCGCGACGGCCGCTGGCATGCGCGTTTCGACGCCCGCCTGAGCTTCCAGCCGCCGCCATGTCGCTTCGTCCCAGCGGTCGGCGCCAAGGATCCACGCCGCCGCGCGGGCGTAGACCCGGCAGTCTAGCGCCTCGTTCCGCTCGCGCATCTTCTGCCATTCCTGATGGGCATAGCCGCGCTTGTTCCGGATGGTGACCAGCTGCTCGGCCACCAGCTGCTTCAGCCATTCGGTGTCGGCCCAGCTTGGGATGTGCACGGTCCCCGGCGCATCGAGGGCGCCCAGCGCCCGGTCTTCGTCCGAGGGTCGTTCGATCCGCAGGAACCGGTAGTTCTCTGCCTTGAACGTCGCCGTTGCCACCGACCAGAGCCGCGCGCCGCGGCGCAGGCGTTTGCCGCCGATGGTCGCATCGACGAAGGTCGGGCCCGAGACCGGTGCCGACCGGTTGAAGCCCTCTAGGCCCTTCAGGGGTGCCACTTGCTCGAACCCAACCTTGCGTGACCAGGCATAGACCGCCGCGGCCTCGTAACCGGTGTCGATGCCGAGTCGTGCCACCGTCATGAAGGCACCGTTGGCATGCTGCCACGACCGGCTGAGAAGGGCGGTCAGCTTGTCCCAGGCGGCGGGATCGTCTGGGCCGCCCGGAATGACGATGTGATCGACCAGCCAGGACTCGAGACCCCGGCCCCAGGCCCAGATATCGACCTCGATCCGGTCCCTCTGCACGTCTGCCCCGGCCGTCAGGAACAGCCCGGCCATGGGGACCGTGCCCGGCTTCCACGCCTCGCGCCGATCCGCCAGCCGCTGCCATTCCGGCGCGTCGCCGCTTTCGATCCACGTTTCCCCCAGAAGCGTGTTCCGCGCGACGCGCAGCGTCTCGTCCGACCCCTGGGCCGCCAGCCATTCCCGCGCGATGTCGGACCAGCTTTTCCAGCCCAAGGGCGAGTAGAGCGCCGACAGGTGGAAGCCGATGGCCTTCGGATCCCTGGAGACCGCTGTCGCCCGCCATTCGCCGCGGGCCAGCATCTCGGTCTTGTGGTGCTCGGCAATCGGACGCTCGCAGCCCTCGCAGTGATAGGCGGCGGTTTCGGGCTTCCCTTTCGCCCAGCGCAGTCGGTCGAACTGCAGCCACTGCATCGCCCCGCAATGGGGACAGGGCACGAAGTAGCGCCGCTGGTCGGACGCCTCGAATTCCCGCTCGATCCGGGACAGCCCCCGGATCGTCGGAGTCGAGACCATGAACACCTTGCGCCGGTGCGAGAAGGTGGTGGTGCGGGCTTCGGCCAGCGTGACAGGATCGCCCTCCTCGTCGGCTGAGGCGGGATAGGCGTCGACCTCGTCGAGGAACACATAGCGCGCGGGCATCGAACGCAGGCCGGTGGCGGAATTCGCCCCGGTCAGCACCAGAATGCCGCCGGGGAATTCCTTCGACAGCATCGAATTGCCCGCATCCCGCGACCGGGCCGGATTCACCCGCTCGCGGAGCGCCGGGCTGTCCGCGATCAGCGGGTCCAAACGCCCCCGTGAGGTGCGCTTCGCCAATTCCAGGCTCGGCAGCACCGCCAGCATCGGCCCAGGGGCGTGATGGATGACAAAGCCGATCCAGTTGTTGCCCGCCTCGGTCGCGCCCACCTGCGCGGCCTTCATGAAGGTGATGCGCTGGGCGGGATGGCCGGGCGAGAGCGCATCCATGATCTCGCGCAGGTAAGGCGCCCGGGCGGTGCGATACCGCCCCGGTTCGGCCGCGCCGCGCGATGACAGCCAGCGATGCTGGTCCGCCCATTCCGACACCGTCAGGTTCGGATCAGGCCGCAGGCCCTGCCGCCAGACCCGCAGCAGATCCTCGGCGCCGTCGAAGCCGAGGTCGAGACCCGCGGTCAGGTCGTCGTCATCGTCCTCATCATGCAAGCGAGACCCTGAGGTCGGCGAGGGTGTCGAGCTGTTCGCGGACATGGGCTTCCAGCACCCTCTGCATGATCGCGGTCTCGATCGTCACCGATGCCCCGGATTGCCGTTCCACCTCCGCCATGATCTGCGCCGCCATCAGCGCGGCCACCCGTCCGGGCCAGGTGACCCAGACATCCCGTTCCTGCCGCGCCAGGCGAAACACCAGCGTTTCCGCCCGCGCTCGGTCGACCAGCGTGCCCTTCTTCTTCTGGACGGCCAGCTGACGTTCCTGCGCTGCGTAAACCGTGAGCGCCGTGCGCGCCTTGATATACGATGTCGTGTCGCCGGGGCCGCTGGCCAGCCCATCCCCACCCAAGCTGCGCCGCTGCTGGTCGGGGTCCGTCATCTCGGCCCGCCGCACATCCGAGGCCGCGGCATTGATCGACCCGTCGTCATGGACCACCAGCCGACCGTTCTTGCGCGCCTTCTGGACCCCGCCGCGGGACAGCCCGGAATGGGTGGCATACTCGCGCTCGCTCATGCCTTTCATGGCGCTGTGAAGCCTATCAACATATTGAAAATAAACAGGAAAAGACAATCATTCCCGTTGATTGTCTCCCCCTCCGGAGCGATTCTGTTGTCCATCAACAGGCTGCATCGCGCCAATCCCAGGAGGGCTTCATCATGACCACGACCACCATCCGCATCGACTATTCCGCCCTTCCCGAGGGCTTTGATCTGAGCCGCCCGGACGCCATCGCCGAGGTTATCGAGCAGGCGCTGCGCGAGAGCGGGATCCCGGCCGAGGCCACCGACGTCCTGTCGCACATCAAGATCGAACTGCCGACCGCCCAGCTTGGCGCTGCCAGCCGCACGCTGGCGGAGATGCGGCTGATCTGAGCGGAATGATCAGACAAGCACTGATATTGCTCCGATTTGCCTACGATCATCCGCCCGACAGAGCGATGGTGTTCGCACCAGAACGATGCAACTCACCGAAGGATGCCCCGCCATGACCACCCGCCGCGCCGCCTCGAACGACAAGGCCCTCGACGCCTTCATCGCCGCCAAGGCCGAGATCGACATGATGCTGGAGCGCCTGAAGGCCCTCAGCGACGACCATTTCGAGACCCACCCCGACGAGATCCATTGGGGGCACGTCGGCACGCTGAAGCACTACGCGGGCCTGCTGCGCCAGATCACCGACAGCGCCTTCAAGGAAGGCGAACACGCCGCCTGACGCACCGCGCGGCGCCAAGGCCGCCCCGTTCGACGACGGGGCTTGCCTCCGTAGAAGGCGCGCACAGCGCGCGCCACAGCGCCCGGAGGCTCCGATGACCACCCCGTCCGACACTCAATCCCTGATCCTCTCCCGCGCCGCGACCCGGCCGGGGAACCTCGCCCTGCCGCTGCCCGAGGGGCTGGTCGGCGCCGCGGCCAAGATGGTCGTCGGCAAGCTGATCGCCCGCGGCTGGCTCGAGGAGGTCGAGGCCAACCTGCGTCGCGGCGAGCCGATTTGGCGCGAGACCGGCGATGGCCACGGCACCACGCTGATCGCGACCGCGGCCGGGCTGGAGGCCATCGGGATCGAGCCGGTGGTGGCCAGCGCTGTCGCTAGCGTGCGGAAGGCGAAGGCAAAGGCGGAACCCGCGCCTGACGACACTGGCACCGCGAAACCCGTCGCCATCCGCGCTGGCACCAAGCAGGCGCAGATCATCGCCATGCTCCAGCGCCCCGAGGGCGCGACGGTCGCCGAGATGGTCGATGCCTCCGGATGGTTGGCACATACCGTCCGCGGCTGCATCTCGGGGGCGCTGAAGAAGAAGCTGGGTCTGCCCATCGCCGCCGAGAAGGTCGAGGGTAGGGGGACGGTCTACAAGCTGCCTTGATCAGGTTTTCAGGATCAGATCCTTCGGGTGCTCACACCCAAGCAGACAGCGCTCCTGATGTCTTTCAGGTGCGCTGCCAGCCATTTCCCATTTGCCATCCTCTCTCGGACGCGTGCGCGATGTGCGTCCGGGGAGGGGGGCTCCTTTCTGTGATGCCGCCTTGTGTTGCAGTACCAGCAGGCAGCGACGATGTTTGTGGGCGCGTCGGCACCGCCGTCGGAGCGGGGGTGCAGGTGCTCTGCGGTACAGCGAAGATACTTCCGCAAGGGTGGTGCCTGGCAGATTTCCGGCACGGCAGGATCCATCTCCGGATCCCACATCGGCAGGTCGCAGTAGTAGCACCGGCCGCCCTGCGCCAGCATTTTGGTTCGGCGAATATTCGACAGCTTTCCCATCCAAGGGGCCTCCATTCAACTTCGTGAGAAGCGAATGCGCGGCGCCTTGGAGGGGCGCTCCCCGGCGGGAAGCTCATGCTCGCGCGAGACCCGATCATTCGTGGTTCCGCAGTCCGTACAACGATGCCGTCAGGGTTTTTCTGCCGACCTGAGGGGGCTCATGCCCTCCTCAAAGCTCGCTTCTGAGCCTTCGTTTGGCCGAACGGTAGAGAACTGCGGATTTCCCGTCAACGGAATCTCTCGAACAGCCTGCGCAGCACATACCCGCGCACCAGCGATACGCCGGTGAACGCGAGGCCGATGGCCAGCTGATCGCCCAGCGCGATGTGGATGCCGAAGACCGGAAACACCACGATCTGCCTTCCGACCGCGAGGGCATAGCCGACGATCACGTAGGTTGCGGCCTCGATCAGGGACATGCGGCGCGACTGGGTCATGCGCGCTTCCTAGACCGGCGCGCCGGTTTCCCGGCTTCTTCCTGGTCCGCGATCCGGCTTGCTATCCGCCCCGTCGCCATCTCCCACCGCCGCACGGCGACGTCGCAATAGACCGGGTCCAGTTCCACCGCGCAGCAGCGCCGCCCGGTGCGTTCCGCCGCGATCAGCTGTGTGCCGGAGCCGCAGAAGGGTTCGAACACCAGGTCGCCGGGATCGCTGAAGGCCTCCAGCACCGCCTCGACCAGCGCGACGGGGAAGACGGCCGGGTGCGATCCGGCAGCGCCCAGCCCGCCCTTGTGGCGCATGATGCGGAAGACGCTGTCCGGGATGCGGTGGCTCTGGATCGCGTTGCCATAGCCGGTCTTGCGGTGGACTGTGCCGTCGGCCCCGCGCAACCCGCCGCCGCCGAGGGTTTCGCCTGCGTGCTTGCTCTCTACTGTCTTGTTCGGCTTCCGGGGCTGGCGGTTGAAATGGAAGATGAACTCGTGCGACGGCGCAAGGCGGCCGTTCCAGTCGCCGTGCAGGCCCGGCCCCTGGTCCCAGACATACCAGCCGAACCGCCGCCAGCCTTGCTCGCGCATCCAGTCGACCCAGCCCTCCCAATACGGGATCCATTCGCCATCGCGATGGACGAGGCCGAGGTTCACCAGCAGTTGGGCATCCGCGGTGACGGGCGCCGCAGAAAAGACGCCCTGCATCAGCGCGTCCCAATCGCCGACCTTTTCCTTCGCAGCGCCATAGTCGCGCTGCTGGGCGTAGGGCGGGGAGGTGAACAGCAGCGACGCCTGCGCCCCGTCCATTAGCCTCGTCACCACGGACGTGGCGGTGGCATCGCCGCAGATCAGCCGGTGATGCCCGAGCCGCCAGATGTCGCCTGGCTTGGTGATTGGTTCGCCCGGGGCCTCGGGGATCGTATCCGCGGTGTCATCGTCGATGGGCGCGCGGTCGTCGGCATCGTGCAGCAGCGCGTCCAGCTCGTCCTCGGGAATTCCGATCAGCCCGAGATCGAAGTCCTCGGCCATCAGCCCGCGCAGTTCCTCGAGCAGCAGCGTCTCGTCCCACCCGCCCAGTTCGGTCAGCTTGTTGTCGGCGATCCGGTAAGCCCGGCGCTGCGCCTCGGTCAGATGGCCCAGCACGATCACCGGCGCCTCTGCCAGTCCGAGCTGTGTTGCGGCCAGGACGCGGCCATGGCCAGCTATCAACTCGCCATCAGCGGCGACGAGGCAGGGGACGGTCCAGCCGAACTCGGCCATGCTGGCGGCGATCTTCGCCACCTGGTCGGCGTCATGGGTCTTGGCATTCCGGGCGTAGGGCCGGAGACGGGCCAGGGGCCAATGCTCTATCCGGCCCGGCAGGAGGGGCGCGTTCATGCCGCGAGCCGCTTTGCCTTCAGGTTGGCGAAGGTCTCGCCGGTTTCCGCCAGCACCGCCTCCTGACCCGTGAAGGATTGCCAGCGCTCTATGGCGACATCGACATAGGCCGGGTTCAACTCGACCCCGAAACAGACCCGGCCCGTGGTCTCGGCCGCGATCAGCGTGGTGCCGGATCCCATGAAGGGTTCATAGACCGCCTGGCCGGGGCTGGAATTGTTCAGGATCGGGCGCCGCATGCATTCGACCGGTTTCTGCGTGCCGTGGACCGTGTCGGCGTCCTGATCCCGGTTGGCGATCTGCCACAGCGTCGTCTGCTTGCGGTCCCCGGCCCAATGACCCTTGCCCTTGGCGCGCACCGCATACCAGCAGGGTTCGTGCTGCCAGTGGTAATCGCCCCGGCTGAGGACCAGCCGGTCCTTCGCCCAGATGATCTGCGACCGGATGGCGAAGCCCGCCGCCGCCAGGCTGTCCGCCACGGTCGCGGCATGCAGCGCGCCGTGCCAGACATAGGCGACGTCGCCGGGAAACAGCGCCCAAGCCTCGCGCCAGTCGGCCCGGTCGTCGTTCAGCACCTTACCTGTGCGTTTCGTCTTGGCCGCGCCAGCCTGATTGCGCCAGGAGGGATCGTAATCGACTCCATAGGGCGGGTCGGTGATCATCAGCAGGGGGCGTACGTCACCGAGCAGCCGCCCAACGACATCGGCCGCAGTGCTGTCGCCGCAGATCAAACGATGCGCGCCCAGCTGCCAGAGGTCGCCCGGCACCGACACTGGCGTGACCGGAAGTTCGGGCACATCGTCCTCGCCCTCGACCGGACCATCGTCGCCCAGCGCGTCGGGATCCCGCAGCAGCGCGTCAAGCTCATCGTCGCTGATGCCAAGCAGCGTCAGGTCGAAATCCTCGGCCAGCAGCCCCGCGATCTCGTCGCGGAGCAGGGCCTCGTCCCATTCGCCTAGTTCCGTCAGCTTGTTGTCGGCGATCCGGTACGCCCGGCGTTCCGCCTCGTCGAGGTGGCTGAGCCGGATCACCGGCACCTCGGTCAGGCCGAGCATGGTCGCGGCCAGCACCCGTCCATGGCCCGCGATCAGTTCACCATCGTCGGCCACCATGCAGGGGACGGTCCAGCCGAACTTGGCCATGCTGGCGGCGATCTTCGCCACCTGGTCGTCGCCGTGCATCTTGGCATTGCGGGCATAGGGGCGCAGCCGGGCAATCGGCCAGGATTCTACCTGGCTCGGCGCGAAGACGAGGTCCATGGGATGGGGCTCGGGATGTGGGGAGGAAAATGAAAAGCGCCCGCGAGGGGGTTCCTCCGGGCGCAATTCTTCGATGATCAAGGGGTAGGTCAATGGGGGCAGGTCTGTCAACCCGAAAAGTGAAGCGGATTCAACGGCTTCTAATGAATTGACTTTTCGGGGTGGCTTCTGCCCACCTGGCTTCCCCGAAGGTGGCTTCCCTGGCTTCCCGCCGGGAACCCACCCCCGCCAGATCGTGATTGCGCAAGCCGCTGATCTGACTCACGAATTCCGGCTCCGGGTTGCAAGGTGGCTTCCGCCTGGCTTCCCCGGTGAAAATGCCTCACGCTAGCGAACCACCGCGCTGCGCCCCCCCCGCATACGTTCAGCGCCGAGGAGGAACCCGAGGAGGGGGGATCAGCTTGCTTTCGATTTAGCCACGAGGGATTTGAAGGCGCTCTCGCCAATAATGCGAATGGGATGCCCCGCCCTCTGCATGTCTTCGGCCTTCCGGTGCTTGCTGCTCTTAGTGTGCCCGGCAAGCACGCTCAAATCTTGGTCACCTACAACCAAATGGGTCGTCTCCCTGGTCACGCCAGCCTTCACGGACATACCTGCGCGGGCAGCAAGCTCGGCTGCTTCGCTTCTGGACATGCCCAATGCGCCGGTGAAGACCACCACCGACCCGGCCAGTACGCCTGTCGGGTCGCCGTCCATGGTGATCGCGGCTGAGTAGCTCTTTCTGGCGGCCGGTTTGATCAGTTCTTCAAACGGAAGGCGAAGATGAAGCTCGGCGTGCAGCACGACCAATGCGGCTGCGCGGGCATCTTCGCCTGCATCATGGTGGTGGAACTGAAGGTTCAGCGTTCGCTTGAGGTTCGCCAATCCGTGCCCGCCGTTACCCTTCAACTCGGGCCACGCCCGTCGCGCGATCTGGACGCTGTCGGCCCAGCGCAGGTCAGGGGCGTCGATGCCGCAGAAACTGCAGGCGGCATTCATTGCCTGCTTGTCGAAGTTGCTATGCTGGATGAGATGGTGGCGCGACAGCAAAGGGAGCAAAGCATCCAAGGCGTCAGGGAACCGCGGTGCATCCGCCACATGGTCCGGGCCAATGCCATGGAGCTGGATGTTGAAGGCGTCGAACCTGGTGCCGGGATTGACCAGCATGGAGAAGGTCTGGATCTGGTTGTCGGGTTGAACGCAGGCCAGGCCGATCTGGCAGATGCTGGCGGCATCACTGCAAGCGGTTTCGACATCCAGCGCGACGAAGCGGAAGCTGCCCTCCGGCACCCTGACCGCGTGCGATAATGCTGGTCTGGCGGGAGCACGGATGATCGGAGATGGCCGAAATTCCTCCAAGGGTGCGGGCTGGTTCTGTTGGATCGGTTTTGGGGTGCGGCCGAACAGCCAGTTAAAAGGCGCCATGCAGAAACTGCTCCCCAAAATACCGCAACCGACCAATTGTTTCTGCTAGGGGCACGGTTTTCATTGTATGATCATGATCTTCAGCTTCGGGTTCATGGCGCACATCGCTTCGCAGCCTCGAGGGTACTAGCATAGATCAGGCAGCTTTCGATGTCGTCCAAGCGCGCTGCCATTCTCTTGGCAATCTCAAGGTTCTCATTGAAATCGTCGACCAGCTCATTGTGTTTTCGCAGCAGGGAGTCATGTGCTTCGACGCATTCGGTGACGTTTGATTTGCAGGTGAAACCCTCGTAGTTGCACTGATACTGATCGAAGCAGGCTGCGTTACGGTCGACGCACATGCCGCTGCTCGAGCAGACCTTGTCACCGTAGTCCAGGCATGCGGGCTGCGTGCCAATTCGACAGGAGAAGCTCTGTCCCAGCGCAGGGGAAGCAGCCGCAAGGACCAGAAGTGATAGAAGAACTCGCGTCAGCTTGATAGCCACGATTTATGACCCCGACATTTCAGACAGCATAGCCTCCGCCTGCGCCAGGACACCGCGCACTGAGCTACTCCCCATCTCTTGGACAGTTTCCGGGATGATTTAAGCTACTCTCTGCCCCTGCTGATCGGTTTCGATCTGGTTGAAGTAGACCACGGCGGGCGGCTGTCCGCCATGGGCGGCGTGGGGCCGCTGGTGGTTGTAGAAGGTGATCCATCGGCCAACGCCCGCCTTCGCCTGCGAGCCGGTCTCCCAGGCGTGCAGATAGACGCACTCATACTTCAGGGACCGCCAAAGGCGCTCGATGAAGATGTTGTCGAGACACCGGCCCTTGCCGTCCATCGAGATCCGGGTGCCGATCCGTTTCAGCCGGTCGGTCCAGGCGAAGGACGTGAACTGCGAGCCCTGATCGGTGTTCATGATCTCGGGCGGGCCGAAGCGGTGGACCGCCTCGTTCAGCGCCTCGACGCAGAAGTCGGCTTCGAGCGTGTTCGAGATGCGCCAGGCCAGCACCTTGCGGGTGAACCAGTCCATGATGGCGACCAGGTAGAGGAAGCCTCGTCGCATCGGCAGATAGGTGATGTCGGCACACCAGGCATGGTTGTGCCGATCGACCCGCAGGCCACCCAGCAGATAGGGGTAGGTCTTGTGCCCCTTCGCAGGCTTGCTGGTGTTGGGCTTCTGGTAGATCGGCATCAGACGCATGAGCCGCATCAGCCGCCGGATGCGCTTCANGTTCACTGGGTGCCCTTCGTTCTGCAGGTGCCAGGTCATCTGCTGGACGCCGTAGAAGGGGGTTTCCAGGAACTGACGGTCGATCAGCCGCATGAGCGCCAGGTTCATCTCGGTCTCGCCCTGCGGTGCGTAGTAGAACGACGACCGCGAGATCGACAGCAGACGGCATTGCGCCCCGACCGACAGCGTGGGGTGAGAGCGTTCGATCATCCCGCGCCTCACCTGCCGGTCCAGGGCTTGAGCTTTCGTGACAAAAAATCGTTGGCGACGGCCAGCTCTCCGATCTTGGCGTGCAGCGATCGCACCGTCTCCTCGTCGACCTCGGCCTTCTTCTTCCTGCCGCGTTCGAAGATGTCCGATGCCCCCTCGAGCAGCGCCTTCTTCCACTGGTGGATCATCGTCGGATGCACGCCGTATTCCGCGGCCAGCTCCGACACGGTGCGCTCGCCCTTCACGGCTTCCAGCGCCACGCGAGCCTTGAAGCCCGCGTCATGGTTCCTGCGTTTCGACATCGTCTGTTCTCCTCGTTCTTGGAGACCAGCAGACGGAAGATCAGAGCTTACGTCACTGTCCGATTTTCGGGGAGGTGCTCACACTGCGGCATCCTCGAGGTCCGGCGGATAACCATACTTTCTCAAGATACGCTTCACGAGCACTCGCAATCTTGCCCTGGCGCTGTCGCGATGGGCCCAATCTATGCTGACATTGGCCTTGAGCCCTTTGAGCAATTCATGGGCGATGATCTTCAGCTGATCGTTGCCGAGCACGTCAACCGCACTCTGATTGTCGGCCAGCGCATCGTAAAATGCGACCTCTTCTGGTGTCAGCCCGGTCTCTTCGCCGCGGCTTCGTGCGTCGCGAACGTCCTTGGCCAGCGCAATCAGTTCCTGAAGAACCTCGACCGTGCTGATGGCATTGGTGTGGTAGCGCGCGATGGCCTCTTCGAGCCGCTCCGAGAACTTCCGTGTCTCGATCACATTGCTCTTGCTGCGTGATCGGATTTCGTCGTTCAGCAGTTTCCTCAAGGCCTCCAGGGCGAGGTTCTTCTTCTGCATCTGGCCAACTTCGGCAAGGAACTCATCCGACAAGATGGAGATGTCCGGCGATGACAGCCCTGCCGCCGACAGAATGTCGACGATCTCGGTTGAGGCTACGGCAGCATTGACGATCTGGCGGATTGCGAGGTCGCGGTCGGCTGCCGACGTACCTGAACTGTCGGCCGCCTTGACCATCGCGGCTCGCACGGTCTGGAAGAAGCCCACCTCGTCGCGGACATCGCGGGCCGTATCGCTGGCGGAGCAAAGGGCGAAGGCCTTGGAGAGCGCCAGCACTGCGTCCTGGTATCGGCGGTGCGAAGCCTTCTTCGCCTCCTTGTCAGTTTCGCGCTGGGCGGCTTCGTCCTGCCTGGCGAGGATCCAGTTCAACGCCTCTGCCAGTGCGACGAGCCGTTGGTGCGGGGTGCCGGTCAATCCAGCCGAGTAGTCGAACCCGTGGAACATGGAGCGCACGACATCCAGCCGCTCCAGCAGCGCGGCGACGGCCTCGGCTTCGTCGATCCCCGCCTGTTCCTGGTCCGCCTTGGAATACTGGCCCAGCGCGGACTTCAGGTTTTGGGCGATGCCGATGTAATCGACGATCAGCCCTGCAGGCTTGTCGCGGAACACGCGGTTGACGCGGGCAATCGCCTGCATCAGCCCGTGGCCCCGCATCGGCTTGTCGATGTACATCGTGTGCGTCGAGGGGCTGTCGAAGCCGGTCAGCCACATGTCGCGCACTAGGGCGTGTTGACAAAAGGGATTCACCGGGCGCGGTGATCGTGATTCAAGCTGGTATCTGCAATGGAGACCAGCGTGGCACGAAACCTGATGTCGAACGACGAGTGGGCGTTCTTTGAACGCTTCATCCTGGCTGTCCGTTCTCCGAACGGCCGCAAGCCCACGAACCATCGGCTTGTTCTGGATGGGATTTTCTGGATCGCCCGAACGGGGTCGCCCTGGCGCGACCTGCCGGAAGAGTTCGGCAAATGGTCGTCTGTCTATCGGCAGTTCCGGCGCTGGACGTTGGCGGGGCTGTGGGAACAGATCCTGGAGGCGCTGAACGAGAGCCGGATCGTGCCGGATGCGCTGCAGATGATCGACAGCACCGTGGTTCGCGCTCATCATCAGGCAGCGGGCGCAAAAGGGGGACTCCGCGCCAAGGTTTCGGCCGCTCGCGAGGTGGCTTCACGACCAAGATCCATCTGCGGGTCAATGCGGCAGGCCTGCCCATGAGAACCGAGATCACGGCCGGGCAGACATCGGACTACCTCGGCTTCGATCTGGTCATGGCTGACAACCTGCCCGAGCCAAGCGTTCTGCTCGCAGACCGCGGCTACGACTCCGACAACATCCGCAAGACCATGGAGGTGCGCGACGTGGTGCCGGTCATCCCCATGCGCAAAACCCGGAAGCTACGGGTCGCCGTTGACCGCAGGCTCTACCGCCTGCGCAATCTCGTTGAGCGGTGCTTCAACAAGCTCAACAATGCCCGTCGCGTCGCCACCCGCTACGACAAGACCGCCGAAAGCTTCCTGGGCTTCATCGACATCACGTCGATCCGCCTCTGGCTCCGCCATTTGTCAACATGACCTAGTAAGACCTTCGAGGGCTCTTCGACTTGGCGCAAGCCGTGGACATGATCGAAGATCAGGACATCGGGCCGCTCGTCACTTTCAATCGCGTCCGACAAGACCGAGAACTCCTCGTCGGAGCTGAAGTACTGCGCGAACGTCAGTCGCTCATCGACGATCCAGAGGTCGTGCGATGCGGCGGCCTCGACCTTGCGGCTGCCATCCTCCAGGGTGTTGACGCGCAACGGGCAGATGAAGGAGTGCAGGACATCTTCGCGCTGGTAGGCACTGTCGCGCGTATCGTCGCGAACCTTCTCCAAAAGGATTTCGATGAAATCCAGCACCACCTTGCGACGCACGACATACTCAGCAAGACTGCGCTGTTCGGAATCCTCCAGCGCCTTGCCCGCTTCGGCGATCGCCCCCGAGAACGATGACACGTCGGCCGCGCCGTCCTTGAGTCGGGTCAAGACCGTACGGATCTTTTCGGCTTGGCGCTGATCGCGACGGAAACGCTCGCGCGAGAGATGGCCGTAGATCGCGTCGCCATTTAGTTCGCCAGAAGGCAGCTTAGATTGTAGTTCGGCGGTGTTACCGAACGCCACCGAAGGGTAGGTCTCGGTGATCTCCTCGATCTTGATGCGCTGCTCACCACTTAGCTTGGACAACGGCTCGGCGAGGAACGCCTCGATATGATCGGTGCAGACGTCGTTGATGATTCGCTCAAGCACGGCGTCTTCGAACATGAACGCTGTCCGCTCCTGGTTGACGTTTTGATCCAGAAATTCACCGGTCAGGATGGCATGGAAAACACGATCGTTGTTCTCGCCAAAATACTTAAGCCCCAGCTTGCCATCGATGCTCTGGGAGTGGACCGTGCGGTCGTGAGCGATGAAGTGCACGAAGTGCGAGCCCTTCAGGTCGGCGCTGGCGACCTTGTCGCATTCCATCAGGGTAAGGAAGAGCGTACCGTATGCTTCGGTCTCAAGCCTCAGAGCCGTCTGCTTGCGATGGACGATTTTGTCGATGTCAGCGGGAAAGTGACGGGTTTCGTCGCCGACCAGCACCGTGACCTGGGGACACCGGCCGCTGATGAAGGTCGGCAGAAAATGAGAGGTCAGGTGCTGGAAGACGAAACTGTCGCGACCGGGGAACTTGTTGAAATAAGCGTTGTCGCGTAGCCCGGTAAACTTGACGTGGAACGAAGTTTCGCGGCCGGGGGCCGCGGCCTCGATGACGTGGTTCTGGATCTGGTCCTCGTTGGCCAACACGAACGCGAAGCGCCGCTCTTTGCGCACGCCGTCTTCGTCATCGAAGACGCTCATAGCCTGGGTTTGCCGAAAGCAATCGAGCCAAAGTAGCCGTCCAACACCCTTGCCGCCGATCAGAATCTTGTTGTCGCTGTCGGTAGTGGTAAACGACTCCCAATTCCGCTCATCGAGGCCGACGCCGTTGTCCTCGACCGTAGCCCAAACGTTCTCCTTCTTGCGATCAGTGCTGACCGTGACGACGATGCGCCCCTTGGACGTTACGTTATGGCCGAACTTGGCCTGCACTGAGTGGATCGAGTTGCTGATCGCCTCGAAAAGGGGCTGCATGGCCGCCGCGACATTCGATGGCTTGGGCAGGCGATCTATGCGTTTGACCAGATTGGGACGCAGCGAAGTCATTGCGCGACAACCCCATAGCGCCGGACGCGCATACACTTAGCCCTCATATCCGCGATCAAGGTAGATGTCTCCGAGTCTCTTTTGATGCGCCGATCATACCTGCGACGAAAATGATTTCGATGGAAAAAGCCGAACCGGCATTTCGCTGCGCCGACAAACCAGATCAGCTTCGTGGGCTTTGCTCCGCCTCACGCCCTTCGCGTACAAAAACCTTAACCCCATGCTTATCAGAAGTGAACCAGCCTGAAGGGCGCCCGGCAACAGGGTTTCTCAACAGTATCAGTCCAAAGCAGACACTAGCCTCTACCGCGGCGATCAGCAGAAAGTTCCGTATCACTACCATGATGACCGGGAACTTGCTGCGGAACCTGTTGAGTGTCCGCTTCCGGGAATGCCGCCGCGCAGCAAGGACAGCACTTGACCGACCGCTATGGGCCGCACCTTGCCTGTCCGGGGGCAGATCGCCCGGCTCAGCCAAACCTGCCACTTGCTGTCCCGCAGCATGTTGCTCGAGAGTCCATTGCTGCCGTTGGAACTGATCCGGCGCAAGTGATCGGCCCCGGATGTTCCGTTCACTATTCCCAGGTGTGGTCAACCGGCTGTACTCGCCACCGAGCTGCAAGGTGAGCGTCACGTTGCCCGTTACCATGCCGCCCGACCATCCCCATGTGATGCGGGCCAGGGCAGGCACCACCATCAACTGATCGTGGGCGACCCGCATCCGCCCTGGCATCGCGGATAGCCGGGTTTCTTCGGGGTTCGGGCAGCGGCCTCGCCATCCGCCGTCAGATCGCCCCGGCCAGGTGCAGGCCGAGGCCCGCCAGTGCCGCACCACCAAGCACGAGGCCGATGCCGAGCTTCAGACGGAACACCGCGAGGATCGCCAGCGCCGAAAGGGCCATCGCCCACCCATCCAGTGTTTCCAGCACCGGAACGCTGGTCGAGACCGGCCCCCAATTGAAAGGCTCGACTTCGCGCCAGGCCACATGGATCGCGAACCATATCGCGAGATTGAGGATCACCCCCACGACCGCCGCGGTGACCGAAGCCAGCGCCGCCGCGAGCGCCCGGTTTTCCCGCAGCCCTTCCATGAACGGTGCCCCGAGCAGAATCCACGCGAAGCAGGGCGCGAAGGTCACCCATGTCGTCAGGATGCCCCCGAGCGTTGCCGCCAGCAGCGGCATGGCCCATCCGGCCTCGCGCATTGCCCCCATGAAACCAACGAATTGCAGCACCTTGATCAGCGGCCCCGGCATGGTTTCGGCCATGCCGAGACCGTCGAGCATCTCACCCGGCTGCAGCCAGCCATAGCTGCCGACCGCCTCCTGCGCGACCCAGGCCAGCACGGCATAGGCCCCGCCGAAGGTCAGCACCGCGAGTTTCGAGAAATAGAGCGCGATGTCGGTGAAGACGCTGCCCGGTACCAGGGCGACCAGCAGCGCCACCGGCAACAGCCAGAGCGCGACCGCCACCCATCCCGCGCGAAAGGCGTTTCTGCGCGCCGAGGGCGGAAGGTCAAGTTCTTCGCCAAGGATTGTGTCGGCGTCGCTGACATATGCGCCACCTGTCGAGCCATGTCCGCCGCCGCCCCGGAAGGCCGCAATCCCGGCCTTTGCCCCGATCCAGCCGATGGCCGCCGCCAGCGCCACGATCACCGGGAAGGGTGCATCGAACAGGAAGATGGCCAGGAAGGACGCGGCGGCCAGGCCGAGCATGACATTGTTCTTCAGCGCGCGTTTGCCGATGCGGAACACCGCTTGCAGCACGATCGCCAGCACCGCGGCCTTCAGCCCGAAGAACAGCGCGGTCACAACCGGCACATCGCCATAGAGCGCGTAGACCCAGCTCAGCACCATCATGGCGATGAAACCCGGCAGGATGAACAGCATCCCCGCGATCAGCGCGCCGCGCACGCCGTGCATCAGCCAGCCGATATAGGTCGCCATCTGCTGCGCCTCGGGACCGGGCAACAGCATGCAGAAGTTCAGGGCATGGAGGAATCGCGCATCCCCGAGCCATTTCCGCTCATCGACCAGTATCCGGTGCATCACCGCGATCTGGCCGGCCGGCCCGCCGAAACTCAGCGCGGCGATCCTGGCCCAGACCCCGGTGGCCTGGCCCAGCGTGGGAAATCCATCACGCCGCTTCATGTCGCGCCCCGGCCCGTACCCCTGGCGTTGGTGGGCCAGTTGTGGATCTCGTCCGTGGCATCGCGCGCCCAACGGTAGAAAGCGTCATAGAGCTGCAATCCGGCATCGAGTTGTTCCAGATCGTCGGAATACATCCGCGACAGGCCCAGGGACGCCGCAAGCAAACCTGCCGCTTCGGGGGCGAGGTCCAGGCGGGCGGTATCCGCGCCGCGCACGATCAAAGCCAGCCGGTCGAGCGCCGGGATGCTCAACCGGGTTTCCTTCAGCAGCGCGTCGAAGGTGCAGTCCTCGCCGCGATGGCTCCAGAACACGCCTTCGACATCGAAGGGCATGGCGCCGAACCGCTCGGCCACTGCGGGCACCTCGGCCGGGGCGACGAACAGAAACACCGCCCGTGGATCGATGAAGCGCCGGATCAGCCAGGGGCAGGCGATGCGATCGATCTTGGGCCGCGCCCGTGTGACCCACAGGCTGCGGCCCTGCGGATCATGGCCGGTGATCCTTGTGGTCGTGACGAGTGGCAGGCCGGCGGCGAGCCATGCCGCCATGCCTCCCTCCAGATACTCGGCTGCGACCCCTTCATGGCGCAGCCAGGCGGCGACGCCCTGACTGCGCCCGTGTCCCTCGGCGCATAGGACCACCACCGGACGATCCAGGCTGCGGGCCAGTTCCGAAAGCGCCGCAGGGGTGATTTCATCCTCAGCCAGCCATCGGGCGGAGGGGATGAGACGGGGTTCGGCGTCTCTCGCATCCGCCCGGCGCACGTCGACGACGACGGGGCATCGTGCGGTGCCGATCAGCTTGGCGAGCTTGTCGCAGGTTATGGCGTCAGGCGCAGGCATCTGCGTTCCCTCCATTGAGTGAGTTGTCGGAATGGAACGCGAACTTCGGCTGGCGCCTCGTGGGGCGTCGCAAGACCCCATGCCGGAAAATTCCGACGGCGACGATGGAATGTCAAGACGGTTGCCCGGTTCAGACCCGGTTCGGTCGCCCTTTACGGCGCGATCCGGGTGCATCTCGCGATCGCTCCCCGATATCGCGCCTCTCCAGCCTCATGTCGCGGCCTTGAGGTTCAGCCGTTCCTCAAGCTTTGCGGCCGTCTCCTTGCGCTCGCTGTAGCGGTCGGTCAGGAAGGCCGACAGGTCGCGGGTCAGCAGGGTGAACTTCACCAGTTCCTCCATCACGTCGACGATGCGGTCGTAATAGCTCGACGGCCGCATCCGCCCGGCCTCGTCGAACTCCTGATACGCCCTGGCGACCGAGGACTGGTTCGGGATCGTCAGCATCCGCATCCAGCGGCCCAGCACCCGCATCTGGTTCACCGCGTTGAAGCTTTGCGAGCCGCCCGAGACCTGCATCACCGCCAGCGTGCGGCCCTGCGTTGGCCGGATCGCGCCCATCGACAGCGGGATCCAGTCGATCTGCGCCTTCATCACCCCGGTCATCGCCCCATGGCGTTCCGGGCTGGTCCAGACCTGGCCTTCGGACCACAGGCACAGGTCGCGCAACTCCTGCACCTTCGGATGCGACGGGTCGGCATCCTCGGGCAGCGGCAGGCCGTTGGCGTGGAACACCCGCGTCTCGCAACCGAAATGCCGCAGCAGGCGCTCGGCCTCCAGCGTGGCGAAGCGGCTGTAGGAGCGTTCGCGCAGCGAGCCGTAGAGCAGCAGGATGCGCGGCGGATGGGTTGCTCGCGGCAGGTCGGGAATCGCGGGCGCGCGCAGGCAGTCGGGCGACAGGTTCGGCAGGTCGGGGATCATGCGCGGGCCTCTTGCGGGGTTGCTTCGGGGAACCAGCGGCGGCCCAGCCACAGGGCGGCGTTGACCAGAAGGATCAGCACCGGCACCTCGACCAGCGGGCCGATGACCGCGGCGAAGGCCACGGGCGAGGCCAGCCCATAGGCGGCGATGGCGACGGCGATGGCCAGCTCGAAGTTGTTGCCGGCGGCGGTGAAGGCGATGGCGGTGCTGCGCGGATAGTCCCGGGCGATCAGGCGGCCCATGGCGAAGCTGACGACGAACTGGATGGCGAAATACAGCACCAGCGGCACGGCGATCCTGACAGTGTCGAGCGGCAGGCGCACGACATCGCCACCCTTCAGGCTGAACATCGCGACGATGGTGAAAAGCAGCGCGGCCAGCGTGATCGGGCTGATCCTCGGCAGGAATGCCTCGCGATACCATTCCTCTCCCCTGCGCCGGATCAGCACATGCCGGGTCAGGAACCCGGCGGCGAAGGGGATGCCCAGGTAGATCAGCACCGCCTCGGTCACCGTCCGGAAACCCACGTCGATCACGCTGCCCTCCAGCCCGAACAGCGGCGGCAGCACGGTCAGGAACAACCAGGCATAGGTCGAGAAGAACAGGATCTGGAAGATCGAGTTGAAGGCCACCAGCCCGGCGACATATTGCCCGTCGCCGCGCGCCAGCTGGTTCCAGACCAGCACCATGGCAATGCAGCGCGCCAGGCCGATCAGGATCAGCCCGGTCATGTATTCCGGCTGGTCGCGCAGGAAGATCACCGCTAAGGCGAACATCAGCACCGGCCCGATCAGCCAGTTCTGCACCAGCGACAGCACCAGCACGCGCCGGTCGGCAAAGACCCGGGGCAGGTCCTCGTAGCGGACCTTCGCCAGCGGCGGATACATCATCAGGATCAGCCCGATGGCGATGGGGATATTGGTCGAGCCGACCGCCATGGCGTTCAGCGCATCCGGCAGACCGGTGAACAGCGTGCCCAGCAGGATGCCGAGCGCCATGGCCGCGAAGATCCAGAGCGTCAGGTAGCGGTCGAGAAAGGAAAGCCGGCGGGCCGGGCTGTCGGGGGGCATCATCTGTTCCTTTCAGGCCGGGCGAATGCGGTTGCCTTGGGCATCCACGACTGGCTCGCCATCCTCCTTGCTGAAGGCGGCGCGCTGCGGCGGCAGCAGGTCCAGCACCTGCTCCGAGGGCCGGCAGAGCCGCACGCCCCTGGGGCTGACCACGATGGGCCGGTTGATCAGCACCGGATGCGCCAGCATCGCCTCGATCAGCGCGGCGTCGGTCAGCGCCGGGTCGTCCAGGCCAAGCTCGGCATAAGGCGTACCCTGCTGGCGCAGCAGATCGCGCGGCGCGATGCCCATGCGGGCGATAAGCTGCTCCAACATCGCGCGCGAGGGCGGCGTCTTGAGGTATTCCACCACATGCGGCTCGATCCCGGCATTGCGGATCAGCGCCAGCACGTTGCGCGAAGTGCCGCAGTCCGGGTTGTGATAGATCACGACGTCCATGCTGTCTCCTGCCTCGCTTGTGCCTTCGGAGCATCCGATCTCGTGCAGCCTGGAGACGAGGCTGGCGCGGTCCAGGGTGCCGATCGGCAGGGCGGCAAAGGCCTGGATGCGCGCCTTCATGTAGCGCAGCGTCTCGATGAAGGCCATGTCGCGCTGCAACTCGCTGCCGGTCGCGGCTGCCGGGTCTGGAAGGCCCCAATGCGCCGTCATCGGCTGGCCCGGCCAATAGGGACAGGCCTCGCCCGCCGCGTCGTCGCAAACGGTGAAGACGAAATCCATCACCGGCGCATCGGGCGCGGCGAATTCGTCCCAGCTTTTCGAGCGCAGCCCTTCGGTCGGGTAATGGTAGTTCTGCAGGATCTTCAGGGTCCGCGGATGCACCTCTCCCTTCGGCTGGCTGCCGGCCGAGAAGGCGCGGAACCGCGCGCCGCCCTCCTTGCGCAGCACGCTTTCGGCGATGAGCGAGCGGGCAGAGTTGCCGGTGCAGAGAAACAGCACGTTGAAGACACGAGGCGAGGCGTCAGCCATGCAGGGCATCCTTGCTGGGTTCACAGGAACAGGACAGCGCGGCCGCGACCGGCGCGCAGATCTCGGGGTGGCCGTCGCAGCAATCGCGCATCAGGAATGCGATCAGTCCGGCCAATGTCGCAAAGACGGCGCTGTAGATGATGAAGCGCCCCTCGCGCCGGGACCGGATCAGCCCGGCATGTTCGAGATGGGTCAGGTGAAACGACAGTCGCGAGGTGCTGGCACCGCCCAGGGCCTCGCCGATGGCCCCGGCCGCCATGCCCTCCGGCCCGGCCTTGACCAGCAGCCGGACGATGCGCAGCCGGGTCTCCTGCGACAGCGCCGCGAAGCCGGCAAGGGCGCGTTGCTCTTCCATCGAATCAACCACTCAAGATATGTTGAGACAATGAAGGTGAGACCTGATGTTGTCAAGCCAGCAGGTGCGTCTCGACGACGGCTGCTCGGGGAATCCGCGGAAGGTCAACCTTGAAGCGGACGCAGTTCAGCATCTGTAAAGTCTCGTTACCCATGTCCTGGACGCGCGGAGGAAATAGCTGACGTGACATCATCGTATCTCGAGGGCGCGGACCCCGACGGTCGGTAACGACGCTGGCGGCGCTTTAGGTGCCACCAGACCGGCGCAACATTCTTTCCAGCCATATGACCAGCTTGCACGATAGTTTCGATCCGGAGGGCGCAATTCCACCCCTTCGACCCCATGTCTTGTTCATCCGAGCGGGATCTCCGGGCGGTGCCATGGAGGACCCCATTGTGGGCACCGGCCCAAAGAACGACACTCTGGACCCGAGGGACACCCGTCAGGGCCAGCAGGGCGAGCTGCCGGAAGCCCCGCAGCAGGGCGACAACGATCCGAAAGACGACCCCATGCGGAAGCCTGCTGACCACAGATGACGGCCGGCTGCCATTCGAAAGGCGAAGCGGGCGGAAACCTGCGGACCCCCGATCTTCCGGTAAATTGCCGCACCAAGGCGTGGTCCAAATCTGCGCTGGTATGCGGCATTCAAAAGCTGGAAGGTGAAGCGGCGGATCCAGGTCCGCCGTTTTCGCTCGTCCAGATAGCGAGGTTTCCATGACCAAACGTGTTGCCCTGACCGACGCGCTCACCGGAGCTACCGAAATCTTTGCTCAGCCGCCGTGGCATCTTGAGGGGATCCGCCATTTCCAGAATGGGGATCTGGTGAAGCTCGTCCATGACGACGGAACAACCCGGCTCATTCCGATCAGATCCTGCACGTCCGGGCTGTTCGAGCGGTTCCGGGACTGGTGACGCGACACGCGCCAGCCATGCTGACGGTCAAGCCGGCCGATACCGCTGCAAAACGGGTATCCGGTCTTCGTCCTTTGGGGCAACCAGCAATCGCCTGACACGAGTCGCCAGGCAGCAACCGATGGAAGGCAGGAAGGTGGCAATCGAAAGCCCGGATCAATACGAAGCCGCCATAGAGCACCTGCTGCAAATGCTCTTTCTGGCCACCGAGCGGCCCGGCCTGCTCATGACGACGGATCTGCGGGAACATCTCGCTCTCGCCGCCCAGAAGCGCGACAGGCACGGAGATTTCGGCGCAGCGCGATTGCTGATCGAATGGGCCGACCGGATCGACGCGGCAGCGGAAAGAACCGATCCCGCGCCTGAATAGGAATCGCAAAAGCCGACCGACGCAAAACTCGTCGTAACGGCCATCGACTGCGCTGACCTCATCCTGCCGTTGCAGAACCGCCTCGTCGTCACCGAGATTTCTTTCTCGGGCTTTCCGGAGGTTGGTCGATAGGCGCATGTCTCCTATGGCCTGCAGCCCCCTGACACCCCATATCAGCCGTGCCTGTTCGAATTTTTTCGTCCGGCAACAGGGAGACCCAGACCGTGGATTCCGCAGACATCGCCAGCACCCCCGAGAAACGACCCGAGCCGCAGCATGATGCAGGAGTGCGCCGGCGTCGGAAAAGGGACGGGAACGAGCGCGGCATGCCGGTTCGTGCTGCGAGCGGCATGGACGATCCGACGACCGATCAGGCGTGATCGATGGGCCGGCAGGCCCAAGAGGAGCGACCGCATAAAGGGAGGGGGCGAAAATGGTCTCATTGGTCGAGAACAGCGACAGAGATATCAAGGAACGGCTGAGCGATATCGAGATGCTGTCCCACGGAGTGGTGTAGCTGGCGCTGATCGTCACCGTTAGGTTCGGCGCTGGCCTGCTTGATCAGGATGCCGCTGCGGGCAGGCTGATGACGGGATCATCGCCCATTGACGCGATGGTTTCCAGCGTCATGTAGCGGGTGCGCTGAACGGTCCATTCATCGTTCTGTTCGAGGAGCAGAGCCCCGACGAGGCGGACGATGGCGTCGTCATTCGGGAATATTCCGACGACGTCGGTGCGGCGCTTGATCTCGCCGTTCAGCCTTTCGATCGGGTTGGTCGAGTGCAGCTTGGCCCGGTGTTCCTTGGGGAAGGACATGTAGGCCAGGACGTCATGCTCCGCGTCATCCATGAGGGTGGCCAGCTTCGGCACCTTGGGCCTGATCTGGTCGGCCACGGCGCGCCACTGGGTGCTGGCGGCCTTGGCGGTGTCTTGGGCGAAGGCGGTGGCGATGAAGGCCGAGACGACGCGCCGCCCGCTCTTCCCGGCATGCGCCAGGGCATTGCGCTGGAAGTGGACGCGACAGCGCTGCCAGGTGGCGCTGAGCACCTTCGAGACCGCGGCCTTGATGCCTTCGTGGGCATCGCTGATGACGAGCTTCACCCCGCGCAGTCCGCGGCGGGTCAGCTTGCGAAGGAACTCCGTCCAGATCGGCTCGGCCTCGGATGTGCCGATCTCGAGACCAAGAACCTCGCGCCGCCCATCGGTGTTGACGCCGATGGCGATGATGACGGCGACCGAGACGATCCGCCCGCCTCGACGGACCTTGAGGTAGGTGGCGTCGATCCAGAGATAGGGCCAGTCACCTTCGAGGGGGCGGTTCAGAAACGCCTTCACCTTGCCGTCGATCTCTTCGCAGAGCCGCGAGACTTGGCTCTTGCTGATCCCCGACATGCCCATGGCCTTGACCAGATCGTCCACGGACCGCGTCGAGATACCCTGAACGTAGGCCTCCTGGATGACCGCCGTTAGCGCCTTCTCGGCCATCCGCCGGGGCTCGAGAAAGCCCGGAAAGTAGCTGCCCTTCCGAAGCTTCGGAATACGCAGTTCGACCGTCCCGGCGCGCGTCTCCCAGTCCCTGTCGCGGTAGCCGTTGCGCTGCGCCCGCCGTGCAGGGTCCTTCTCGCCATAGGCCGCGCCCGTCACAGCGCCGACCTCCAGCTCCATCAGCCGTTCGGCCGCAAAGCCGATCATCTCGCGCAGCAGGTCCGCATCAGGGGCCTTCTCCACAAGGTCGCGGAAGTTCATCATGTCGGTGGTCATCGGTGGTCCTCTCGGTTCTGGGTTGGCGTAAGCAACCAGACCTTAACCGAACATCGCCGGTGACCACCTCACCCAGAACCTACACCACGCTCAGGGACAGCATCGATATCGAGCTCCGCTTGAGCGAGCTGGAACTGCAGGGCCTCCAGGGCGGGGTCTATTCCAACCCCGGCGGCAAGGAGCAGAGCCTGAGGGATGTCCTGGCCTGGCTGGAGCGGATGACCCCGGTGGTGCGCCGGCTCTACTGGGCGATCAAGGAGGCGGCTCCCCAATTCGATGGGCCGGACAGAAAGGCGCTCGACCAGGCCGTGGGCGCGCTCGATGCATGGCAATCCGCCCATTCGCGGCTACATGAGACGATAGCGGAAACGAACGCCCGGGAACTGGACGGCAAGGAACAGGGCGAAAGCTGAGGTTTGGAGTCTGCGGTAAAAACGGCCTTTTCGGAATTTTCCGCCGATGCGGGTCGCAAATTCTTTCCTTGCCGAACAACGGGTAATGGGCCGAGATCGCATGATCCCCGGAATTTCCTCGTAAACTCAGCCGGCATGACCTATATAGGATCTGCATCTCTTGTTTTCGGACCCTGTTCCTTGCGGCTCAGCTTCGATCTTCAGCTTTGCCGAGCCGCTGCGCTGTGTGAGCGGTATTTTTGAAAGGAACAGCACGATGGCCAATGGCACCGTGAAATGGTTCAACTCCAATAAAGGCTTCGGCTTCATTGCCCCGAAAACGGGCTCGAAGGATGTCTTCATCCATATTTCCGCGCTCGAGCGCGCCGGCATCCATCATTTGAACGATGGCCAGGCGATCGCCTATGATATCGAGCGTGACCGCAATGGCCGGGAATCGGCAACGAATCTCGTTCTCTCCTGAGAGCAGCGCCGAAGGGTAATACAGGCGGGGTCGGCTTCATGCCGTCTCCGCTTTTCCTTGAGGAGGGTGGGCATGCGTTGCCCGCCATTCCGACCGTTCCGACAGAAAAGTTTCATTATGGAAATTCACTGGGGTACGCCCCTTTCATTCGTCATTTCGTCTGCCGGCGAAGTGCAGAAGTTCAGCACGATCGAGCAGGCGAGATACTGGCTCCGCAGGAGGTGGCCGGTTTCCAATACGGCCCAGCACCATGCGCTGGAGCAGCTGGATGCCGCCCTGCACTGCCTTGTATCGGTGGGATCGGCGCGACGGGCTTTCATCGCTGCTGCAAAAGCTGCCGGTTTCGTGCCCGAAACCTCGATCGCACAATCCGCACGTCCCTTGTCCGCTTGCATGGCGACGATCTGAGACCGGGGTTGGTCCTGCTATGGCGGTGCCTGTGCGGGAATGGAAATGCTCCGCAGAGTGACCAGCCGAAAGCCAGCTGGTCGATCCTGAACAGGCTGTGGGGCCTCGGCCAAGAGCTATCGCAAGAAAGATAAGCTACCGGGACTTTCGAGTGCCTCGGATATTCCGATGCCCTTGGCGTACAAGCGCAACCCTGCGCTTAGTAGGTATACGCTATAGGTGCGTCCGAAGATGGGGGCAGAAGATAATGTCCCACCATTCTCATGGTCGGGTTCCAGTCGAAAATTCTCAGATCAATCGGTTTTCGAGCGATTCCGGGAATTTTTGTCTGGCCAAGTGGAAAATAGCCAGGTTTGGCTCCATTGATTCAGGCATCGGACAAATGCGATGCAAGAATGTTTTGCTTTATCCGGCGCGAAGGCGCATACAGGGGGCGCTACGTTGATTCTCTCTGCATCCTGTCTCCTTTCGGCTTCGGTCTGCTTTTGAACTGAACTGAACTGACTGGGCCGGGTTGCTGCATTCCGCGAGCGACAAATCCACAAGGAGATATCACGATGGCCAATGGCACCGTGAAATGGTTCAACGCCGCCAAGGGCTTCGGCTTCATCGCGCCCGAGCATGGCGGCAAGGACGTGTTTCTGCACATCTCGGCCCTCGAGCGGGCCGGGCTTAACAGCGTTGCGGATGGTCAGGCCGTGACCTTCGAAATCGAGTCGGGCCGCGATGGTCGCGAATCGGCCAGCAGGCTGGCGCTCGCCTGATCCTGTCGAACAGCCTGGCCATCTGGCCGGGCTGAACCCCTTCGGGAGACCCGTATGTTGGCCAAGGCGAGAAACCTTTTCCGCGACCCTGCGCCCCTGACGGCGATGGATCGCACCACTTCCGAGGCGAAGCTCATCGTCGATGAACAGGCCCGCAAGAGGAGCGAGCTGACGGCATCCCTCAAGGCTGCACGGTTGGCGAAAGAGGCGGCAGACGCCGCCACCGGCGTGCCTGCGAAAAAACGCAAGAAATAGCGGATGCGCGGGGGCACCTGCTTTCTTCGCTGTAACGCCGACTCTCACTACGGCCGAAACGTTGCGCGAAGATGTCTCGATCCATTTCCCATGATTCCGATTGGACGGGATGCAGGGGATATTCATCTTTTTTTAGGCCAGCGCTAGCCGGCTTGACGGCGGACAGTCTCCCGCGCTTTTCCTGTGCCTTTTATCAGCCAGACAGGGGCTTTCCGGGCGCACGAAAGAGGCCGCATTCGCGGCGCTTTCATCCCCTTGAACCGCCATTTCCTCGCCCTAAATCGTGGATCGCCGGAAGCCTCGAACGGGGCCGGCATGCCGGGGCGGATGCAACGGCACCGCACGGCGAAAGACTTGTATCCATGTTGCTCAACGGAGGATGTGGCTATGAGAACCACTTTCGATTTTTCCCCTCTCTACCGGTCGAGCATCGGTTTCGACCGGATGCTGAACGCGCTGGAAGCGGCAAGCCGGGTCGAGACGGTCGACAACTGGCCGCCCTATGACATCGCCAGGACCGGCGGGGACGACTATCGCATCACCATGGCGGTGGCGGGCTTCTCGCCCGACGAACTGGCCATCACGCAGGAACGGACCGTTCTGACGGTGACCGGCCGCAAGGCTGGCGAGGACAAGGGCGAGTATCTGCATCGCGGCATTGCCGAGCGCAGCTTCCGCCGGCGCTTCCAACTCGCCGATCATGTCAGGGTGACCGGCGCCGAACTGCTGAACGGGCTGCTGACGATCGACCTGCGGCGCGAGATCCCCCAAGAGATGAAGCCGCGCCGGATCGAGATCGCCCCGGCCAAGGCCCTGCCCAAATCCCAGCCGCAGCAGGTCGAGACCGGCAAGCAGGCCGCCTGAGGCCCTGTCACCGCACGATCCCCGCCGGCCGCCGGGCAGCGCCCGGCGTTTCCGGCAACCTGTTGCCATGAAGGAGGAAAATCATGAATGTCCGTGATCTGATCCCCTGGAACCGCAATGGCGGCAACCAGCTTCCCACCGCCTTCCGCGACGGCGACCGCGATCCCTTCCTGTCGCTGCATCGCGAGGTGAACCGGCTGTTCGACGACGTCTTCCGCGGCTTCAGCCTGCCCGCGGTCGGCACGGTCCCTGCCTTTGGCGGCGGCTGGCCGAGCGTCGAGATCTCCGACAACGAGAAGGAGATCAGGGTGACGGCCGAGGTGCCGGGCCTTGACGAGAAGGACATCGAAGTCCTGCTGGATGACGGCGTGCTGACGCTGAAGGGCGAGAAACGCTCGGAGGTCGAGGATAAGGACCGGCAATTCTCGGAACGCTTTTACGGCCGTTTCGAGCGCCGTATCCCGCTGGGCGCCGAGATCCGCGAGGACGAGGTCGATGCGCATTTCAGGAACGGCGTGCTGACCGTGACCCTGCCCAAGACGGAAAAGGCGCAGTCGCAGGTCAAGCGCATCGCCATCAAGGGCTGAGCCATCGCGGCGGCGACAACCGCCGCCGCCGCATCCAGCCTTCCCCCGCAGGGGAAGGTCCATTGACGGGATCACCAAGCAACCGACAAGGAGGAGTGAACGATGCTGAAATCCCTGTCTCTCGATCGCCGGACGGCATTCGACATCGCCAATGTCGTTGCCGGTCTCGGTCTTCTGCTGTCGCCCTGGTATCTCGGCTTCGCGGCCGAGACCGCCGCGGCGTGGAACGCCTGGCTCGTCGGGGCCGCGATGACGCTGATCGCGCTGGCCGCGCTCTTCGCGTTCCACAGGCTTGAGGAATGGGCCAATGTCGCCCTTGGCCTCTGGGCGGTGATCGCGCCCTGGGTCCTGGGCTTCGCGACCCTCGCGGCGGCGATGTGGGTGCATGTGATCGCCGGTCTGGTCGTCGCGATCCTGGCGGGCGTCAGCCTGTGGTCGGGCGACGACCGGCCCTATTCGACAGCGTGACCTCCCGAACGGCCCGGCAACCCGCCGGGCCGTTTTCTTGTTCTCCGTCTGGTCTCGGGCGAGAAAGGAAATCACCACCGATCAAACGGAGATTGCCGATGTCGATGAAAATCCCCCGACTGCGCGCGGCCGTCATCACGCTGTGCACGATCCTGGCGCTGGTCGCGCCGCCCCAAGCGGCTGTCGGGCAGCCCATGCCCGAGGCTGGGGGCGGTATTCCCACCATCGCCCCGATGCTGTCGCGCGTGACCCCGGCGGTGGTCAATATCGCGGTGGTCTCGGAAACGCCGGCGGTATCGAACCCGCTTTACAACGATCCCTATTTCCGCCGCTTCTTCGATCTTCGCGACCCGCCGGTGCGGCGGCAGATGAGCGCCGGCTCCGGCGTGATCGTCGACGCCCAGAACGGCTATGTGCTGACCAACCATCACGTCGTCGCCGAGGCCAGCGCGATCAGCGTCACCCTGAAGGACGGGCGCCAGTTCCGGGCCGAGCTCGTCGGCGCCGACCAGGCCACGGAAATCGCCCTGCTGCGGATCGAGGCCGAGGATCTGGTCGCGCTGGAGATCGGCGATTCCGACCGCCTTCAGGTCGGCGACTTCGTCGCCGCCATCGGCAACCCCTTCGGCCTGGGCCAGACGGTGACCTCGGGCATCGTCAGCGCGCTGGGGCGCAGCGGCATCAGCCGCGAGGGCTATGAGGATTTCATCCAGACCGACGCCTCGATCAATCCGGGCAATTCGGGCGGCGCGCTGGTGACGCTGGACGGCCGGCTGGTCGGCATCAACACCGCCATCCTGACCCCGGCAGGGGGCAATATCGGCATCGGCTTCGCGGTGCCCAGCAACATGGCCGTCGCCGTGATGCGGCAGCTGATCGAGCACGGCGAGGTGCGGCGCGGCAGGCTGGGCATCGGCATGCACGACATGACGCCCGACCTGGCCGAGGCGCTGGAGCTGGGCGGCATCCACGGCGCGGTGATCGCGAATGTCGAGCCCGGCTCGCCCGCCGAGAAGGCGGGGCTGAAGGCGGGGGACGTGGTGACCGCTGTCGACGGCGCCCCGGTGCAGGGCGCCACGCATCTGCGCAACCGGCTGGGCCTGACGCCCGTCGGCAGCACCATCCGCCTGACGGTCAGGCGCGACGGGGATGCGCGGGAGGTCGCCCTGACCATCACCGCCGATGCGACCTCCTCCGGTGATTTCGCCGGCACGCCGCTGGATGGCGCCCGGCTGCGCAACGCCTCGGCGGAGGAGGCGCGCCGGGCGGGCAGTGCCGGGATCATGGTCGACAGCGTCGAGCCGGACAGCCTTGCGGCCTGGATCGGCCTGCGCCGCGGCGACATGATCGTCGCCGTCAACCGGACGCCGGTTTCCTCGGTCGCGGATTTGCGTGGCATGCTTGCCGGCCGCCGAGCCGTCGCGGCGCTGGAACTGATCCGCGACGGCAGCCGTCTTTTCATCGTCGCAAGGTGAACGACGGCGGCGGCATGGAGAGGGCCAGGAAGACGCAGGGTGTTGTCACCGATGCCTGGGCGTCGCTCATCTGACGCAGCCCCGGACCCTGCCGGTTTCAGAATGCCAGCCCGCAGGCCCTGCGGATGGCGATCTGGACGGGCGAGGGCGGCAAGGCCGGGTCGAACTCGCCCTTGGGCAGCAAGGGCGGCTGGGCCATGAAGCGGGGTCTTGTCCCCCGGTGCGGCTGTGCGGCATGGACCAGGAACGGATGGCACAGATAGACCGTGCCCGCCGCGCCGGTCGCCAGCACCTCGGGGCAGGTCTCGGTCGAGGCATAGCCGTTCGCCGACAATTGCCGTAGCGTCGCGCCTGCCGCCCCATGGGGCAGCAACTCGCGGGCAATGGCCATATGCGAGCCCTGCCTGATCCGGGTCGGTGCATCGCCGGGCCCGACATCCGAGAACAGGAACAGCATCAGCAACGCGCGGCCACTGCTTTTGACATTGACCCGCCACTCCATGAAATCCGGGCTGTTGCCGAAGCTCATGTCCACATGCCAGCCATCGTCGCCGGGGGCGATGGGCGAGGGGAAGCGGATCGGGAAACTGCCCAGCCCTTGCGGCGCAAGCCAGCGCGCCGGCCCGGCAAGCTGGTCATAGGCCCGATGCAGCAGCGGGGTGTTGGCGGCCTGGACGAAGGCGGGCGTGGACATCGATGCGATCCGGATGACGGGTCGCGTCCAACCCTCGGGCCGGTCGGGCGAGAGGCCCGTCGCCGCCCACAACTCGTCCCGGCATTGCTGGGCGAGGTCGGTGGGGAAGGCGCCGTCGATCCTGACGAAGCCGTCCTCGATGAAGCTTTGAACCTGATGCTTGGTCAGGCCGGTGGGTTCGGGATTGGTCATCACGCATTCTCCGCTTGGCGCCCTAATCGCGGGCCGCCGTGTCGATCTGATGGCGCGAAAGCGCCGGCGGCAGGGCCGGTCAGATCAGCGGGAAGAATGTGGACACGAACATCATGGTCGGAATTTAGGGCGGGCAGCCGGGGGCTGCAAGCCGTGTCCCCTGGCCGCTTGCGACCTGTTTCCCCTGCTCGCGGTTATCGAGGGGCATTCATTGCCCGGCCAGCAGGCACCCCAGCCCATCGTCAGGACAGATGCCCTGATATCGTCCTAAGCGCCGGATGCTCAGCGCCCGCCCTGATCCTCTGCGCCCGGCTCAGTATTCGTCATGCAGCCTGAGCCAGCTCATGGCGCCGTTCTCGTTGCGGCCCTTGGGGGTGAGGTCCAGCCAGTTGAACGCGCCCATCAGCAGTTCCACGCCGCGGTGATAGGTGGAATAGCTGTGGAAGATGGCGTCGTCCTGCCGCACGAAGATGCTGACCCCGAACATGTCCGGGCTGTTCCTGATCACCGTGCCGTAATTGTAGATCGCCCGGCCGGCGGCGCGATCCTCCTCGGTGAAGGAAACGCCGAAGTCGTGGTTGAAATCGCCGTCTCCCGAGGACAGCCAGGGAAGGCGCCAGCCCATCCGCCGCCGGACCTCCTCGATCTGCGGGACCGGCGCGCGCGAGACGGCGGCGAAGGCCAGGTCGGCCTGCTCAAAATGCTGGCGGGCGGCATCCACATGATCGGCGACGAAGGCGCAGCCCGAGCAGATATGCTCCGATCCCGGCGCCAGCATGAAGTGATAGACGGCGAGCTGGCTGCGGGTCCCGAACAGGTCGCCCAGCGTCACCTCGCCGTCGAGCCCCATGAAGCGATAGGGCTTGTCGATGCGGACCCAGGGCATCCTCCGCCGCTCGGCGCGCAGCGCGTCGAGCTGGTGGGTCATGTCGCGTTCGCGGGCCAGCAGCGCCTTGCGGGCCTCCAGCCATGCCTCGCGGGAAACGATGGCTTGGGTCATGGTCGGTCTCCTTTCGGGATGGGATGTCGGCCGGCCATCAGCCGCAACCAGGGCGGCAGGTGGAACAGGGCCATCAGCAGATACATCGTGGCCATGCCGTCCAGCGGCAGCGGGCCGGGGTCGGACAGGCAGAGCGCGGGCGAGGCCGCCGTGATTCCGGCCATGGCGGCGAAGCAGGGCGCCGCCGCAAGGGCCAGCCAGCCTGCCGCGCCGGGCTTTTGCGTGGGCGTTGTCATTGCGGGCCTCCCGTCCGATGCTTTGCGGGACATGAAGCAGTCTAGGACGGGGCGGCATCCGGGCGTGAGTAACAAGCATGACGGGATTGCGGCAGCGGCGCAGGCGCTGGCGGCGGGGGATGCGCTGACGGCGCTGAAGCGGGTCGCCCTGCGCGACGACCCGCCGGCGCTGGCACTGCGCGGCATCGCCATGGCGCAACTTGGCGATCTGGACCGGGCGCGGGACCTGCTGCGCCGCGCCGCGCGGGGACTCAGAGCCGATCCCCTGGCCCGCGCCCGCTGCCGGCTGGCCGCGGCGGAAATCGCGCTGGTCACGCGCGACCTGGGCGGACTGGAGCGGGCGCTTGGCACGGCGCGAGGCGCGCTTGCGGCGCAGGACGACTGGGCGAACGCCGCCCATGCCGGCTACCTGCAGGCCCGGCTGCTGCTGCTGACCGGGCGTCTCTATCAGGCCGAGGCGGTGCTGGAGGCGCTGGATACCGCCGCGCTGCCCCCGGCGTCGCGCCCCGGCTGCTGGTTGGTCGCCGCGGGCATTGCCATGCGCCGCATCCGGGCCGGGGATGCGCGGGTCGCACTGGACCGGGCCGCCCGTGCCGCGCAGGAGACGGGCATCGCCGCGCTGGCCGCCGAGGTCGCACAGGCGCGCGCCGCCTTCGACGCCCCGGCCGCGCGGCTGATCGAAAGCGGGCGCGAGACGCTGCTGGACCTGGCTGGGGTCGAGGCGCTGATCGGCTCGGATATGCTGCTGGTCGATGCCTGCCGCAATTTTCTGCGGTGTGGTGCGACGGTTGTGCCGCTGGCCGGGCGGCCGGTGCTGATGGCGCTATTGCGCGCCCTGGCCGAGGCGTGGCCGGGCGACGTGTCGCGCGAAACCCTGCTCGCGCGTGCCTTTCGCGCCCGCCATGCCGACGAATCGCATCGCGCGAGGCTGCGGGTCGAGATCGGGCGGCTGCGCGGGCACCTCGCCCCGCTCGCCGAGATCAGGGCGACCGGCCAGGGCTTCGTGCTGGAGCCTCGCGGCGGGCGCAGGATCGCCGTGCTGGCCCCGCCGGTCGAGGGCGATCACGCGGGCCTGCTGGCCCTGCTGGCTGATGGCGAGGCCTGGTCGAGCTCGGCGCTGGCCCTGGCGCTGGATGTCAGCCCGCGCAGCGTGCAGCGCGCGCTGGCGGAACTGCGGCGGGCGGGCAGGGTGGAATGGTTCGGCCATGGCCGCGCCCGGCGCTGGATCGCGCGGAGCATACCGGGTTTCCCGACAAGCTTGTTACTCCCGGCGCCGCTGCCGATGCGCTAGGATGGAGCCATGAAACGCATGGCTGAAATCATCCGCGAATATGGCCCCTTTCCGGGAATCGAAGAGGTGCATGGCGTCAGTTTCGACGGAAGGCAGGTCTGGTTCGCCAGCGGCGAGCGGCTGAACGCGCTGGACCCCGACAGCGGCGCGCTGCTGGGCGCGCTAAAGATCCCCGCCGATGCCGGCACGGCTTTCGACGGCACGCATCTGTTCCAGATCGCCGGGGCGGTCATCCGCAAGATCGACCCGGAAAGCGGCGAGGTTCTGGCGACCATTCCCGCGCCCGAGGGCGGCAATTCCGGGCTTGCCTGGGCCGAGGGTTCGCTTTGGGTCGGCCAGCATCGCGGGCGCCGCATCCACCAGGTCGATCCCGAGACCGGCGAGGTGCTGCGCAGCATCGACTGCGACCGCTTCGTCACTGGCGTCACCTGGGCCGACGGCGCGCTCTGGCACGGCACCTGGCAGGGCGAGGAAAGCGACATCCGCCGCATCGACCCCGCCACCGGCGCGGTGCTGGAGCGGCTGGAGATGCCGCCGGGCACCGGGGTCTCGGGGCTGGAATCCGACGGCGGCGCGCGGTTCTTCTGCGGCGGTGGCAGCAGCGGCACGCTGAGGGTGGTTCTGCGCAAGGCGGATCAGGACGCGACTTAGGGCCTCCGGGCATTGCCGCGCGAGCCGGGCTCCTGGCGCCGGACCTGACAGCGCGGCCCAGGCAGGCTATGCTGTCGGGGTCCTTTCCATCAGCCACCGGGAGGCAGCGATGGGCGACGAACACGCGGGCAAGGGCGTTATCCATCTTCCGCCCGGCGAGGGACGGCGCTACGCCCTCGGCCGGATGACGGCGGTGTTCAAGGCCGACGAGGACGAGACGGCTGCGCGTTACAGCGTCTCGGAATGGTGGCTGGAGCCCGGTGCCGACGGGCCGGGCGCGCATGCGCATGAAGTGAATGACGAGATCTTCTACGTCATCGCCGGCACGGTCAGCTTCCTGGCCGGGGCGGACTGGCTGGACGCGCCGCAAGGGACCTTCCTGCGCATCCCGGCCGGGGTGACCCATGACTTCAGGAACCGCACCGCCGAGCGCGTCGGTGTCCTGAACGTCTTCATCCCCGGCGGGTTCGAGCGCGACATGCCCGCCATCGTGGATTGGTTCAGGGACAATCCCTAGGCCCATGCGCAGCAAGGCCTCGATCACGGCGGATCTTCGGCGGCTTGGCCTGCGGCCGGGCGATCTGGTGATGGTCCACGCCTCGCTGAAGGCGCTCGGCCCGGTCGAGGGTGGAGCGGCCGGGGTCGTCTAGGCGCTCATGGATGCCGTGGGGCCGGGCGGCACGGTGATGGGATATGCGTCCTGGGACCGCTCGCCCTATGAGGAGACGCTGAACGGCGCCCGCATGGACGAGGCCCTGCGCCGCGACTGGCCCGCCTTCGATCCCCGGACTGCCGGGACATATCGCGGCTTCGGCCTGCTGAACCGGTTCCTTGCCGAGTTGCCGGATGCGCGGCGCAGCGCCCACCCGGATGCCTCGATGGTCGCGGTCGGCCCCTTGGCCGGGACCTTGGTCGAACCGCATAGGCTGGGGCAGGCCCTGGGCGAGGGCTCGCCGCTGGAACGTTTCGTGCGCCTTGGCGGCAAGACCCTGCTGCTGGGTGCGCCGCTCGATGCCGTGACCGTGCTGCATTACGCCGAGGCCGTCGCCGACATCCCCGGCAAGCGCCGCGTCAGCTACGAGATGCCGGTGCTGGGCCCGGATGGCCGGACGGTCTGGGAAGCGGCGACGGATTTCGACTCGAACGGCATCCTCGATTGCTTCGCGGTCGAGGGCCAGCCGGATGCGGTCGAGATCATCGCCCGCGCCTATGTCGCGACGGGCCGGCACTGCGAGGGCATGGTCGGCGCCGCGCGCTGCCATCTGTTCGACGCGCAGGATATCGTCGCCTTCGGAGTCGGATGGCTCGAGCGGCAGTTCGGATCGGCGCCTGGTGGCCGAAGGCAATCCGACAAGGGCTGACCATCATGGCCCCGCGGATATCGAACCGGATCGTATCCTTCGTCGACGCGCTGCCGCTGGCGCCGGGCCAGAGGGTGCTGGAGATCGGTTGCGGTCCGGGCGTGGCGGCCCGAGAGGTTTCCCGTCGCGTCGGGAGCGGCTTCGTTCTGGCCATCGACCGCTCGGCCAAGGCGATCGAAAGCGCGATGGCCGGATCGAGCACGGAAATCGCCACCGGCCGCCTGCGGTTCCTGCAAGCGGCGATCGAGGATTTCGAATTACCGCCCGATGAAGCGCCCTTCGATCTCGCCTTTGCGATGCGTGTCGGGGCGCTGGATGGACGCCACCCGGATATCGAGCAACGCGCCCTTGAGCGATTGCGGGCCGCATTGAAACCGACGGGACGGCTGTTCATCGACACGGGGCACCCGCTCAGGGAGATAAAGCTGATCGGGCGATGATTTGTCCGAGGCTTGGGCGGATCCCCGATTGAGCGTGGGAATTGCCGTTTGACCGCTATTGGATTAAACCGGCGCCATAACAACAGGGGACGTTTATGACCGATATCGACCTGAATGCCTTGTCGCTGGCCGAATTGAAGCAGCTGGAAAAGAGCGTGGCCAAGGCCATCGCCTCTTTCGAGGACCGCCGCAAGGCCGAGGCGCGGGCTGCGGCGGAAGCGGTGGCAAAGGAGCACGGTTTCTCGCTGGGCGAACTGGCGGAAATTACCCCGGCGCAAAAGCGCGCCACCGTGGCGCCGAAATACCGCCATCCGGAAAACCCCGAGATCACCTGGAGCGGTCGCGGCCGCAAGCCCGCCTGGATCGTCGAGGGCCTGGAGGCCGGCAAATCCCTCGAAGACTTCGCCATCTGACCGGGGAGGGCAGGGGTGTTCCAGCCTCCGAATGCGGTGCGGCTGCATGTCACCCTAGCCGAGATAGAGCCGGAGATCTGGCGGCGGCTGGTGGTTCCCTGCGACTGGACGCTGGACCGGCTGCATCCGGTCCTGCAGGCGGCCTTCGGCTGGACCGACAGCCATCTGCACGAATTCCGCATCGGCGGGCTGCGTTACGGCGATCCGGCCCTGCTGGATGACGGTTCCGGCAGCCCCCGCGTTTTCGACTATGCCGAGGTCCGGCTGCAGGATTTCGTCGGGCGTGACGGCAGTTTCACCTATGCCTATGATTTCGGAGACGGTTGGGCGCACCTGATCCGGATCGAGGATTGGCTGGCGCTCGACCCGGCGCCACGTCATGCCCTCTGCCTGGAGGGCGCGCGGGCAAGGCCGCCCGAGGACGTCGGCGGGCCGTGGGGCTACGAGGATTTCCTCGGGATCATCCGCGACCCGACGCACGATGACCATCGCTCCACGCTGCGATGGGCGGGCGGGCATTTCGATCCGGAATGGTTCGATCTCGACTTGATCAACAAGGATCTGCGCAATGCCTTTCGTGCGAACGCGCGGCGGCGGTTGCATCAGCCGAGGCCGAAGGCGCCGAAGGATTAGCAACGTCTCCCGTTGCGACCCTTCCCCGGCCTGCGCGAAGCTGACCATCCGCCCGACTCTTGCCACGACGCCCCCATGACCGAGATCGCACCGCACCCCCGGATCAAGTTGTCGAAGCTGCGCGATATCGGCTGGTCGCTCTGGGATCCCATCGGATTGCTGGACCCGGAAGGCCGGCCGGGCAGATGGGACGACGAAGCCAACCTGTCCTTTGCGGACGAATATGACGGCTATCTGATCTCGGCGGCCTCGCAACTGCGCCGGGGAACGTCCCCCGATGAGGTCGTCGTGTTTCTGGTCGAGATCGAGATCCGGCATATGGCGATGGGCGACAAGCAGAGCGCCCGGTCGAGGGCGGAAGCGGTCGTGGATGCGATCCTCGCCGACGAGACCATTTGGACATGGCCCGACGCGCAGGGGCGGTTCGGTTAGGGTATGATGCGCATCGCCAGAACCTGGGAGGCAACATGACCAGGCACAGGATCTTCACCACCAGCTTTGCCAGCGTATATCCGCATTACGTGGGCAAGGCGGAGAAGAAGGGCCGGACCGGGGCCGAGGTCGACGAGATCATCCTCTGGCTGACCGGCTACAGTCCGGAGGACCTGACGGCCCGGCTGGAAGACCGGACGGATTTCGAGAGTTTCTTCACCGAGGCCCCGCACATGAACCCGGCGCGCTTCCTGATCAAGGGCGTGGTCTGCGGCGTCCGGGTCGAGGAGATCGAGGATCCGCTCATGCGGGAGATCCGCTATCTGGACAAGCTGATCGACGAACTGGCCAAGGGAAAGCCGATGGAGAAGATCCTGCGGAGGGGGTGAGGGGTCCGAGCCTCCACGACAAGCACGCGAGTTGGCGGCTTGTCGCTGATCGGTGACCGTCTTGGGCGCCTATCCGCATCATCTCCTTAGCCTTCCGCCTGTCGGCTTGACCCGTCGCAGGGTCTTGGGAATGCTGCTATCCGCAGCAACGGCGTAGTGAACCCTGGTCGCAGGCGCGAGCGCATTATCTTCTGGCCGCCTGTCGTGCACGATTCCCGATCCCCTTGGTCCGGAGGCTTCCATGACGCTGATCCTGCTGGCCGTCATGCTCACCGCGCTCACCTGCGTCATCGCCTGGTATCTGGCCATCTATGCACTGCCGGTGATGGTCGCGGTCGAGACATTCCGTCTCATTCATGCGACGGAGGCCGGATTCCTGCTCTCGGCCTTGGTCGCAGCCACCGTAGCGTTGCTGTCGGTGGGGCTGGTGCTCGCGGTGCTGTTCAAGGCGAGGAATCCGATTCTCTGCCTGCTGGCGCGGGCCGTGTTCGTGATCCCGGCGATGATCGCCGGCTATGCCGTCGTGCATGGTGTCACCCACGATGCCATCGAATCCGCCATCGCGCTGAAACTGCTCTGCGGCACCGCCGGGCTGATCACCGGCATTGCTGCGCTGATGAACCTGAACGGCTTCGGAGAACTGGCGCCGCAGGTCTGATACCGACGGCCACGAAGCGTTCACCGGATCTGCGTCGAACGACAGCGCCTCCTCGCAGCCCCGTTCAGCCGACACCGGCTATGTCACTTTGATCCGATGTGATCCGCGCGCCGGGCGCGGATCGTGTTTGCGCAGAAGCCGGGCAGGGGGTTCGACCGGGCCTTGCCCGGCTCACCCCCGGCCCGACGGCTTTCCTGTCTCAAGGATTTGTCCGCCACGCATCCGCCTGTCTGGCCGTCAAAGGGCAGGCGCCGCCCGAGGGCGTCGTCGGGGCGCAGGGCCGTGTCCTCGCCTGCGGCTGCGGGCCGCCCCACCCCCTGCGCCCCGACCCAGGACCGCCAGCCATGCGGCCGCGGGTCGGGCTGCGCCCTCGCCGCTCTGCCTCCGGGGAAACATGCGTTTCCCGAAGTCAGACCGGCGAGGCGCGGCCCATCGGCGGATCAGGGCAAGGGCCCTCCGCCCCAACCCGAAAGGACAGAGACATGACCGGCAAGACCAGCACCCCCCGTAACCTCGTCATCAACGCCGATTGCATCGAGGCGATGCAGGCTTTTGACAGCGGAACGGTGGATTTCATCCTGACCGATCCGCCCTATGTGACCCGGTTCCGCGACCGGCAGGGCCGCACCGTCGCCAATGACGACAACGCCCGCTGGCTGCGCCCGGCCTTCGCCCAGATGCACCGGGTCCTGAAGGACGGCGGCTTCTGCGTCAGCTTCTACGGCTGGAACAAGGTCGATCTGTTCGTGGAGGCCTGGAAGGCGGCGGGCTTCCGCATCGTCGGGCATCTGGTGTTCCGCAAGCGTTACGCCTCCTCGGCGCGGTTCCTGCGCTACGAGCACGAACAGGCCTATCTGCTGGCCAAGGGCGATCCGGTTCTGCCCGCGCGTCCGGTGCCCGACGTGCTGGACTTCCCCTATACCGGGAACAAGCTGCACCCGACGCAAAAGCCGGTGGCGGCGCTGCGCCGGCTGATCGGGGCGTTCACGAAGCCCGGCGATCTGGTGCTGGACCCGTTCAGCGGCAGCGGTTCCACGCTGGCGGCGGCGCATCTGCTGGGCCGCGACTGGCTCGGCGTGGAACTGGACGTTGAGCATTATCAGACCATCGGCAAGCGGA
Source organism: Paracoccus sp. N5 (assembly GCF_000371965.1). Lineage (NCBI taxonomy): Bacteria > Pseudomonadati > Pseudomonadota > Alphaproteobacteria > Rhodobacterales > Paracoccaceae > Paracoccus > Paracoccus sp. N5. The sequence goes on along the minus strand of NZ_AQUO01000001.1, from coordinate 731,998 downwards.
TGGCGGCCCTGCAAGAGCGGGACCGGAAGGCGGTCGCATAGCTCCCCGCAACCCAAGGGCGCCCGTCATCGGGCGGGCGCCACACCCCACAGCTTCACGGAAAGGATTACGACATGCGCTGGATTGTCACGAAGGACCATCATGGCGGCTGCATTGGACTGGGCGAGGACGCCGACGGAGTTCCCGCGCGAGGCAAGCCCGAAGACGGCGACGCGTTGCCGGTGGAGTTCCGGCTTTATACCGCGCGCGGCAGGCTGCTGTTCGAGGGCCGATGCGGCGACATCGCGGCCGACTGGTGGCACGGCATGGAGCCGCTGCTTTACGCCTGGGCCACGTTCCGCTGCCGCCGGTTGACCTGGCGCCCAGCCGGGACGGATGAATCTTGGCGCCCGCTGCGCCCGTAGGCTAGACGCCGGCCCAAAGCATCACGGCCGCCGATCCGATGGACCGGCGGCCGTCGCGCGTGCGATCCCAGCCGCACGTCCCGGAAAAATCGCGCTCGCCGGGCATGGCCCGGCTCGCAAGACAAGGCGAAGATATCGGCAGACGCGCCAATGGCTGATGCGAACGGCGCGAATGGCGCGGCGTGATCCGGACGGGGGGAGACCACCCATATCGGAGCCCGGCCGGATCACGCCGGAGGCGGGAAAGGCAGAACGGCGTTCAAACTCCGTCAGCTGTCCTTGGTTATGGCGCATTGGCGGGGCATAAGCTGGGCCTCAAACAGTTGGGGACCGGCATATTGAATATCGACACGGGTCCGCTTGCGGCTCCCTTCCTCGTCATCGCTCTGATCTATGCGGCGGTCGGTCAGGCCGGGGCATCGGGTTACATTGCCGTAATGGGTCTGGCAGGTTTTGCGCCCCTTGCCATGAAGACGACGGCGTTATCGCTGAATCTGATGGTTGCGGCCATCGGCACAGTTCTGTTCCTGAAGGCCGGGCGTCTTTCGTGGCGGAATGTCTGGCCTTTCGCCATTCTCGGCTTTCCCTCCTCGATGCTTGGCGGAGCGGTCCAGTTGCCGGAAAGCGTCTATTTCCCGGTCGTCGGGATCGTGTTGATCCTTTCCGCGCTTCAGATGATGCGCACGGCGTTTCACGGCAGGCCGTCGGCCTCCGGAACCGTAGTCACACCACCCTTCGGCGCGGCTTTGGCGACCGGGGCCGTCATCGGCTTCGTGTCCGGGACGACCGGAACAGGTGGCGGTGTGTTCCTGGCCCCGATCATCCTCAGCATGAACTGGGGCACGGCCCGGCAGACGGCCGCCACCACGGCGGTCTATAACCTGATGAACTCGGCTGCGGCGCTGGTCGGGGCCTATGCAGCATGGGATCATATCCCGGCCGCCCTGCCGATCTGGCTTGCCGCCGTTGCCATCGGTGGTTCGGTCGGCGCCTGGATCGGCAGCCGTTACCTGTCCGACCGCTGGCTGCGCGGAATCCTTGCGTTCCTGCTGCTGGTTTCAGGTATCAAGCTCATCTTGTAGCGGCCAATCCTTCCGCGTGACTGCCAGGTCGCCCGCCGCAGGCATGACATTCGTACCCTTGTCGGACGTGCCGTCCCGTGGAAACCCGGGCTGGAGCCTTTGCGCCTCAAACCACCCGCGCAAATGGGAATATCATCGCCAACAAATCGGCCATCGTCTTGGTCTTCCTCGATCTGCGGCCTCCAGACTACGGAAATCCTTCATCCCCCCAACTTTCGCAACCCCATGATCCCTGCCGACCGCATCCTGCAATTTCGTTCCATGAATGCCCGCCGCGATGCGACCAGCTTTCTGTCCGCACCGCAATATTGCCGGACGATCCAACCTAGGTCATGTTGACAAATGGCGGAGCCAGAGGCGGATCGACGTGATGTCGATGAAGCCCAGGAAGCTTTCGGCGGTCTTGTCGTAGCGGGTGGCGACGCGACGGGCATTGTTGAGCTTGTTGAAGCACCGCTCAACGAGATTGCGCAGGCGGTAGAGCCTGCGGTCAACGGCGACCCGTAGCTTCCGGGTTTTGCGCATGGGGATGACCGGCACCACGTCGCGCACCTCCATGGTCTTGCGGATGTTGTCGGAGTCGTAGCCGCGGTCTGCGAGCAGAACGCTTGGCTCGGGCAGGTTGTCAGCCATGACCAGATCGAAGCCGAGGTAGTCCGATGTCTGCCCGGCCGTGATCTCGGTTCTCATGGGCAGGCCTGCCGCATTGACCCGCAGATGGATCTTGGTCGTGAAGCCACCTCGCGAGCGGCCGAAACCTTGGCGCGGAGTCCCCCTTTTGCGCCCGCTGCCTGATGATGAGCGCGAACCACGGTGCTGTCGATCATCTGCAGCGCATCCGGCACGATCCGGCTCTCGTTCAGCGCCTCCAGGATCTGTTCCCACAGCCCCGCCAACGTCCAGCGCCGGAACTGCCGATAGACAGACGACCATTTGCCGAACTCTTCCGGCAGGTCGCGCCAGGGCGACCCCGTTCGGGCGATCCAGAAAATCCCATCCAGAACAAGCCGATGGTTCGTGGGCTTGCGGCCGTTCGGAGAACGGACAGCCAGGATGAAGCGTTCAAAGAACGCCCACTCGTCGTTCGACATCAGGTTTCGTGCCACGCTGGTCTCCATTGCAGATACCAGCTTGAATCACGATCACCGCGCCCGGTGAATCCCTTTTGTCAACACGCCCTAGGGCCGATGAAACGGCGGCCATGCCATACCGCGCCCCCGACCCGACAGCTCGATCCTTCCCGCCCCGAACGTCCCGGCCTTCCGGCGACAGACGCAAGGGCGACCAGCAAGGCGAAGCGAAGCGGCACCGCCACAGGTGGCGCGGAATCCGGGGGCCATGCGGACAGGACGGCACCGGCGAGAACGCCGCCGTTCTGCGATATGTCCCCGATCCGCTCCCGGTCGAACCAATCCCTCCGCCTGTCCGATCCCCTAACTCCGTGCGGTTTTCACCAACAACCCCCAAGGCTCCGGACCGTGTTGCCGCGCGGGGCGCGGCTGCCCGCCCCACTCCGAAGCCTTGCGGGCAGGCTGCCGCCCGAAGGGGGCGTCAGTTGCAGGTGCCTCCCGACGGATTTGGCCGGGTCTCGTCGGAGGGAATGGTCCCTCCGGGGAAGCAACGGAGACCTACAATGCAGAACATCGTCATCCTCGCCGGCACCATCCGCCAGGCCCCCGAAACCCGCACCACCCGCACCGGCACCGACGTCACCCGCTTCAAGCTGGTCACCTCGCGCCCGCGCTATTCGGAAGGCCGGGTCGTCCGCGACGAGAAGGGCTATCGGGTCGAGGACGCGGAATGGCACCGCATCGTCGCCTTCAACGGCCTGGGCCGGACCATCCGGCAATATTGCGAATCCGGCACGAAGGTGCTGGTGCGCGGCCGCATCCACTACACGAAATGGCAGGATGCGGACGGCAACGACCGCTACGGCTGCGAGATCGTCGCCGAGACGGTGGATTTCCTGAGCCGGGCGCCGCAGGCCGGGACCGACGACGAGGACGAAGGCCGGTTCATCGACGAAGACGACATTCCCTCCTGAACGGGAGGCCCAAGAGCCCGGCGGTTCCAGCCGCCGGGTTTTTCCATGTTTGCGGCGGATCGCGCCTTTGCCACGCCGGCAAGAGAAGGCTTCCCGACCGGATCGACCGGCCGGGAAGCCTCCGGCGGAGCCTGCTGCCTTCCCCCGACCCCATCCTTCTCCGCTGAAGAAGAAACAGGGGCTTGGGCAAAAAGGGGCTGGGGAGCGAGGCTGCTCCACAGCGCTACCGATGAGCTTTGCGTGATCGTCGGCGCGTGGTCGCGAAGGGCGTATTTAGCTTCGGAGCGGAAGGGAACGGGTGTCCACCGGCGAACGGGGTGGACACCCGTGGGCGTTTCGGCGGCTGCGGAAGAAAGTTGAAATGCCGATAACTGACTGAAAATAATGGAGAAAACGCCACAATCGGCTTGCGTTAGCGCCTTGTTTTTGCTAGACTATTCGTAAGGCACCAACATGGTCGCCAGCCACCGGTGCCATGCTCCCCGCAATGCGGGGCCGGGGTGGTGGAAGGGGCCGGATGGATCGGTCCCGGAAACCGGAGACAAGCCCGATGCATACCGCGACATTCGAGATCAACATCCCCGGCAACCCCCTGGCGAGCCGCATCCATCTCGAGGACATCGAGATGGGCATGGACGCCGATACCGGGGTCAAGGCCCGCGCCAGCCGCGACAGCATGACCCTGACGGTCATTGTCCGCGCAACCGACGCCCCTGACACCGCCAACTGGCTTCAGAAGGCAGGCTTGATCTGACCCCACCGACGGAAGCGCACAGCCCCAGGCGGAAACGCCCGAGGGGTCGGGGCAGCAGAAGCGCCCGGATCGGACCGGGGCACAGATCGGAGAGCGACCATGAACCACCCGACCACCGTGACCGAACTGATGGCCGAAGCCGCCAACGCCCTGATCCGCCGCGACCCGCACCGGCTCGAGGAACTGGAGCGGATCACCCGAGGATGGATGCAGACCTCCGACGAGGAACTGGCCCAGATCATCCTCCTGCAGGCGATGACCGAAGCCGCCGACCTCCTCCTCGATACCCCGAGCGAGATCGAAAGCGCCTGATGCCGCCGGCGCCGACAATCTGGCCCCGCCGTCGCGGGGCTTGCGGCAGCAGGAAACCACCCCACCGGGAGAAACGGACATGACCACAGCCGAACTGACCGCCCGCCGCCTCGCCAATGCCGCGACCCTCGCCACCGCCTTTGCCGAGGGCCGATTCCGCAAGGTAACGGTGCAGGAAGCATGGGGCCTCGGATGGGACGCCGAGGCCGACGAGCCGGAGATTTTCACCGAAGGCGGGTTGCACGCGATCCTGAGCGCCGATCGTACCGAGATCCAGATGATGGCCGACGATGAAGGCGAATGCTGGACCATCCAGATCGCGAGCGGAGAGTTTTGCCCCGCTTGACCCTCCACCGGGACCAGAGATCCCGCCGAGGCAAATTGACTTGCGGGCTCATGCGTCCGGCTTGTGCGGCAGGCAGGTGCCCGCTGGAAACGCAGCGGTGTCGCTCCGGGCTACTTGTCTGGCTTTGGCGGCTCCGCAGATGGCAGCCGTTTGCCTTCCGCAGGCCGCTTAAGCAGGTCGGATGCTTCCATTTCCAGGACCGAGGCCAGGCGATCCACGACATCGATGCTGGCGCCGTAAACGCGGCGCTCCAGTGAGCTGATATAGGTTCGATCGATATCCGCCCGATGCGCGAGCTCTTCCTGCGACAAGCCTCTGGCTTGCCGCGCCGCCCGCAGATTGTGCGCGAATATCTCCCGAATCTTCATCACCAACAGATCGGTGACTTGATGAGCATTCAACCACGGAGTATTCTCTACAAATCGGATGCCGAGGTGTTTGCTCCGATGTGCAGGCATTCGGAGTTGCGCCCGGTGACTGTGCCTGATTAACGATGCGGAGCAGGATCCGTCGCGTGGAACACGGTTTGTTGTGGAACGTGGCCCGGCATGGAATAGTGCTGCTGCGAGAAAACATCGCGATCACCGCCCGGACGGGAGAGGGATGTGACGGAAAAAGACTATCTGGAGGATGTGCCGACCGGACCAGAACTGACGGATTACGACCGTCGGCACCAGAAGCTCTACATGCGGCTGCACGATTCCGCCGACGACGGAGCCGACTGGCGCGAAGCCGTCCGGATCCTTTTCGGCCTCGATCCCGAGCGTCAGCCGGAACGGGCGCGCAGGATCTACGACAGCCATCTCGCCCGTGCGCGCTGGATGAAAAAAGACGGCTACAAGCTCCTGTTGCGCGACGGCCGCTGATCGCAAGTAGAAATCCGCCGATTTGCCTCTGCCGCACCCTCCCTTGCCCGGCAGGGGGTATTAGCGCAGACAAAAACTTCCAACCCTTGGCTGAACGCGCGAGCACTGGCTTCAACCTTGGGGTATGGACATGAAACCCGACCTGTCGAAGTGGCGATCCTCGCCGAGCTACGATTTCGTCGACGAAGTTGCAGCGCCCGATCTCGCCTGGGAATGGCTGCGGCGCAACGAGGACTATCAGCAGGACTATCGCGCCGTCGCGCGACGAGAGACGATGGATGCGCCGGGCATCCTTCGGTTCCGGATCCGCTGGGGGCTTACGTTTCCCGGTTCGGCCCGGACTGTCCTGCGTGGATACGCCGGTCTACTGGCTGCCGTCCTGCGAGACCGGCAGCCTCGTGCTGGATGCGCTACCCTCCGTTCTGCCTGCTGAGGGCAACCTGGTCGACCTTTTGAGAGCGGCTGATGCCCGGGTGAATTCCGATGGCACCTGGTTCCGCTGCGTCATCGGTGATGGCCGAAGCCTGCACCTGCTGCGGCTGGCGGGCGTCGAGGAACACGGGCCGCTGGCAATCGTCATCCCGCTTGATGCCGATGGGCTTGACCGGATCGAGGCCGCCACGCGCCTCCTCTGCTTTCTCATGCGGCGGAGCGTGCCGCCGGACCCCCGCTTGACCGAACGCCAGCGCCGGCGCGCGCGCCAGATGCTGCAAGCCATCGACGGGCGCATGAGCGGGGCGAGCTATCGCGAGATCGCCGGCGCGATTTACGGCGCCGACCGGGTCCGCACAGAGGCCTGGAAGACGTCCGCGCTGCGTGACGCAGTCATGGGCTTTGTCAGGGACGCCCGCGCCATGATCGGGGGCGGCTACCGCCGCCTGCTGCGACGGCGACGGCGGAAGTAGCTGTCGGGACTGTCGGGACGGTGGCCTTCCAATCCTTCGCGCAACGTCGCAAGGTCTGCCCCGAACCAGATGCCCGCCTCAATTCCGCTTCCCGAGAACGATCATGACCAATACGCCGGATTTGCTACGACTGATCGCGACAGTCTTCATCGCGGTGACCTGCGTGGTCATCGGCGATACGGCGGGCAAGCTGCTGACCGGCGGCGGCGTGGATCCCTTCATCGTGGCATGGTCGCGATTTTTCCTGGCCGCGCTGATGCTGCTTCCCTTCAGCGGCTTGACCCGGCGGGAACTGCCCGCCTTGCTGGACTGGCGCGTCCTGCTGAGGGCCGGGCTTATCGCCAGCGGCATATGCTGCATCCTGACGGCCCTGAAGACGGAACCGATCGCCAATGTCTTCGGAGCCTTCTTCGTCGGTCCCATCGTGTCCTATGTCCTGGCGATACTGTTTCTGGGCGAGAGGCCATCGTCACAAAGAAGCCTCTTGCTGGGACTTGGCTTCGCCGGCGTGATGCTTGTGGTGAAACCCGGTTTCGGCAGCTCCGCCGGCATGGCTTTCGCCCTGGCGGCGGGAACATTCTACGGCGCCTATCTGGTCATGACCCGCACCCTGGCGGGAAGATTCCGGCCGCGATTCCTGCTGATCTCGCAATTGCTGATCGGGGCCGTCGTCCTGACGCCCTTCGGGTTGCAAGCAGATTTTCCCGTGCCGGACGTGCCCTTGCTGGTGCTGCTTCTGATCAGCGCCGTCGGTTCGGCCGTGGGCAACTTCCTGCTGGTCATGGCCAGCAGGAAGGCCGAGGCCAGCCTGATCGCACCCCTGGTCTACAGCCAGTTGATTTCGGCCACGGCACTGGGGATCGTCGTCTTCGGCGATTGGCCCGATCTCGTTTCGCTGGCGGGTCTGGTGCTCATCGCGATCTCGGGGCTGGGGTCACTGCTGGTTCATCAGCGTGCTGGCAGGGGGCGCCTATCGACCCCGCCTTGCCCGCGCACGCCATGAGGCCATCGGATCTTTGGGGGCCGGCATGGAACTTCGTAATCTTGCGCCAGCTCGAGAAAGGCGGCGAGGTAATCAAGCTGCACTCCGGCCTTTATCGAGGCTGATCCGTCAGCCAGCCCGGCATCGGAATGCCGCCCGCCGCCGCAGTTTTGCGCTCCAATCCCGCTGGTGACTGCCTGTCACTCCCCGAGCAACCGCATGCCGGCATGGCTGGCGGCGCCGCGGTCGAAGGTCACGGTTTCGCTGCAGCCCGCCAGCCGCCCGCCATGCGCGATCAGCGCATCCGCGAAATCCGCCTTGGTGGCGCGATAGGTGGCCAGCGCCAGATAACCGGCCTCCGTGTGCTCCACGATCAACTCGCGCGACCGCAGCAGCACCTCCACGGCATCGGCGATGGCCTCGCGCGTCATCCGATAGGCACGCGTCAGCACCCAGACGGTTTCCACCAGCACCACCTGCGAAACGAAGCCGGGCTCTTCCGGCGTAAAGCCCTCGACGATCTCCGTGGCGATGGCCGCCTGTGCGGCGTCGTCCTGCGCCAGATAGCGCACCAGCACATTGGTATCGATGCCGATCATGCGCCGGTCGCTTCGCCCAGGATCGCCGCCTGCATGTCCTCGAGGCTCACCGGCTTGTCGGGCCGCGGCACGATGCCCTTCAGCGCGCGGATCGAATGCGAGGCGGGCACGACCGCGTAATGGCCGTCGTCCATGCGCACGAAATCCACCCGGTCGCCGGGCGTCAGGCCCATGTCGAGGCGGACCTTCTGCGGGATGGTGATCTGGCCCTTCGAGGTGATGGTCGCCGTCGGCATCGGAGCGGTCCTTTCTGTCGGTAAGGATACAAGTAAGGATGACATAGCATCACGTCAAGCTTCGTGGTCTGGGAGTCAGCCAGGGGGGTGAGAATTAGTCACCCCCAACTTCGCACTCCCTGCGGCCGTTTCTTCTTCGTCACCCTGTCCTCCATACGCCGCTGCCCGCCAGCGGCCCCGCGAACCGCACGGAGGCCCGACGATGAAGCCCGATCTTACCGACCTGCCGCCGCGCTTCCTGCGCACACCGGAAGCCGCGTATTTCCTCGGCCTCTCCGGCCGGACGTTGGAAAAACACCGCAGCTTCGGCACCGGCCCGGTCTTCCACAAGCTCGGCGGCCGCGTGGTCTATGCCGTCGACGACCTGCAGGCCTGGGCCGAGCGCGGCGCCGTCACCTCGACCTCCGATCCGCGCGGCACGGTGCTGCCCGCCAAGCGCCATGCCGTGGCGCCGCCGGCCCATGCCGGCCGCTACCGGCGCTGAGGGGGCAGCGATGAGAACGTCCCGCCGCACCCGTCTTTCCGGCGAGCGCCGCCGCCTCAGCCCCTTCGTGGTGACGGGCACGGGCGGCGAGGTCCGCCCGCGCGATCAGCGCGATCTGATGGAACGTCCGTTCTTCTCGCTCGCAAAGACCAAGCGCCTGACGCCCATTCACTATGAATCCGGCGGTGTCCAGGTCCATGTCCAGGGCTTTCCCGAGCACGGCATGGCGACCATCTGGGATGCCGACGTGCTGATCTGGGCCGCCAGCCAGATCGTCGATGCCGAGAACGCCGGGCTGCAAACCTCGCGCTTCCTGCGTTTCACCCCCTACCAGCTCCTGACCGCCATCGGCCGCCAGACCGGCGCCCGCGACTATCGCCTGCTGAAAGGCACGTTGGCGCGGCTGCAGTCGACGGTGATCCGGACCACGATCCGGCATGGCGAGCACTGGCGCCGACACCAATTCTCCTGGATCGGCGAGTGGGAAGAGATGACGACAGCCGGGGGCCGGGTCGAGGGCATGGAATTCGTGCTGCCCGAGTGGTTCTATCGCGGCGTGCTCGACCGCTCGCTGGTGCTGACCATCGACCCGGCCTATTTCCGGCTCAAGGGCGGCATCGAGCGCTGGCTCTACCGCGTGGCCCGCAAGCATGCCGGCCGTCAGCCGCAGGGCTGGTGCTTCGATATCCTGCATCTGCATGCGAAGTCGGGCAGTCTGGCCAAGCCCGCCGATTTTGCCTGCGACATTCGCCGCATCGCTGCCCGCCAGTCTCTGCCCGGATACCGGCTGCGGATCGAGCGCGTCGATCACGTCGAGATGCTGCGGATCCTTCCTGCGAGTTATCCACAGTCGCCTGTGGATAACTCGGTGAGCGGTATCGGGACTTCGGGCGTCGAAACTGTGGGCGGTATCGGGACTTCAGGCGTGCCGATATCGGGACTTCGGGCGTGCCAGGGGCAGTCAAGCCTTTGGTCCGACGAACGGAATCCGGCCCGTAACTTATCTAACTTAAAAGACTCTAACATGGTAGGGGCGCGCCGGGCGGTGGATAACCCCCGCTCGGGCGCCGATACGGCCCCTCATTCTCGGACCCGGCGCGGGTCGGAAGGGGACGGAGAATGACCCCGCTCGCGCATCCGCCGTCGTGCCCAGGAGCATGCATCCGCTTTTCACGACGATACCACGATCCGCTGCGAGCACCTACGATATCCTCCGCCCCGATGCGCTTGTCTGCCGATCGGATGTCGCGGTGGCCGTCATGACGGACAGGATCGTTCCATTCGGTGAAAATGGCCTTGAGACCGCAGAGAACCCCACCCTCACCCTTGTTGACCTGATCTGGCAAGAGAAGCGGGTCGAGCACTGGCTGCGCTTCGGACGACCCAGCTCCGAACACCGGATCGACAGCCAGCGCCGGACCCTCGGCTTCGCGCCCGGCAGCATCTTCGCGCTGGTGCGCTGGGCGGGCAACGAGTACGGCACCGTGGTCTCGCGTCTCGACATCCTGCGGGCCGTCGGGCCGCGCGAGCCGTTCCAGACGCTGCCCTGCGTCCGTCCGGGCGCCGAGATCCTGCTGCGGATCAGCGGCTGGCCGAAGGTCGAGCGGGTGCTGCAGGCGGTGGATGCCGTCGAGGCGCTGGGCATCGATCCCAGCACCGTCTCGCCCGAGCACTGGCGGCATGTCCACAACCGCATTGCGGCGGGAGAGCCGTTCCGCACCTACACCAGGGCCCAGCATGCCGCATGGCTGAAGCGCCGGAAGGTGGGCGTATGAGCGCCCGTCGCACCCACCTTTCCCTGCCGTTGCGCGTACTCGACCTGTTCAGCGGCGCCGCGGGCGGCTGGTCGCTCGGCCTGCATCGGGCGGGCTTCGTCACCATTGCCGCCTGCGAGATCGTCGAATGGCGGCGCATCCTCTATTCGGAGAACTTCCCGCATGTCAGACTCTACGCGGATGTCCGCGACCTCACGGCAGCTCGACTTGTTTCCGACCTCGGCTGCCTTCCCGAGATCATCGTCGGATCGCCGCCCTGCCAGGACATCAGCAGCGCCAACACGAAGGGTAAGGGGATCGAGGGCGAACGCTCGGGCCTCTACCTCGAGGCCGTGCGGCTGGTTGGAGAGTGCCGCCCTCGCTGGTTCGCTTTTGAGAACAGCCCTGTGCTCAGAACTCGTGGCGCCGACCGGCTGCTCGATGCACTGGAAGCGCTCGGCTACGCCTGCTGGCCATGCGTGGTGGGTGCTGCGGATATCGGCGCCAACCATGTCCGCAAGCGGTCCTGGCTCATCGGCTGCGATCCCGAACAGCTTGCCCACGCCCGTGTCGCAATCCCAGCAGGGCGGAATGCGGATGGAGGGCGGATCGGGAGCGCGGAAGGCGATGAAGGACTCGGGTCTTTCCGATCTGTTCCGCAACCGACCCTTGCCGACGCCGATGGCCTCGGACGGGATGAAGGACGGCGCCGGCGGCGGCGCGGGATCGACATATCCGCTGCGGATGATCCTGGCGACGCCGCGGAAGTCCGACGCGCATCGCGGTGGCCGGGGCGATCTGCTGAGCCAGTTGCAGGGCCACAACAGCCACCATGCGGGCATGATGGGCACGCCGACGGCGAATGCGGCACCGCGGGGCAGCGTGTTGCGCAAGCACAAGGGCCGGATGACCTCGGATCAGGACCGTTTCGACCGCAGCCCGACGATCGGCGAAGCGCTGCATTTCGACAGGCGGGTGCCGGAAATCCTGCCGACGCCGACGAAGCGGGACAGCCGGATGGACGGCTGGAGCCCGGCCTACGACCGTCGGAAGTCGCCGACCATGGATGCGGTGATGGACGGGGCGATGACGGATCGGGCGCCGGACAAATGGGCCGGGGCGCGGGCGCTGGCGGCGATCTTGCGGAGCCATGGCCTGACTGGAACGGCGGCATTGCCCATCACATACGGGTGGATGATGGGATTTCCGCCTGGCTGGCTCGCACGCACCTTGCGCTCGGCAGCCGCAAAGGGACGTCTGCGGCGAGCCTGATCGTCGAGGCCTTCGGCGATGCGGTGGTGCCGCAGATCCCCGAGGCCATCGGCCGCGCCATCCTGCGCAGCGAGGCCGCGCTGAACGCGGTCCTCGGCGGCGCGCCGGCGAACGATGCTGCCGCGGGCGACGATGCATTTGCAGCCCCGGGTGCAGGTTATGCCGCTGCCAAGGGGGATGCTGCCGATAACCCGCCCGCCGACGATCCTGCGGATAACCCGCCCGCCGACGATCCTGCGGATCACGGGGGTGCATCATGAGCCGCAGAACCCGCACCGCATATCTCAGCGCAACTGCCGCCGCCGTGCTGGTGATCGTCGGCATCTCCGTCACCGACATCGCGCCGCGGCTGATCTGGAACGCATCCGCGAGCCTTCCCATCGGTCTCTATCGCGTTGAGCCGCCGGCCGACCTTGCCCTCGGCGATCTGGTCGCGGTCATGCCGCCCGAGCCGCTGGCGCAGTTCATCGTTGCTCGCGGCTATGTCGGCCCCGGCGTGCCGCTGCTGAAGCGCGTCGCCGCGCTTCCCGGCACGCGGGTCTGCCGCGCCGGCACCACGATCACGGTTCACGGCCAGATCCTCGGTGCGGCGCGCGAGCGCGACCGCCTCGGCCGGCCGCTGCCCGTCTGGCAAGGCTGCCGGCTGGTCGGCGAGGGCGAGGTATTCCTCATGAACCGGGACACCGAGGACAGTCTCGACGGTCGCTATTTCGGCCCGCTCCCGCTCAGCAACGTCACCGCCCGCATCGTCCCGCTCTGGACCGATGCGGCGGGCTACGGCAGCTTCCGCCGGCCCATGGCCAGTGCGGAAGGCGGCTCCCAGAACCTCTCTCCAACTGCAACCGAAAGGACCAACTGATGCCACAGATCGGTGAATTCACCCGCACGCAATCGGGCTACGAGGGCCGCATCCGCACCGTGACCCTCGACCTCAACCTGGTCTTCGTGCCAACCCACAACGCCGATGTCGAGAAGGCTCCGGATTACCGCATCCATCTCGACGGCGAGGACGGCCCGGAGATCGGCGCCGGCTGGACCCAGAGCGGCGAGAAGGCCGGGACCTATATCTCGGTCGCCCTCGATGATCCGGTATTCGTGCAGCCGATCCGCGCCCGGCTGTTTCAGTCCGACGAGCAGGGTCGGACCTGGGGCCTGCACTGGTCGCGCCCGAGAAAGCGCGACGAGCGGGACTGAGACATGCCGGTCTTCCTCCATCGACGTGCCGACGGGCGGGCTTGCGCCGCCCGTCAGGCCGCAATCCTTCTTCTTTCCGGCCTGAGTTTCGTCGTTCTCCCGGCTGCCGGCCTGCTGGCGCAGCCCGTGCCGCCGGTCGCGCAGCACGCTGGCGACCCCTTCGCTGCCCATGTCGCGGAAGCCTCGCTGCGCTTCGGCATCCCGCCGGACTGGATTCGCGCCGTCCGGCATGTCGAAAGCCGGGGCAATCCGCATGCGGTCTCACCCAAAGGCGCCATGGGGCTGATGCAGATCATGCCGGAGACATGGGCGGCGCTGCGCGCCCACCATGGTCTCGGCGATGATCCGTTCGATCCGCGCGACAACATTCTTGCGGGCGCCGCCTATCTGCGCGAGATGCATGATCACTACGGCAATGTCACGGGCATGCTGGCCGCCTACAATGCCGGGCCGGGGCGCTACGACGAATACCTGGTCTCGGGCCGGACCCTGCCGGCCGAGACCCGTGCCTATGTCGCCGCGCTGGCGCCGATGCTGGGCGGCGACCCGCTTCCCGGCGCCGGTTCCGCAGCCGCGCCGCCACCGGACTGGCGCGAAGCACCGCTCTTCGCGGACAGCATGATCGACAGCCCGGATGCGGACCGGTCGCAGTCTGGCGGTCTGTTCGTGCGTCGGTCCGGTTCGGAACCGGCGCAGTCCGATGGCGCATTGGCGACCGATCCGGAAGCGCCTGCCGAACCGTCCGACACCGCTTCAGACGCCGTCGCACAGCAATCCGACAACCTGTTCATCCGCCGATCCGACGCTGGAGCAGCGCAATGAAAAATCATTCCATGCGGCTCTCCCCCTACCTCGACGGAGGGTTCAGTCCATGAAGATCGCCTATGCGGACCCGCCCTATATCGGCTGCGCGCATCTCTACCGCGACCGGCCCGATTACGCCGGCGAGGTCGATCATGCGGCGCTGATCGCGCGGCTGGAGCGGGACTACGACGGCTGGATCCTGCACGCCGCCGCGACACCGCGCTCCTTCACCACCCTTGCGCCGCTGGTCGAACCGACGGGCGCGCGCTGGATGGCCTGGGTGAAGGGTTTCGCCGCCTTCAAGCGCAATGTGCCGGTCGCCTGGGCCTGGGAACCGGTGATCGTCAAAGCCGCCCGCAAGCCCGTGGTCAGCAAGCGGCTGGTGCTGCGCGACTGGGTCCAGGAAAGCATCACCCTGCGTCGCGGGCTGACCGGCGCCAAGCCGGAAGCCGTCTGTCATTGGTGCTTCGAGATGGTCGCCGCGCGGCCTGAGGACAGGCTCGACGACCTGTTTCCCGGCACTGGCGCCGTCACCGCGGCGTGGCAATCATGGCAGCGGAAATTCACCCTGCCTGACGATCCGCTGCCCGATTTTCCTCAACCGGATAGCGCCCGCCGAGGGCGATCCCGCCCGGGAGGCCCGTCATGAGCCCCAATCGCAGAAATCGCACTGCAGCGTACAACAGCGAAGGAACGGGCGGCGCGGCCTTTGGGGCCACGCCGCCCTTGGGGCTATGGCAAGGTAAAAGCCCCGGCCCGTCAAAGACCTACGCCATTGACATGGCGGGTCTTTTTCGAGGCCGGTCGGACGGCGGCGGTGCCGCGTTTTTGGGGTTTTCACGCGATTTCAACGGTGTTTTTGGCACTGTTGCGCGGATCGCGGGGCAGGGAGGGCTGTCATGAGCAGCGACGACCGCGAATTCCGCATCCGTCCGGGCCGGCCGCGCTCGACCCGGGCACCGCGCAGCGGCAGCTTCGTCAATCAGGTGTTGCGCGCGGCGCGGAAGGCGGGGCCGGTCCGAAAGGCGGGACCGGCCGGGGGCTCGTCGTCCTCGGGACGACCCGTCCGCACCGGCCACTCGACCTTCGGGCGCGGGCGGGCGAGCTTCGGCCGCTCGCGGCTGTTCTCGCCGCAGCGCCGGGTGGTGGTGAAGGCGCGTGTGGTCCGGCACAAGGGGCGATCCTTCCGCTCCGCCCCGATGACGGCCCATCTCGCCTATCTCAAGCGCGAGGGCGTCCGCCGCGACGACAGCGACGGGCTGATGTTCGATGCCACCTCCGACGATGCCGACGATTCCGGTTTCGCGGAACGCTGCCAGGACGACCGGCATCATTTCCGTTTCATTGTCTCGCCCGAGGATGCGTCCGACATGACCGATCTGCGCGCCTTCACCCGCGATCTGGTGAAACAGATGCAGGCCGATCTCGGCACGAAGCTGGACTGGATCGCCGCCGATCACTGGAACACCGACAATCCGCATGTGCATCTGCTGGTCCGCGGCGCGGACGAGACCGGCAAGGATCTGGTCATCTCGCGCGACTATATCGGCTACGGCTTGCGCTCCCGCGCCGAGGATCTGGTCTCCCTCGAACTCGGCCCCAGGCAGGAGCACGAGATCCGCTTCGCCCTGGAACGCGAGGTGACGGCGGAACGTTGGACCCGGCTCGATGCCACGATCCGGCGCCAGGCCGACGAGATGGGATTCATCGACCTGCGCCCCGACGCCCCGATCCGGGGCGAACCCACCGGGCGCAGTCCCGAACCGCGGCGGTTGATGATCGGGCGGCTGCAACATCTGGAGAAGATGGGGCTCGCCACATCGGCCGGTCCCGGCGAATGGATGCTGGGGCTGGAGGTGGAGCGCACCCTGCGCGACCTGGGTCGGCGTGGCGACATCGTCAGCCGGATGCATCGGGCCTTCGCCGGGCGGGGCGAGGAACGGGGCGTTCTCGATTTTGTCACCGACAGCGGCCGGGACGGCCCGCCCGTCATCGGGAGGCTGGTCGATCTCGGGCTGCATGACGAGTTGACCGGCGAGGCCTATGCGGTGGTCGACGGTGTCGACGGCCGCGCCCATCATATCCGCCTGCGCGGGATCGAGGCCTTCGACCAGGCCCCGCCGCTCGGCGGCATCGTCGAGTTGCGCCGCTTCGGCGGGCCGGAGGATCCGAACCCGACGCTGTGGCTCGCCCATCGTTCCGATCTGGATCTGCAAAGCCAGATCGCCGCGCCGGGCGCCACCTGGCTCGATCACCGTCTGGTCGAGCGCCGGCCGATGCCGCTGGCCATGGGCGGTTTCGGCAAGGAGGTGCGCGAGGCGATGGATGCCCGCGCCGAGCATCTGGTCGGGGAAGGCCTCGCCCGGCGCGAGGGTGGGCGCATCCTGGTGCGGCGCCATCTGCTCGCCACCCTGCGCCGCCGCGAACTCGATGCGGTCGGTGCCGAGCTCGCCCGGAAAACCGGGCTGCGGCATGTGCAAGCCAGAGCTGGCGACAATGTCGCCGGCACCTGTGGCCGGCAGCTGTCCCTCTCGTCGGGCCGCTTCGCCGTCATCGACGACGGTCTGAGCTTCCAGCTGGTGCCCTGGTCGCGCGACCTCGAAGGCCAGATCGGCCGGCATGTCTCCGGCGTGGCGAAACCGGGCGACGGCATCGACTGGTCGCTGGGGCGCAGGCGCGACCTCGGGCTGTAACGCAAGAACCCTTGTTGAAAGGAGGTGTTTCCATGTCCGGCACGAAGATCCTCTGGGGCCAGATCAGCGTGGTCTTCCTGATCGTGCTGATCTTCGTCTGGTCCGGCACGCAATGGACGGCCTGGCGGCTCGGCTTCCAACCCCAGCTCGGGCCGCCCTGGTTCGAGGTCTGGGGCATTCCGGTCTATTACCCGCCGGCCCTGTTCTGGTGGTGGTATTTCTACGACGCCTATGCCCCGCGCATTTTTGTCGAGGGCGGTATCATCGCCGCCTCGGGCGGGTTCCTCGCCATCGGCATCGCCATCCTGATGTCGGTTTATCGGGCCCGCGAGGCTGCCGATGTCGACACCTACGGCTCGGCGCGCTGGGCGGGGCGGTCCGAGATCGAACGAGCAGGGCTGCTCGGTCTCGATGGGGTGGTGCTGGGCCGCTACGATCAGGGCTACCTGCGCCACGACGGGCCTGAACATGTGCTCTGCTTCGCCCCGACCCGTTCCGGCAAGGGCGTCGGGCTGGTGGTGCCGACGCTGCTGACCTGGCCCGGCTCGGCCATCGTCCACGACATCAAGGGTGAGAACTGGCAGCTGACCGCCGGGTTCAGGGCCAGGCATGGCCGGGTGCTGCTCTTCGATCCTACCAATGCGGCCTCGGCTGCCTACAATCCCTTGCTGGAGGTCCGCCGCGGCGAATGGGAGGTGCGCGACGTCCAGAACATCGCCGATATCCTGGTCGATCCCGAGGGCTCGCTGGAAAAGCGCAACCATTGGGAAAAGACCAGCCACGCGCTGCTGGTCGGCGTCATCCTGCATGTGCTCTATGCCGAGGAGGACAAGACCCTCGCGCGCGTCGCGGCCTTCCTCTCCGATCCGCGCCGCTCGATCGAGGCCACCCTGGCGGCGATGATGAAGACCCCGCATCTGGGCGAGGCCGGACCGCACCCGGTCATCGCCAGCGCCGCACGGGAACTGCTGAACAAATCCGAGAACGAGCGCTCCGGCGTGCTGTCGACGGCGATGTCGTTCCTCGGCCTCTATCGCGACCCGGTCGTGGCGGCGGTGACATCGCATTGCGACTGGCGCATCGCCGATCTGATCGCGGCGGAAAAGCCCTCGACGCTTTATCTGGTGGTGCCGCCCTCGGACATCTCGCGCACCAAGCCGCTGATCCGGCTGGTGCTGAACCAGATCGGGCGCAGGCTGACCGAGGATCTGCACGCGAAGGACCGCGGGCACCGGGTGCTGATGCTGCTCGACGAATTCCCGGCGCTGGGGCGGCTGGACTTCTTCGAATCCGCCCTGGCCTTCATGGCCGGCTATGGGCTGAAGGCTTTCCTGATCGCGCAGTCGCTGAACCAGATCGAGAAGGCCTATGGCCCGAACAACTCGATCCTCGACAACTGCCATGTCCGGGTCAGCTTCGCCACCAATGACGAACGCACCGCGAAGCGGGTCTCGGAAGCGCTCGGCACCGCCACCGAGATGAAGGCGATGAAGAACTATGCCGGCCATCGCCTCGCGCCCTGGCTCGGCCATATCATGGTCTCGCGCTCCGAGACCGCCCGGCCGCTGCTCACACCGGGCGAGGTGATGCAGCTGCCGCCGGAGGACGAGATCGTCATGGTCGCGGGCACTCCGCCGATCCGGGCCCGGAAGGCGCGCTACTATGCCGATCCGCGCTTCAGGGAGCGGATGCTGGCCCCGCCCGATCCGCGCGAGGTTGCTCCATCACCGCGACCAGACGACTGGACCGGGCTGAAGCCGCCGAAGCAGGCGGCGGATCGGGCAGGGGCCGGTGAAACGTCCAAGGCAAAACGCCAGGACAAGGCCAATTCCGGCCTGCGCCGCGAGCCGGAACTGCCCGAGCATGTCGAGATCGTCCACGAACGGAAGGAACCGTCGCCGGAGGACGAGTTCAGGCAGCTGCTCGGTGACGATCAGGCGGATGCCGCGCGCCAGCGCCAGGCGCTGCGCCGCAAGATGGCTGGTGTCGCCCGGCAGGCCTCGATGGATCCCGGCGACGATATTCCCATGTAAGGAGTCAAAAAACATGCGCCAACGACTGAACGTCTATTTCCCGCCCGCACTGCTGCGGCAGATCTCGGATCTCGCCGACAGCAGGAAGGTCTCGCGCTCGGCCATCGTCGAGGCCGCCGTCGCTTCCTTTCTCTCGCCCGACGATGCCGACCGGCGCGAGGCGGCCTTTACCCGCCGGCTCGACCGCATGTCGCGCCAGATCATGCGGCTCGAACGCGATGTCGGCCTCTGCGCCGAAACCCTGGCGCTCTTCGTCCGCTTCTGGCTGACCGTCACGCCGCCGGTCCCGGCCGAGGGCTACGCCGCCGCCCAGGCCAAGGGCCGCGAACGCTTCGAGGGCTTCGTCGAGACCCTCGGCCGCAGGCTGCAATCCGGCGAGAGCTTTCTCAAGGAGATACCGGAGGATGTCGCGGGGGCGGGGGATGAGCCGGCCAAACTCGACCCTGCCGAAGGGGCCGTATGACAACACTTTCTGTTCCGGCGGGGCGGTAGCCAGGACCGTTAAATGGCGAGGATTCTTATTCGAGGATCATTGCATCAAGAGCGGGAGCGTGTCGTTTCATCTCGAACACCCACCATGGCGGGCTCGCCGCTTCCCGCCAACACAGGCCTTTGTTTTGCGGGGAATTATTGCCATTGGGGATGGTTAAGGCGCGAGACGTTCCGCTAGCCTATCAATTTTCCCCTCATCGCCCGGCTCCATCGGGAGGACCTGGATAAGCACGTCCGTGAACCCCTCCTCGTGGAGGGCATAGATCCTATGCCGGCCGTCCATGACGTCGAAATCGTCCCCGCCCCTGAGACTCAGTTCCGTCGGCGTGACCTGGCCGCTAGGTCGTGTTGACAAAAGGGATTCCTCTGGCAGTCGTCCTATGATTCAAGCTCATCTCTACGTGGGAGATGAACTTGGCACGCAACCTGATATCCGACGATGAGTGGACCTTCTTCGAGGGCTTCATTCGTGCCGTCCGGCACCCTAACGGGCGGAAACCTGCGGACCATCGTCTTGTTCTGAATGGTATATTCTGGATCGCAAGGACTGGTGCGCCATGGCGCGATCTGCCCGAAGAGTTTGGCAAGTGGTCCTCGGTCTACCGTCAGTTCCGCCGCTGGACTTTGGCGGGACTGTGGGAGGATATCCTGGATGCGCTGAACCACGCTGGGATCGCGCCAGACAAGCTCCAGATGGTTGATAGCACTGTGATCCGCGCCCATCATCATGCGGCGGGCGCAAAAGGGGGACTCCGAAAGAGGCTCTTGGCCGTTCGAGAGGCGGCTTCTCGACCAAGATCCATCTCCGCGTCAACGGCGCAGGCCTCCCGATGAGGACCGAGATCACGCCGGGGCAGGATTCCGACTACACCGGCTATGATATGGTGATGGCCGACAACCTGCCGCAACCAGCAGTTCTGGTCGCCGACAGGGGCTATGACTCTGATAAAATTCGGGAAGACATCGAGAGCCGCAACGCCCTGCCCATGATACCGATGCGAAGGAACCGAAGGGTGCGCAAGGCTGTCGACATGACCATCTACACCCTGCGCAACATGGTCGAGCGCTGCTTCAACAAGCTGAAAAATAGCCGCCGCCTTGCAACCCGCTACGACAAAACCGCCGAAAGCTTCCTTGGCTTCGTCGACGTCGCCTGCATCAGGCTCTGGCTCCGCCATTTGTCAACATGACCTAGGCTAGGCAGTTGGCAGGGAACGATGACGTTCCACGAACTTCCCTTTCAGAGGTGCTGCCGACATGATTATCGACTGCCACGGTCATTTCACCACCGTCCCGGGTTATTTCCGCGACTATCGCAATGCCCAGATCGCCGATTTCAAGGCCGGCAAGACCTCGGATTTCTCGCCCGCCCCGCAAATCTCGGATGAGGAACTGTGCGAAGGGCTGGAGAAGAACCAGATCCGCCTGCAGAAGGAACGCGGGATCGACATGACGCTGTTTTCGCCCATCGCCGGGCTGATGGGACATCACCACGGCAATGAGGCGCTGAGCAGGCATTGGTCGCGCACCTGCAACGACCTGATCCATCGGGTCAGCACCCTTTACCCGGACCGGTTTGTTCCCATCTGCCAGCTGCCGCAGAGCCCGGGCGCAGACCCGCGCGGCTGCATCGAGGAACTGGAGCGTTGCGTCCTCGAGCTGGGCTTTGTCGGCTGCAACCTCAATCCCGATCCGACCGACGGCTACTGGACCGACCCGCCGGTGACGGACAAATGGTGGTATCCGCTTTACGAGAAGCTGGTCGAGCTGGACGTGCCGGCCATGATTCACGTCTCGGGCTCGTGCAACCCGAACTTCCACGGAACGGGGGCGCATTATCTGAACGGCGACACCTCGGTCTTCATGCAGCTTCTGCTGTCGGATCTGTTCAAGGATTTTCCGACCTTGCGGATGGTAATCCCGCATGGCGGCGGTGCGGTGCCTTACCATTGGGGCCGCTATCGCGGCCTTGCGAATGACCTTGGCCGGCCGCCGCTGGCCGAAGCGCTGATGAACAACGTCTTCTTCGACACCTGCGTCTATCACCAGCCAGGCATTGATCTGCTGACCGAGGTGATCCCGGTCCGGAACGTACTCTTCGGTTCGGAAATGGTGGGCGCGGTGCGCTCGATCGACCCCGAGACCGGCCATGCCTTCGACGACACCCGCCGCTATGTCGAGGCGCTGGAGCTTTCGCCCGAGGACCGGCACGCGATCTTCGAAGGCAATGTGCGCCGCGTCTATCCGCGCCTCGACGCGCGGCTGAAGGCGATGGGAAAAGCGGCATGAAGGGGCCGCGCACTGCCGCCCGCATCCTCGTCGACCAGCTGTTGCTGCAAGGTGTGGACCGCGTCTTCTGCGTGCCGGGCGAAAGCTTCCTCGCCGTTCTCGACGCGCTGCATGACTGCCCCCAGATCGAATTGGTGACCTGTCGGCACGAGGGCGGGGCCGCCATGATGGCCGAGGCCTATGGCAAGCTGACCGGCCGGCCGGGCGTCGTCTTCTGCTCGCGCGGCCCCGGGGCAACCAATGCCTCCTCGGGGCTTCATGTCGCCTTTCAGGACAGCACGCCGATGATCCTGTTCATCGGCCAGAACCCGCGTGACGTGATGACCCGCGAGGGGTTTCAGGAGATCGACTACCGCTGCACTTTCGGCACGCAGGCCAAGGCTGTGCTGCAGCTCGAGGACGCCGCACGGACCGCGGAATTCGTCACCCGCGCCTTTCAGCTGGCCATGTCCGGCCGTCCCGGTCCCGTGGTCATTCCCCTGCCGGAGGACGTGCTGACCGAAATCGCCGAATGCGCCGATGGCCGCCCTGCGGCGCGCTTTGCGAATGAGCCCTCGCCGGAGGCCGTGTCGGCGGTGCGGGCATTGCTGACCGAGGCGCGCCGTCCGGTCGTGATGCTGGGCGGCTCCGGCTGGACCGGCGAGGCGGTCGCCGCCTTCCGTCGCTTTGCCGAGGACAGCGGGCTGCCCGTCACCGCCTCGTTCCGGCGGCAGGACCTCCTCGACAATGACAGCAGCAGCTATATCGGGGAACTCGGCCTCGGCCCCAATCCCAGGCTTGTGCAGATGGTGGCGGAGGCGGATCTGATCCTCGTCATCGGGGCGCGGTTGGGCGAGATCGGAACCAATGGCTACACGATCATGGACATTCCCTGTCCCCGGCAGCGGTTGATCCATGTCTATCCCGGTCCTGATGAGATCGGCCATGTCTATCGACCCGAACTGGGCATCGTCAGCGATCCGGCAAGCTTTGCCCTGGCGCTCGCCGCGGGCGGTGCTGTCCGCGGTGATTGGGACGACTGGCGCAAGGCCGCACGCGCGGATTTCGAGGCATGGACCGCCCCTCGGACCAGCCCCGGCGCGATCCAGATGTGCGAGATCATGGCCTGGCTTGATGAGAGCCTGCCGGAGGACACGATCTACACCAACGGCGCAGGGAATTTTACCGTCTGGCTGCACCGCTTTCACCGCTATCGCCGCTTTGGCACGCAGGTCGCGCCGATCTGCGGCTCGATGGGCTACGGCATTCCGGCAGCCTTGGCCGCCAAGTTCGCCCGGCCAGAAGCCTCTGTTATTTGCATCGCAGGGGACGGCGATTTCCAGATGACCTGCACCGAGTTGGCGACGGCGGCGGCGCATGGGCTGAAAATCCGTATCCTGATCCTGAACAACGGGATGCTCGGCACGATCCGCATGCATCAGGAGCGGCATTATCCCGCCCGGGTCTCGGGAACCGATCTCGCGCGCGGAAATCCCGATTTCACCGCATTGGCGCGGTCCTATGGCGCCCATGCCGAAAGGGTCGAGCGGACCACGGATTTCGCCGCAGCCTTCGCGCGCGCCGACACCCATGACGGGCCCGCGGTCATCGAAATCATGATCGATCCCGAGGCTCTGACGCCCGGCGCCTCGCTCAGCCAGATCAGGCAGGCGGCGCTGCAGACGCTGCCGGGCTAAATCCAGGGACCATATTGGAAGTCAACCTGCGACCATTGGAATTGAGCTTGCCCTTATTCTCGGAGATGCCGGGCAGGCCTAACCTGAAAGACATGAAGTCAATCGCAGACGGAACAACCTGGACGGGCCTGACCCGACCAAGGGGAGAAGCCTTGCGCCGCGCCAGAGGAGGAGGCGCCGCGTCGGCCGCGGAAACCGGCGGAGATGTCTCCGCCCCACCTTACCGGCAATCCTTCAGGACAAAGCCAACATGACCCAGAAGATCATCGACATTCACCCGCATATCATCTCGCCCGACACGACGGCCTATCCCTATAACCCGCTGGGCGGGATCCGGTCCGATTGGTCGGCCGAGCGGCCTTTCACCTTCGAGCAATATGTCGAGGAGATGGAGGCGGCTGGGGTCTCGCAAGCGGCGATGGTGCATTCCTCGACCACCTATGGCTATGACAATTCCTATGCCGCCGACAGCGTCTGTCGCGACCCTGAACGCTTCGTCGGCGTCTATTCGGTCGATATCGCCGCACCGGATGCAGTCGCCATCATCGAGAAATGGCGGCGCCGCGGCATGGCCGGCTTGCGGCTTTTCGGCGCCGGTTCGACTGTCCAGACCGACGGACGCTGGATGATCGCGCCCGAGACCTACAAAGTCTGGGAACATATGGCCGAAATCGACATGACAGTGGCCATCCAGACCACCTCCATCGGCCTGCCCGCGGTCGAGGAGATCCTCGAGCGCTTCCCCGAAGTCAGCATCATCCTCGACCATCTGGGCCGGCCGGATCTGACGGACGGCGCGCCCTATGCCAAGGCCGCGCCGCTCTGGAAACTGGCGCAGTTCGGAAATCTGTTTCTCAAGATCACGCCGCGGACGTTCGATCTTGCGGAAAAGGCACCTGCCACGCCCGCGAGCTTCTTTGCGAAGCTGGTCGCGGAATATGGTGCGGACCGGCTGGCCTGGGGGTCCAATTTCCCCGCCAACAACGGCTCGCTGAAGGAACTGGTTGCGCAGGGGCATCGCTGCTTCGCAGCCTTGTCAGAGGCGGATCGGGCCCAAATCTGGGCGGGAACGGCAGAACGGCTCTATCCGCAACTCTTGGAAGCAGCCCTGGACAAGGCAGCCAACGCATGACCCGTATGGAAAAGATCTTCCCCGCCGAGGGTCCGGTGACGCTGTCGGCCAATATCACCCTCTATGAGCCGACGCGCGCGCTGATCGAGGGCAAGGTTGCCTCGGACCTGATCAGCCTCGAATTCGCCGGGTTGAAGAATGCCCATGCCGGGTTCAAGGACATGTTGCGCAAGGGACGCTACGACATCAGCGAGATGGCGACCGCGACCTTCTTGCAGGCGCATCAGTTCGGCAAGCCTTTTACCCTGCTGCCGATCGTGCTGCTGGGACGCTTCCAGCATCACTGTATCGGCTTCAATACCGACGTGCATCCCGGCATGACCCCGGCGGACCTGCCGGGCAAGGTGGTCGGCGTGCGGTCCTATACACAGACCACGGGTCTGTGGGTCCGCGGTATCCTGCAGAACGAATATGGCGTCGACCCGGACAGCGTGAAATGGCTTTGCTTCGATCAGCCGCATCTGGAGGAATATGCCGACCCGCCCTCGGTCATCTGGGGCGATCCGGCAAAGGATCCGGTGAACATGCTGCTCGACGGCGAGGTCGATGCCGCGATCCTCGGCATGAACATGCCCAAGGATCCGCGCGTGCGGACGCTGATCGAGAACCCGCATGAAGCCGCGCTCGACTGGCACAAGCGGGAGCGTTTCGTGCCGCCGAACCATTATGTCATCGTTCCGAACGCGCTTTGCGACCAGAGACCCGACCTGGTGCGCGAGGTCTGGCGGATGCTTGTCAAAAGCCGCGCGGCCGCAACACCCGAGGGCAGCATTGATCCATGGCCGGTGGGGATCGCGGCGAACCGCAAGGCGCTTGAAGCGGCGATCCGGTTTGCGACGCAGCAGCATATGATCACCAAGCCTATCACGGTCGAGGAACTGTTCCATCCGCTGATCCGTGACATTGCGCCGTGAAAATCGGCCCTGCATGGGAAATGAGGAAAGGGGGGCTGCCCCCCTTTTTTCTTTTTAGATTTCCTGTTTCCAGGCGGACGTGATTGCCGTTCACACAAGTTATGGCCTTTGGGCATTTTACGATTATCTATGACGACTTTCCGCAGGCAATTATGAGGTGGTCGTCGCGAGTTCGGTTTTCAAAAGAATAGCGTCGATTGTACGGTCGGGCGTGGAGGCGTCCGTTTTTTATGGGGGGGATAATGAAGTTTTTCAGCATGATTGCAATGACGGCCGCGCTTGCGCCTTGTGCGGCCTTGGCCGATGTGAGCTTGTCCGGCTTTGGCCGATTTGGTCTGACCTATTCGGAGGCGAAGAAACAGGACGGAGAGAACGGCACGTTCCTCCAGAGTCGATTGCGGCTGGAGATCGATGCATCCGTCGAGACCGATATCGGCTTGAAATTTGGCGCAAAAACCTGGGTTCAGGGCGATCACAACAGCCCTTCCTGGGGCTTCAGTCCCGCGAATTTCTATGTCGAGTATGAAAACTGGTCGCTTGAGATCGGCAATGTGCTTCCGGCTTTCGATGGAGCTTTATTGCTGAAACAGACGCGGCTGGGGGTTCATGCTGTTTCCGTCGGCGGGGATCCGTTGGGGGATTTCTTCATTCTGGCCTATCGCGGATATGGCCGCCTTCCTGATCGGACCGGGGTGGCCTTGAATTATGGCACGCGCAACTTCGACGTGAAGCTGTCCGTGGTGGACCCGGATCAGATCGGCAGCGGCACGGGAGGGGATCTGACCCGAGAGGTTTCCGCCTCGGTTTTCTATCGGCTAAACGACTGGGAGTTTTCTGCTGCAACGGCGCAGAGCGGGGCTGGGGTCAGGGATAACGATCTTTATTTCGTGGGAACGCGTTACAAGGTCAACGATGACCTTCGCATCGGCCTGAACATCAATGACAACGGGTTTGCCGAACTGGGAACGTCTTACGCCCTGTATGGCGACTACAAGTTTAACCGATTCACGTTGGGTTCCTATGTCGCGTATAATGACGGCGATTGGGCGGAAAAGGTGACCGACAGCTCTTATGGTGTCGCCCTCAGATATGATCTGGGTCCAAGTATCTTTCTTGCGGCCTCAGTTCAGCGCGATTACGAGCGCATGACCCTTGCCGATATGGGTGTGCGGTTCGACTTCTGAATAACGCCGCTTTTGTTCACCGACACATATCTCCGCAACCATATGCGGATGGAGGCGAGTTGTACGGATGCGAGGAAATTGCCGTCTCGCTTGTCGTATCGCGTTGCGATGGACCGGAAATGTTTGAGCCGATCGCGCTGCGCTCGTGGTCGCTGTCGTCGAGAATGAACTTCCGACGCTCGTAATGCACGACGAGATTGCTGCCCACTTGGCGCTGGTCGCGCAGGCAGAGGATGTCGCTCAGGCGGGATGCCGGCAGGTTCAGCGGCCGGTGCAGGTCGTCGGACCGGGCAGGGGCCTGGGCAAAGCGCAGGTTGTGGGCCTCGATGAATCCCGGCAGGAAGGCGTTGGCGGCGGCGATGTCGCGGATGCCCGCCAGGCGCAACTCCTTGACCAGCCGGTCCTGCAGCGTGCGATTGGCCCGTTCGACCCGGCCCTTGGCCTGCGAGCTGTTGGCGCAGATGATCTCGATGTTCAGCTCGCAAAGCGCGCGGCCGAACTGCGTCATGCCATGGCAGGTGCGGGCCTCAGTGCGGTTCACCCGGAAGATACTGCGCTTGTCGGAATAAAAGGCGACCGGGCGACCATGCGTCTGCAAATAGTCCTGCAGCGCCGCGAAATAGGCCTGAGTGCTTTCCGAGTCAACGAAGCGCATCTGCATCAGCTTGCCGGTGGCATCGTCGATGAACACCAGGAGCGTGCAGACCGGGCCGCGATCCTCGAACCAACGGTGTTCTGAGCCGTCGATCTGGATCAGCTCGGCCAGGGATTCGCGCCGCAGCCGCGGCTGGTGCACCCGGCGTCGCTGGGCTCGGCTCTGCCAGAGCCCGGCCGCCATCATCCATTGCCGCAGGCTCTCCGACGAGACTCGGATGCCATGCCGCTCATGAAGCTTGCGCTGCATCATCGGTGACATGGTCTGGACGTTCTGCGGCATCTGTCGTCCGAAACAGCCAATGCGCCATGGCACGCGCCAGCTATCTGGTAAGCGCGCGCGCCATGGCGCCGGTCACCGCCGCGTGGCCGGATTTTACTCCGCCGCGTGGCCGGATATTGCACCGCCGTTGACAACAGGTACCGCCATCCCGTGAACGAAGATTGCCACTGAGGCCGCGATAAATGTCTACATTCAGGTACAGCTACATGTGCCGATAGCTGGCGACCACGAAGTTTCAGGCTCCAGTTGTCGAGCCAAACCTATTTGCTAATATAGCCTCGTGAAGCCTCATGGGAAGGCATGCGAGAATTACGCTGCGACACGAAACAGGCTATGACAGCTATGTGGCGTACGCTTGCTTTTTGTGGGGTGGCTGGTTGGAGTGGATTGTGAGTATTGGTGGATGCGTATACCTGCAACCATCTTTGCTTGCTCCGGTCGCAAGTAAAGATCATAGCTTGCCCCCGCAACCAGAAATCCTGCACTTTCCATAACCTCCTGTTCGCAGGAGGTTTTTTGCTGTCCGGACAGCCGATCCGCATTCAGGCTCAGCGCCAAGATCCCCGCTAGATCGCCGTGCAGCACCAGTTCGAGGCGCATCCGCCTGCCCTTGGTCGGCACCGGCGTCGCCACGATCTTCTCGATCAGGCCCCGGATCGCCTCGCGAGCCTCGCCCTCGGCCTCCGGTTCCGTCAGCCCGGCGATCAGCGCCCGGATCCGCTCCTGCCAGTTCTCCGCCATCCTGGGGTGGATCCGGGTCAGTGCCGCCGGGGCCGGGGCGGTGGCCAGGTCCCGTTCCAGGTGCTTCTGGCGGGTCTCCAGCTGTTCCAGCTTGGCCTTGATGCGTTCGGGCGGCAGGCCGGAGAGGAGCGCGTTCACCAGCACGTCCTGGTCCCTGATGATCTTGGCCAGCTCCTTCTCCTTGACCGCCCGGTCATCGACATGTCTGGCGGCCAGGCGATTGCGCTCGGCGATGTATTCGGCGGCGAAGACCTTCACCAGTTCCGGGTCCATCAGCCGCTCGGAGAGGATGGTGAGGATCCGGTCCTCCAGATCCTGACGGGTGATGCCGGTGCGGTTCGTGCAGACCGATTTGCCCTTGTTGCGCGAGTTCGAGCGGCCGAAACGGTCCTTGCCCACGGTCGAGAAACCGCCGCCGCAGCAGCCGCATTTGACCAGGCCGGTGAGCAGGAAGCGCGGCTTGCGGCGTTCCCAGGCTTCCTTGTCGGTCTGTTCGATCTTGCGACCCTCCTGGCGGGTCTTCACCCGGTCCCAGAGGGACTGGTCGATGATCCGCAGTTCCGGGACCTCGGTGACGATCCATTCGGATTCCGGGTTCGGACGGGCCTGGCGCTTGCCGGTGGCGGGGTCCTTCACGAAGCTCTGCCGGTTCCAGACCAGGCGGCCGACATAGATCTCGTTGTTGAGCACGCCGGTGCCGCGCTTGGGATTGCCGTGGATGGTGGATTTGTCCCAGGCCCGGCCGCGCGGGCCGGGGATGCCTTCGCGGTTCAATTGATCGGCGATGCGGTTCGGCGACATCCCTTCGGCATAGGCGGTGAAGATCCGCCGCACGATGGCGGCTTCGTCCTCATTGATCTGTCGGTCGCCGCGCCTGATCTCGCCGTCCTCGCCCATATGGCGCAGGACGGTGTAGCCATAGGCGTTACCGCCGCCGGATTTGCCGGCCTCCACGCGGCCGCGCAGGCCCCGGCGGGTCTTGGCCGCGAGGTCCTTCAGGAACAGCGCGTTCATCGTGCCTTTCAGCCCGATATGCATCTCGTCGATGCGGCCCTCGGCCAGGGTCTCGATGGCCACGCCGGCGAAGGTCAGGTTCTGGTAGAGGCTGGCGATATCGGCCTGGTTGCGCGACAGCCGGTCGAGGGCTTCGGAGATCACGACGTCGAAGCGCCGCTCGCGGGCATCCTGCTGCAGGCGCTGGATGCCGGGACGCATCAGCGAGGCGCCGGAGGTGGCGGCGTCCTCGTAGCTGCCGACGATCTGCCAACCTTCGCGGGCGGCGCGTTCGCGGCAGAGCCGGATCTGGTCCTCGATAGAGGCGGCGTTTTGCAGGTCGGAGGAATAGCGGGCGTAGATGACGGCGCGCAGGGTCATGGGCGGATCTCCGTGCGGAGTGGAAGGTCAATCGTCAGGGGGCGCCGCGCTCAGTGGCGTGATCGGCGCGGGCAGCATCGCGGGCCAGCGCCCGGACGAGGGCAAGCAGCTGGTCGTGATGCTGCGCGGCTTGCCGATTCCCGGCAAGGGCTTTGTCGGCCGGAGGCGCCGACGGGACAGTCGTCGCCTTTGCGGCATCCTCCCTGTCGGCAATATCTCTCCGGTCTCGTGCCATGGGCCGAGTTGCTCCCTGCGCCGTGGGACATGGCCCGCCGGCGTTCGCTGATGATGATCCTGTGCGGGAACGGCCCCGCTGCTGCTCAGATGATCATAGGGCATGGAGAGGTTCTCTAAGTTGAAACCACGGTTCTCGGGTTGCATGAATGTGGATAACCGGCTGAAAATACGGAAATCTCACGCGCCAGAGGGGTGGGCGAGAGACGACTGCGGCTCATGGGGGCACGCGATGCCTGCATCCTGATTGCCGGGGGGCGATCGGCGGGCGCAACGAAACCTCGGGCGCGAATTATCCGGATTTTAGGGCGCGTTGGCGGGATAGCGATGCCCGGCAGCGCACCCTGCCAAAGGACAGCACTTCAGGCGCCGCTGTCGTTCTCGCTCCTGCTGCGGCCTTGCCGAAACGACGGATGTGTTACTCGGGTCTTTTGATTTTTGGTTCCTGGTCTTTACGTTCCTTCTTTTTTATCCCGTGGGAATGGAATGGGCGGGCGGTGCCCGCCGCAGGGAGCGCCGTTTTTGGTTTTGGATTTTTGATTGGCGGCTCTGCCGCTCTCTTTTGTTTTTTGTTTTGGTCTCTTTCTTCGCGGGGGTGCGATTCGACAGGGTGACGCGCGATCGCGTGAGGCGGGCGCCACCCGTCTGTCTCTATTGCGGTTGCTGCGCAGGGCGCGCGTCATGGTCTTCATCCGCTGCCGCATTGCGCACCCGGGCGAGCCAGTCCTGGGCCTCGGTGCGGTCCATGTCGCGCGAGGCCATCAGCGTCTCGGCCATCTCCTCGAGCAGGGAACGATGGGTGCTGAGGATCTGCGCGGCGCGCTTCTCGGCAGCCTCCAGCTCGCGGCGGACACGAAACAGCACGTCGGGGTCCAGCGCGATCAAGGTATCGGGATCTGCGGTCCAGACCGGGCCCTGGGCGCCAAGCCCGTAGCGTGTCTGGATCGACGTGGCGATCATCGTCGCCCGGGCTAGATCGGAGTCGGCGCTGCCGCCCGCGCCGGCCGAGACATCGCCCAGGATCAGACGCTCGGCCGCGCGTCCGGCCAGCATCTGCACCAGGCGGTCCTGCAGATCACTGAGCAAGCCATGTTTGGCATCCGCATCGAACACCGTGCCGCCGTCGCCATCGCGGCCCAGGAAAATGCGGCGCACCGGGCCGAGGCGGAGGGCCGCGCAGGCGATGGCGTGGCCGCATTCATGCAGGGCGACGCGGCGGTCGATGGCGGGGTCGTGGTCGAGGACGAAGACCTGGCGCAGGTCGTCGAGGGTCATCGCCCGTTTTTGCCCCCGTGCCGTCGCCCGCGTCTGCCGGATGGCCGCGTCGACATCTGCCGCCGAGCAGCCGACGGCGCGCGCCGCGAGATCGCGCAGATCGGCCTCGCGCCAGTCGGGCAGGCAGTGCCGGAAGACGCCGAAGAGGCCCTCGACATCGGGCAGGGGCAGGGCGACCTTCATATCAAACCGGCCCGCGCGCAGCACCGCCGGATCGATCATTTCCGGATGGTTGCAGGTGCCGATCACGATGACGCCTTCTTCCTTGGCGATGCTGTCCATCTCGGCCAGGAACGCGTTGATCACCTGCGTGCGGTAGGAGCGGTTGTGCTGATCGCGATCGTCGCGCGAGCCGGCGGCCATTTGGACGGCTTTTCGGATGGTGGGGTTTCGCGGCTGGAAGTGATCGAGGGGCCGACCGGGCGTCAGCGACGCACGAAAGCGGAGCGGGCGTGGATTGCGGCGGAGAGGCGCTCCAGACTGCTGCGAGACAGCATTACGGACATGCCCTGCCGGCATTCGTGCAAGGGATCATCGCGCATCATGGCCTGGTGAAGGAGATCCTGCGCCCCATGATCACGCGCCTGCGCACCCTGATGCTGGCGGCGACCGGGCTGCCCCCGAGTGCGAAAGAGGGCCCGGTGCTGCGGGTTCTGAACCGTCTGGCCCTGATCGCCGCGGCTGGCGAAATCGGCAGCCGGCTCGGCATCCTGCCCTGGCGGAAAGGCACGGCGACCAGCGCCCTCGTCGAGATCGCGGTGATCTGGCACCGGGCCTATGCGGCGCGTCCGCCCTCGACCGCTGAGGCCATGGCGGAACGTCTGACCGGATATCTTCGCCGCAACCGCCACCGTCTGTGCCCGCCCGGAGCCGAGCCGGATCCGGATGCCATCGGCTGGTGTGATGCGCGCTGGATCTATCTCGGCATCGAGGCCTTCCGGACGGAAGTCGCCTCCGGCATGCCGGCCGGCCTCGCGGTGAAGCTTCTGGGCGATGCGGGGCTGCTGATCCCCGGCGGTGAGCAGAGGTCGTTTCAGTATCGCCTGCCCCGCTGCGTCGATCCGGACAGGGCCCGGGTCTATCGCCTCGACAGGCAGAGGATCGAAGGCGGATAGTCCGGAAGGCGCTGCATCTTGGGCATCAGACATTTATTGTGGCGGTTTCCGAGCCGCCACAGGCAGGCCTTCCGGCATCTTTCGGTATCGGAATAAAAGCCGCTTGTCTGCTCTCAGCCCTTCAGGCGGCAGGACCTCCGATAATGCCCTTCAATCAATTCCTCGCCTGGCGGGTCTCGCAGGCGGAACAGAAGCAATTTACAAAGCTCGATAATATGGGGCGAGGGGCGTTCCGCCATGTTATCGGGGCGATACGAGCGGTTCGTGCCCTGGTCGGATTGCCGAGGACGGCAGGGGGTATCCAGCACCTGTCACGAGCAAAGCACCACCCTGCTTCCATTCGAAAGCCTTGATCTGCTCCGCCTCTTTAAAAATCGATGCGCAAGGGATCGCCGACTTCCTGCATGGCGGCGCGTTGGAATCCTGCGTCAGGGCACGGATCGTTATGGCCGGGCCCTGGCAGCGATCCTCGTCGAAGGCCACGATGTCGTGACGGGTTTAGGCTGGAGAGAGGCTTCCGCCGTCCGTCGCGGAGTATGCCCCATGACCCTATCCCGCTAGGCCGCCTTCGCTCTCATCGGCGAATTGTCGCGGCAAGTGCTGCCTCGGCTGCGCCATGTCCAGAGGCTGCCCCTGCGCATCTCCTGCATTGGCACCGCCCGCTATGATGGTCTCGGTGATGCCGACGGCTTCGACCGCTCGGTCATCATCGGGGAGTGCCCGTCCGAAGACGCCATGATCTTTGCCAGCCAGCACTTCGCCCGCGGCGAGGCACTGTTGCAGATGTTCGGATTGAGGCGTGACTTCCCCTTCTCCCTTCAGGTTCAGACCACGTGGACGATTTCGGCGGTGCCGAGGGCATTGGCAAGTTTTCCCCTGAGGTCCGCGAGCGTGCGGTGCTGATGGTTCTCGACGGCGAGGGTCCGCATGGGTCGCGCTGGCAGGCGGGTCTACGGCGTCCAGAAGGTGTGGCGGCAGCTTTGCCGAGAGGGCTTCGATGTCGCACGATGCACGGCGGCCCGGCTATAAAGGGCAGCCGCGGCTTCTAGCCGGTGGTCAAGCCGAATGACTGGTGCGGCGAGTTCGCAAGCCAGTTCGCAGCCGAACGAGGCAGCTAGGCGGCAATGCCGGCCGGATGAGGGTAGCCCATGGGGCTGCCCGCGTCGTTTCAGGGAAACCGTATCTTCAGCATCACCGTGAAGAACGAAGCTGTTTGCCGAAGGCATCGGGCCGGGTCAGCGCCACCGTGGCGGCGGCAAGCCCGCCATAGCTGGCGCCCGCCAGGACGGTCCGGGCGGGATCGGGACGGATCCCGGTCTCCGCGGCGACCCGCGGCAGCAACTCCTCGGCCAAGGCCTGTGCAAAGAGCGGATTGCCGGGCAGTTCCTTTCCCCGCGTCCGGCCGTCGATCGAGGGGATCAGCACCGCCACCACCGGCGGCAGCGCCCCCTGGCGCGTCAGCGTATCCAGCATGCGCGGGGCGTCGATCCGGTTCATGGCCTGCTCGCCGTCGAAGATCAGGGCCAGCACAATATCCGGGTCGGCGGGGTCCAGGCCGCGCGGGAAGGACAGCGTGATCTCGCGGCTGTTGCCCAGAAGCCGGCTGTCGAAGGTGAAGCGGCGGAGTTCGGGGTCCGCCTCGGCTGCAGGCGGCGTGCCGGGCTGGACGGGCGCGTTCTGCAACACGACCGTCGCGTCCTGATTAAAGCGGTCGGGGGCGTCGCTGGGCCAGGGGTGGCGGTTCGGGTCCATCTGCGCCGTGGCCAGGATGCCACCCGGCGCGCTCGGGCATCACCGGGGATGTCGGGCACGTCGGGCGCCAGCTTGTAGGAGAGCCGCAGGCTGTCCGGCACGCGAAAGCTCTTGAACCAGATGTCCGTCCCCGCCAGCCGTTCCAGCCATTCATGGTCGCCCGACGGGCCGCCGAACAGCCGCACGTTGCGGCTGGCCCCGCGCCACAGGAAGGTGACGATGGCCTCGCCGTTACCGGCATCCTCAACCATGGGCGTGCCCTCTGCCGCGACCTCGCGCCAGAAGGCATCGGCATCGCCACCGGCTGCCAGCGCGGCGATGCGCGGGCTGAGATACTCCGGCGCGGGCGGGTGCGCTGCTTCAAGGCATTCGGCGAGCGCATCGCCGCAAGAGACCCAGACCGCCAAACCGCCGAAATCGAGGTGAGTGAGCTCCGCGTCGACGCCCTTCCTGATGCGACAGCTGCGAAACGTCTGCACGGAGATGGCGCTGAACGTGCTGGCCTACAACATCAAGCGCATGATCGCCTTGGTGGGCATCCGGCTCCTGATGCAAGCATCGCAGGCTGATCGCCGCGGTGCGGCTTGTCGAGAGGGCTCCGGAACCACGTATCGGATCGACTACCGCGGGCAGTTTCCACACAGGCTTGGCCCGGAGACGACGGCACCAGCTTCGCCGGCCATCGTGCCCTCCGTCCATCCGCGATCAACTCAACGGTTCGCCTTGCTCTCGACCGCCGCCTTGAGGTTGGTTCCGGCAATCTCGCGCCAGGTCTCGCGCAGCCAGTGGGCGATGACCACGTTCTGCTCGAACAGCGAATAGCCCACGCCACCGCCGTAATCGGCCATGTCGATCATGTCGGTGGTCAGCCAGCGCAGCGGGCTGTCGGCGCGGTCGTGGTGATGTTGCAGCACCTTGCGGGCGACGTGCTTGCTGGGCTCGACCTTCCAGGCATGCCAGTCATGCTCCCATTCGCCGGGTGCCGGGCGGAAGAACGGATACTGGCAGGCGCGGCCGTAACGCCCGCCCGGTCCCATCATCGCAGTATTCTTCGGCCCGTTCGGCGCCACCGGCCGGGTCTGCAGCCAGACCACCATGTTCTGCGCCAGCCAGTCGTCGATGACATTGCCGGGCTCATGGGGATCGAGGACCAGCCGGCCGCTTTCGACATCGGCGCGGATGCCGCAGGCGTCCTGTTCCTCGGGGCTTTCGATCTTCAGCAGCACATGCGAATGGTCCAGCACGAAGTTGAACGGCACCCCCCGCGCGCGGATCTTCTCGGCAACGGGGGTGATGCGGCGGAAATCCTCGGTGAACATGTAGATATGCACCTCGGCTGCGATGGTAATGCCCAGCCTGTCGCCCTCATCAACGGCGCGCAGGTAGAACTCCACCACCTCGTCATCGGCCACGACATGGCCCTGCGCGTGATGGGTCAGGATCATCAGGTTGTGGCACTCGGCGCCAGCGCGCTGCGCCCATTCCAGGTTGTGCCGCAGCAGGCCCTCATCCCGGCCGATCTGATAGGTCCAGAGCCCGGTGGTCATCGGCACGCCGAAGCGGTTCGAGGCCTCGACATAGGCGCGCTCCTTGCCAGGCTGGGGAATGCGGTCGAAATGGTCGAAGACGCCGCTGTCGCGCAGCAGCCGGAACTGCTCCTCGACCGGCAGGGGGGCGCGATGCATCACGCCACGGCCATTGCAGCCGAGCGACAGGTTCTTATGGGTCATGATCGGCTCCTACAATGCGATGCTGACGGCGCCCTGCGGACGGCCGCAGCAGGTCAGCACCATGCCCTGCTCCAACTCGCCGGGGGCCAGGCCCTCGGTATCGTCCATGGCGACCCGCCCGGCGCTGCAATGCGCCTTGCAGGTGCCGCAAAGTCCCATCTGGCAATTGGTCGGCACGGCGATCCCCGCGCGCGAGGCGACGTCGAGGATGGTCTCGCCCGGCCGATAGGGCGCGGCCTTGCCCGACAGGGTGAAATGCACCAGGTTCTGTCCTGCATTCGCCGGCTGATGATCGACGGGCGACGGGGTGGCGGTTGCGGCGGGCTCGCCGCCATCGGGACGCAGGCTTTCCGGCGCGGCGCCGTCGGGATTGCGCCGCTCGGTGGGGTCGCCGAAGCTCTCCTCATGGTAATGCGCCATGTCGAAGCCGGTCTCGCCCAGCATCGCCCTGACCGCGCGCATATAGGGCGCCGGCCCGCAGGTCAGCACGGTGCAGTCATGCAGGTCGGGCACATGCGCCTGAAGCATGTCGCGGGTCAGGAAGCCCGCCTCCATGCCCGGCAGGGCGTCCCGTTCGCAGATGAACCCCGGCGTCATGCCGCCACGCGCCGCGATCGCCGTCAGCTCGCCCTGGAACAGCAGATCCGCCGGGCTGCGGGCCGAATGCAGGAAGGTCACGCGATAGGCGGTCTCGCGCCGGTCCTGCAAATAGCGCAGCATCGCCATCATTGGGGTGATGACGCGGTTTTCCTATGCCGGCTTTGCGGCCTATGCGGCGGCAAAGGGTGCGGTCGAGGTGCTGACCCGTTACATGGCGCAGGAGTTCGGGCCGCGCGGCATTGCGGTGAACACGGTTGCGCCGGGTGCCATCGAGACCGATTTCGGCGGCGGCGCCGTGCGCGACAAACCCGGGGCGGTTCAACCCGGGCGGTTCAGCAGCTTGCCGACGGTGGCAGGGGTATTCTCGAACGTGTCCAGACGCAGCACCTCATCCCCACGCTCTCCAATCTCGGCCACAATCTGGCCAATGAGCGGCGCAGGTTCGGCTACCGGCGGCTCTTCGTGCTCTTGCGGCGTGAGTGACCTGCCATGGGATTTTTTCTTCAGTTGCGATTAGAGTCCGCCCCAAGGAAGAGACGGACGATGAAGCGAAGAAGTCGAACCGAAGAGCAGATCATTGGCATCTTGCAGGAGCAAGGCCGTGGCGAAGTGCGCCGACCTTTGCCGCAAGTATGGGATGCCCGAAGACACCATTCAGGGCATTTGCTGCCTTGACCGGATCAGTTCTTTGCGCCCGGTCTGAATTTCGACAGATCTGTGGTGCTCAAGGTTGCCCCTGCATCCTTGACCTCGACGAAGGTGAACCAGTTGTCATCCGGCGAGCCATGGTGCTTTTCCTTGCCGAATTCATAATGTGCTTCCTTGCGGCCTTGCAGGCCGTAGAAGCTGCTCATTCCTTCGATTGCATTCTTGACCGCCGCGCGCGCGCCCGCGATGTCGTCTGCCGCCAGCCGTTCCTGCACGGCCGGATCGGCGGCCGCCGCGAAAATGATCTGGGCCGTGTCATAGCCAAGAAGGGGATACATGGTGGGCTGATGCTCGGCGCCGAACTTGGCATCGAGCCTTGCGAAGAAATCCTGTACATCGGGCCGTTCCATATCGACCGTATTGGCGATCAGAATGCCGTCGCTTGCCTCTGCGGCCATATCGCGAAACGCTTTCAGCAAGGCGCTGCGGGCCACCACCGTCGGCACCTTCAGGTCAAGCTGGTGCATGGTCCGCAACACCCGCGCGCCATCGGCAGAATAGGGATAGACGATGACCGCATCCGGTTCTGCCGCTTTCAGACTGAGGATCTGCGGCGAAAGATCCACTGCATTGATGTCATAGGCTTCTTCCTGGACGACCTCGATTCCGTGCATCGCTAGCGCCTTGCTGGAGGCTTCGATGCCATCCAGACCGAAGTTCAAGGTGTTGCCGATCAGCGCAACCCGCTTG
This sequence comes from Paracoccus sp. N5, assembly GCF_000371965.1. Lineage (NCBI taxonomy): Bacteria > Pseudomonadati > Pseudomonadota > Alphaproteobacteria > Rhodobacterales > Paracoccaceae > Paracoccus > Paracoccus sp. N5. The sequence continues at coordinate 694,391 of NZ_AQUO01000001.1, read as the reverse complement.
AACCCTTGCGCGGCCAACATATCGGCAATCGCCTGTGCATCCTGGCCATTGCGGGGACCGACACGGAAAACATAGCCAGCCGGATTGTCGGTCAGGTTGTCTGTCGCCAATGCCATCAGCAGCAGCGGAATCCCATATTCGTTCGCGACCGGGATCATCGAGATCGAGGTGTCGGGGTGGGCGCCGGTAATGGCGATGGCGCCGTCATCCTCGGCACAGCGCGTCGCCGCCGTTCCGGCAAGCTGGAAGTCCATCTTGATGTCATAGACGACGATCTCGACCTTTCTGCCGGCGATGCCTCCTGCCGCGTTCTTCTCGTCGACGGCAAGGCGCAGCCCGTTCAGAGCAAGCCGTCCCACCTCTGCCGCGCCATTGGACTGGTCATCTGCCGAACAGATGATGATCGGTTTCAACTCTTTGGCCAACGACACGCCGGGGGGTGCCAACATCAAAAGCGACAAGAAGCCAGCCGCAAGGGCGAACCTTCCGTAAGTCATGCTATCCTCCATTGCATGAATGATGACCGAAACCGTCCGGCAGCGCGTAAGCGCGTCACGGATGGATGAAAATGCTGCGCAGCAGGGCGTCACTGCCTTGTTCGGCTGCGCCCGCCTGATGAATGGTGCGCATGATGTCGAGCCCGCGCATACCAACGGGGTTGGCTGCCCTGCAGCAACCATCCGGTACCTTGCAGCGACCCGATAGATCGCGAACCGGTCAAGTGGGACGGTATCCAGTTCCCCGATGACTTCCGCAATTTCCCCGAGCGATTTTTCGGCTTCCCTCTGTATGCGCAGGGCCGCTATATAGTTTAGACCCGCTGCCTGACCGGCAACATTCGGGGTGTTCCACCACCCGTGATTGCCTTGGGTAAGCGTGTGGCCGGTCATCGGCTTCAGCGCCGGATGGGCTTTGGAAATGCCTTCGGCCATACGGGTAAGCGCCTTGCCGACCTCTTCGGGCTTGGGGCTTTGCGCGCCTTGGAAAAGCACATAAACTTGTTCCGGTGCCTGCACCTCGGGGTCGATGTTCTCGGTTTCGATCCAGACATCCTCGGACCAGACCGTCCGCGCCTCGCGCTGAGCGGGATGGAGACCACGCGACTGAACAGGATCTGCTCGTCCCGGCGAATGAAATCGCTGACCTGGCTGGACGCGAGCCCGCCAGAGCCGGAACTTGGCGCGAAGATTACCTCGGCAATGCCGTCGATCGGATTGCTCGCGGGGGGCTGTCCCGGCGGCGTGAAGGGATCGGGAAGTAGGTGATACTGGACATAAGAGGTAAAGCCGGGAATCCGGGTTGCAAGAACGCCGTGAACGTCGCGCCAGTAGCGCTGGAACAGATCGCTCGATATGTCGCCGCGCCGCTCGAGGATCGCGACAAGGGAATCCATACGGGTGGTCGGTCCGGCAGCGGATGCGGTCTCAGCGCTCTGCATGACGGACCCCGTTGATGCAGAGGGCGGCCATCGACTCCTTGGCCTGGGATTCCTGGACGCGTCGATCGGGGGCGCGTCTGCGGATAAGTCCTTGCAAGTGCATTTTGTTCTCCGTCCTTGATCTTTGCCGTTGAGCACAGAACCCGCAAAGTCAGGTTGTCGTTGTGCATGAAAAAGCAGCCCGTCCGAGGCTGCGCGGCTGTTCAGATCTCTGTGCCGTGATGGTTGTCATGAGCTACTCCCCATCTCTTGGACAGTTTCCGGGATGATTTAAGCTACTCTCTGCCCCTGCTGATCGGTTTCGATCTGGTTGAAGTAGACCACGGCGGGCGGCTGTCCGCCATGGGCGGCGTGGGGCCGCTGGTGGTTGTAGAAGGTGATCCATCGGCCAACGCCCGCCTTCGCCTGCGAGCCGGTCTCCCAGGCGTGCAGATAGACGCACTCATACTTCAGGGACCGCCAAAGGCGCTCGATGAAGATGTTGTCGAGACACCGGCCCTTGCCGTCCATCGAGATCCGGGTGCCGATCCGTTTCAGCCGGTCGGTCCAGGCGAAGGACGTGAACTGCGAGCCCTGATCGGTGTTCATGATCTCGGGCGGGCCGAAGCGGTGGACCGCCTCGTTCAGCGCCTCGACGCAGAAGTCGGCTTCGAGCGTGTTCGAGATGCGCCAGGCCAGCACCTTGCGGGTGAACCAGTCCATGATGGCGACCAGGTAGAGGAAGCCTCGTCGCATCGGCAGATAGGTGATGTCGGCACACCAGGCATGGTTGTGCCGATCGACCCGCAGGCCACCCAGCAGATAGGGGTAGGTCTTGTGCCCCTTCGCAGGCTTGCTGGTGTTGGGCTTCTGGTAGATCGGCATCAGACGCATGAGCCGCATCAGCCGCCGGATGCGCTTCATGTTCACTGGGTGCCCTTCGTTCTGCAGGTGCCAGGTCATCTGCTGGACGCCGTAGAAGGGGGTTTCCAGGAACTGACGGTCGATCAGCCGCATGAGCGCCAGGTTCATCTCGGTCTCGCCCTGCGGTGCGTAGTAGAACGACGACCGCGAGATCGACAGCAGACGGCATTGCGCCCCGACCGACAGCGTGGGGTGAGAGCGTTCGATCATCCCGCGCCTCACCTGCCGGTCCAGGGCTTGAGCTTTCGTGACAAAAAATCGTTGGCGACGGCCAGCTCTCCGATCTTGGCGTGCAGCGATCGCACCGTCTCCTCGTCGACCTCGGCCTTCTTCTTCCTGCCGCGTTCGAAGATGTCCGATGCCCCCTCGAGCAGCGCCTTCTTCCACTGGTGGATCATCGTCGGATGCACGCCGTATTCCGCGGCCAGCTCCGACACGGTGCGCTCGCCCTTCACGGCTTCCAGCGCCACGCGAGCCTTGAAGCCCGCGTCATGGTTCCTGCGTTTCGACATCGTCTGTTCTCCTCGTTCTTGGAGACCAGCAGACGGAAGATCAGAGCTTACGTCACTGTCCGATTTTCGGGGAGGTGCTCAGAGACCATCATCGGGCATCCTGAAGGAGCATGCAGCCGGCCTGTTGGCACTGGAGCTGTGCCGCAAGCACGGCATCAGCGATGCGACCTTCTACAAGTGGCGCTCGAAGTATGGCGGCCTGGAGGTCAGCGAACTGGAAGAAGCTCCGCCGCCTCTACCGCGCAGAGCGGCTGACGGTGCGCAAGCGGCGGCCGCAAGCGGGTGCTCGGAACGTGGGCGCCGATGGCGATCCCGCAGGGACCGAACCAGCGCTGGAGCTTGGACTTCGTCTCCGACAGCTGGTCCATGGCCGCAGGTTCCGGATCCTGTGCGTGATCGACGACTTCAGCCGGGAATGCTGGCGGCGGTCGTCGACACCTCGCTCACCGGGCACCGGGTTGCCCGGGAACTCGACCGGATCGCCGAGATGCGGGGGTCTGCCCTGCATGGTGCTCTCCGACAACGGCACTGAGTCGACTTCGAACGCGATCCTGCGCTGGCAGGAAGAACGCGGCGTTGAGCGGCACTCCATCGCACCCGGCAAACCGATGCAGAACGGCTTCGTCGAGAGCTTCAATGGCCGCCTGCGGGACGCGTGTCTCAATGAGCACCTGTTCGCCAGCCTGACCGGGCTCGCCAGTTGATCGCGGCGTGGCGCGACGATGACAATCACCACCGCCCGCACACGAGCCTCAACGGGCTCACTCCGCGGGAATACCGCAACCGGGCAGAGAAGGACCAAACCCGGAACAGAGCTGACTTCTGAACGAAGACAATCCGGGGAGCAGGTCAACGATTCCAAACCCTACGGTAACATCCTCGACTTCCGCGCCCAGCGCGATGCGGTGACCGGAATCCGTCACAACCTGATCCGCATGTGGTCCGAGTTATGAGCACTGAAAAGCCGGTCGTCGAGCATCCGGCCAGTGAGCCCTGCCTAAATCCGCCGGCTATTGCCGGTCAAAATGGCATACCGCGTCAGGATCGGATCCGACTGGCGACTTGGCTCATGGCGTACGGCGAAAGATGGGAGTCGTATTGGTGGAAAGATTTCTGTTCTATGATGATGTCCCGGTGGACGAGTCGCTGTTCGTGCGGGTGCCTGGCGTAGAGCCCAAGCAGGGCTTGGAGGGGTTCCATTAGGGGCCTCGCATCCCGGATCTCCCCCGTCTTGCCAAGGCGCGTCAGAAACTTGCCCTCTGATGCTCATGACCATGGACAGAAGGTCAAGGCATAGAGCGGCCGGCGGCGCTGAGTCTCGCTCTGGCCGGGCGGTTCGAAATGCGCACCCGGCAGGCGCCAGCCATCGCACCCGTCGTTACTTACCGTCAGGCATCCGTCCCGACATTGTGCAGCCACCCCTGAGTAGACAGGCGATATTTTCTTCGTTGGCCGCGCGCTTTACAAAGAACGCGGGCCGCCTGCCCGAAACGGTCGGTGGGCACGACCTTCACCGCGCCGGAGCATGAGCGGGCAGATTGCGAAAGGGATAGAATGACAGGATCGGCGCTGCACCCTCATCTTCAGCTCTCCGGTGTCACGCACAGGTTCGGCTCTGTCATTGCGCTCGATGATCTCTCGCTTTGTGTGGCGCATGGCGAGTTCATCTGCCTTGTCGGCCATTCGGGATGCGGCAAGTCCACGCTTCTGCGCGCCATCGCCGGCCTCGAAACCCCGGAGCGGGGCTGCATTCTGATCGACGGATGCGATATGTCCCGGCCAGAGAGCTTCGTCGAGCCCGAAGCGCGCAATATCGGCTTCATGTTCCAGGATTACGCGCTGTTTCCGCACCTGACCGTGGAAAACAACATCCTGTTCGGCCTGAAGCGCCTGGCCCGACCCGCAGCGCAAGCCAGATGCCGCGAGATCGTCGCGCGTCTGGGGCTGGAGCACCTCGTTTCCAGATTTCCGCATATGCTTTCGGGCGGCGAACAGCAACGCGTGGCCCTGGCCCGTGCTCTGGCCCCCCAGCCGCAGATCCTGCTCATGGATGAGCCTTTCTCGAACCTGGACCGCAGCCTGCGCGACGGCATCCGCGCCGAGACGATCTCGCTTTTGCGCGAGTTGGGCACCACCGTGATCATGGTGACGCACGACCCCGAGGAGGCGCTGTCGGCGGGCGATCGGGTGGTGCTGATGCGATCGGGGGAAATCGTGCAGGAGGGCTCGGGCAGCGACCTTTATGACAGGCCGGCGAACGCCTATACGGCCGAGTTCTTCTCGACCTTCAACAAGATCTCGGGCCTGTGCCGGAACGGCTTTCTCGAAACCCCGCTGGGCCGGTTCGAGGCCCCGGATCTTGCCGATGGCCAGGCGACGCTTCATGTGCGCCCTCACAGCCTTTGCCTCGATCCCGACCTCGGCGGTATCGATTGCACGGTCGTCGATTGCGTCTTGATGGGGGAAATAGAGCAAACCCTTGTCGCCGTAGCAGCGCTTCCGCAGCCTTTGAAAATTCGCTCGACACGGCGATCACGCCTTCGTCCCGGCCAGAGGGCACAGGTTTCCGTGATCCGTGATCAGATTTTTATCTTTTGAAAACATATGGTCAGAAATGCTTCGCCATGACGCTGCGGGCCTTCCATTATCGATGTGGACCTGAAGCCGAACCTTGCGCGAAAAGCTTTACTACTACAGTCAACTATGCTTCTCCTGAATCGGCAGGCCCAAGGCCTGACCTTTTTACTCATGAACGAGGGAGCGTCATGGCGACGGGATGCACGAAGTTTGGTGGGGCGATTTTCGGATCGGTGCTGGTTTTGGCAGGAGCGCAAGCGGCATCGGCAGATGAACTCAATCTCTATACCACGCGCGAGCCTGGACTGATCCAACCGCTGATCGACGCCTTCACCAAATCGAGCGGCGTCACGGTCAATACCATCTTCCTGCAGGATGGCGTTGCCGAACGCGTCATCGCCGAAGGGGACAAATCGCCGGCCGACGTGCTGATGACGGTCGATGCGGGGGTTCTGATCGATCTGGTCGAGAAGGGCCTGACGCAAAGCGTCGAGTCGCAGGTCCTGAACAGCACGATTCCCGAAACGCTGCGCGATGACGACGGCCATTGGTTCGCGCTGTCGATGCGCGCCCGCGCGGTTTATGTGGCCAAGGATCTCGAGCTTGACAAGATCACCTATGAGCAGCTCGCCGATCCGGCCTGGAAGGGCAAGCTGTGCATGCGGTCCGGCCTGCACCCCTACAACGTCGCGCTGACTGGTTCGTTCATCGCGCATCATGGCGAGGAAGCGGCCGAAAAATGGCTGACCGGCCTCAAGGCCAACCTCGCCCGGCCGGCGGCAGGGGGGGATCGCGACGTGGCGCGCGACATCATGGGCGGCCTTTGCGAGATCGGCATCGCGAATTCCTATTACGTCGGCCTGATGCGCAGCGGTGCCGGTGGCCCCGAGCAAGAGGAATGGGCCAAGGCGATCCGCATGATCCTGCCGACCTTTGAAGACGGCGGCACGCAGGTCAACATCACCGGCGCCGCCGTGGCGCGCCACGCGCCCAACAAGGACCAGGCGGTCCAGTTCCTGGAGTATCTCGTCTCGGACGAGGCGCAGGCGATCTATGCCAAGGCGAATTTCGAATATCCGGTCAATGCGAATGCCACTGTCGATCCGCTGGTCGCCGAATTCGGCACGCTGACCCCGGACACCATCGACATCGTCGAAGGCGTGAAGTTCCGCGCGGCCGCCACCCAGATGGCCGAGCGGATCGGGTTTGACAACTGATCGCCATCCCTTCGGCGATGGCCCGCTTCGGCGGCCATCGCCGTTTCCCGGTCCCATGAAGTCAGCCGAGCCGATCTTGCCGAATGTGCTGCCCTGGCGCCGCCGCAGCGGCGGCGCGTGGCGGCTTGCCGCGCTGCTTGCCGCGGCGCTGGTCTGCCTGCCCGTGCTGTCGCTGCTTCTGATCGCGTTCCAGGGCAGCGCCGGGCTGTGGCCGCATATGCTGGCCAATGTCTTGCCGTCGGCACTGTGGAACACGGTCATCCTGCTGGCGGGGGTGGGCGTGCTGGTGACGGTGATCGGAACCACGACCGCCTGGATGGTCACGGCCTACGACTTTCCCGGGCGACGGATTTTCGAATGGGCGCTGCTTTTGCCGCTGGCGGTGCCGACCTATATCATCGCCTATGCCTATCTGGACATCCTGCACCCGGTGGGCGCGGTGCAGGGCGCCTTGCGCAGCATTCTGGGCTATTCCAGCCCGCGCGAGTTCCGCCTGCCCGACATCCGCTCGATGACCGGCTGCATCCTGCTCCTGGGACTGGTGCTCTATCCCTATGTCTACCTGACCACCCGGGCGATGTTCCTGACGCAGGCGGCGAATCTGGTCGAGGTCTCTCGGACCCTGGGCACGCGCCGGAACGGCGTCTTTCGCCGCGTGGCACTGCCGCTGGCGCGACCGGCGATTGCGGTGGGCGTCAGCCTGGCGCTGATGGAGACGCTGAACGACATCGGCGCCTCGCAATTCCTTGGGGTCAGAACCCTGACGCCGTCGATCTATTCGACCTGGATCAACCGCTCGGATATGCCGGGCGCCGCGCAGATCGCACTGGTCATGCTGGCAATCGTGGTCCTGCTGGTGCTGGTCGAGCGTCATGCGCGCCGCAATCAGCGCTTCGCCACCGCGGCGCAAAAACCCCGCGTGATGTCTCCCACCCGGCTGCGCGGCTGGCGGGCGGCAAGTGCTTTCGGCCTGTGCCTGTTTCCAGTCGCGGCCGGCTTCATCGCTCCGGCGGCCTACCTGTGCCGGGAAGCCTGGAAGCGCATCAGCTTCGCCGGCGTTTCGCCGCGCATCTGGGCCGAGATCGGCAACACCGTCGCGGTTTCCGCACTTGCCACCGTGCTCGTGCTGCTGTCTGGCCTGGTGCTCGCCTATGCCGCGAGAAACTGTCCGGGCCGGACCACTTCGCTTGCCGCGCGGGCGTCGACGCTGGGCTATGCGGTGCCGGGAACCGTCCTGGCCATCGGCCTGCTTTACCCGGTCGGCATGTTCGACCGTTTCTGGGCCAGCGGCGTCGAGCGGCTGACCGGCGCTGCACCCGGCCTTCTGCTGCTGGGTTCCGGTGCCGCGCTGGTGCTGGCCTATTCTGCGCGGTTCATGGCAATCTCCACCGGCGGAATCGAGGCCGGGTTCGCCCGCATCCCGCCCTCGCTGGACCATGCGGCGCGGATGCTGGGCCGAACGCCCACGGGAGCGTTCCTGGGAATCCATCTGCCCCTTTCGAAAACCGCGATCGCCTCGGCCGGCCTGCTTGTCTTCGTGGACTGCATGAAGGAACTGCCGGCGACATTGCTGCTGCGGCCTCTGAATTTCGAAACCTTGGCAACCCATCTTTATGGCGAGGCCGCCCGGGGCACCTACGAGGAAGCCGCGATTGCCGCCATGCTGATCGTCCTGATCGGCATGCTGCCGGTCATGATACTGTCCCGAATGGGCCGGGGGCGACCCTGACCCGAGCCCTGCCTGCCATCAGCCCTCGCGAACCGGGGACGGCAGCGAGGTGACGCCCGCGATAAACCCATCCGTCCGGCTTGGCGCCGGCGAGATGCTCTCCAGCCGACCTCCGGCCGCCGAGACGATCTGCTGACAGACATGCAGGCCCAGGCCAAACCCGTCGCCACCATGAGGAATATAGGGCCAACCTTGAGACCAAAGTTCCGCAATAACCCGCTCAGGAATGTTTCCAGCGTGATGAACCCTTGTTGCACCGCTTGCGAGTGGTGAGCAGAGCGCGAACCTCCTGTGTGGAGAGCCGATGCGCTCGTCCCAGACCTGCGCCGCCTTCCTTCCGGCTCGGGCGTCTTGCCGCAATGGGTCGCGGGGCGTCGAAAAATGTTCATCAGCGGTTTCTTTCGGAAAGGTTGATCGAAGCGCCACCGGCATGGTCGTCGCCGGAGCGGATGGCGTGGCCGGCGATCGAGAGCCCACGGCTCAGCGCCTGGCTCCGGCGCATTTTTTGGGCCCATTCGGGTGCGCCATCAGGCATGGCAGCGTCGGCGCCTGCACCAGTGGGGGCGCCCCCGGCAGTGCCCATGGTGGACGTGCCGCCGGTAGCCGCAAAACGCCCTTCGCGCCGGAGGCATAGCTGGCTTGATGCCGCCCGCGGCCTTCCCGACCATGCGGCGCAGGGGCGAGATCGCACCAGAGGCCGTGGCGTTGGCGACGCTGCCCATGCCGGAAGCGATGCCGCCCGCGCCGGAATGGCCTATGGCGCCGAGCCTGTAGGCGGTCGAGGCCGCACCCGCAGCCGCCGCGCCTGTCCGAACGGTGGCAGCGCCGCCGGAGAGAGCCATGCCGCCGGTGCGGGCCGCGAGCATGGTCGCGCCGCCTGCTGCCATGACCGCGCCGCCGATGGTGAGACCGGTGCGGCGACGGCTCCGGCGCCGAGCTGCGGTCCACCGGTAACCAGTCCATTGGCGATGCCCGGCCCGAAGATGCCAAGAAAACCGGGGCGACCCATTAGCTGGCCGGGCCGGGCGACCGCTCGTCCCGCGCGCCGGGAATGGCGCGGGCCAGGCTGTGGCGCAGGAAAAAGCGGATCATCTCGCGCGAGGCGTCCGGGCCTTTCGGGTCGGTGAAACGCCCCCGGGACGAGCCGCCGGACCAGGCATGGCCCGATCCCGCGACGCTCCAATGCTCGACCAGCGGACGGCCCGAGCCGAAGCGATAGACGGCCCGCCGATAAGCGCGGCCATTCGGCACCTGGCCGGCGGTCTCGGCGCCGCGCAGGGCCGGGCAAGGCTCGCGGGCGCGCAAGACCACCAACCGTCCGTTGCGGGGATTGACCACGCGGGCTGCTGTGGAAGACGACCGTCGGCATCGGCAGCATCTGGCGCAAGCCCGGATCGCCGCGCTGCATCGCCACAAGCGCCGAGGCCTGGTCGCGGGCCGCGCCCGCCGGCAGTCCGGAATGCACGCCAACGGCCGCGAAAAGCTCGGGCTAGGCGCGGGCCACCGCAGCGCCATCGGAGCGTTTACAGACAGGCCGGCGACATAGACCCGCGCCGGATCGGCGCTGTGCTTCCTGACCAGGTCGCGTCAGGCTGGCAAGGATGGCGGCCTCGCCCGCGCCCCAGCGGTTGTCCTCGGGCTGGAACCAACCGGTCGGATGCGTGGGGCAGCCCGATGACATCGCCGACGTGGTTCCTTATCTCGCGTCCGACGAGGCGCAGTTCGTGACCGGCGCCGAACTCGTGATCGATGGTGGATTTACCGCCATGTGATCGCGCGGGGTCGCTGGCAAACCCTGGTATTCCGGCTGCGTGCAAACGCCCTTGATCATGCGTCATGCAGGCCCCGACAGGGAATTATCGCTCCGGCATTGAACCTTCGCCCAGGCTTTCGCTTGGGTCATCTGTTCGTCAGCAGCGCGGTCGATGGCTGCTCCGCTTCCTGCAGAGCGATCTCGCGATAAGCGACGACATGACGCGCCATGCGCCGTTCGGCCTTTTCGCCGTCCTGCTCGCGAATGGCCTCCATGATCGCAGCGTGGGCGCTTATGGCCCCTTGGCGCCGATCGAGTGTGGTGACTTCCTTGTAATCCATCGCGTCGCGCACCGGCTGGGCAATCGCCTCCATCAGGGCCATGAGGGGCTCGTTTCCGCTTGCACGCGCAATGGCAAGGTGCCACTCAAGGTTTACCGTCTTGTATTCCAGAATGTCGTCGCCGGATTTGACAAAGCGGTCGTGCAGGGCGTCCATTTCCGCAAGCTGCTGCGCCGTCCGCCTGCAAGCGGCGAGCCGCGCAAGCGTCGGCTCCACCGCGACCCGGCATTCCAGAAGAGCGTCGAGGCGGATCTCATGAGTGCGCACGAAGAGCTCCAGCGAGCGCGCCAAGACATCGCGCTGCGGACGGGTGACCATCGATCCCCCGCTCCGGCCGACCCGTGTCGAGATCAGCCCTTCTGCCTCCAGCACGCGCAGCGCGTCGCGTACTGAGGTTCGGCTCAATCCGCTGTCGGCAACCATCTGACGTTCATTCGGAAGATAGCTGCCGGGTGGAAACGTCCCCGCGACGATCATGTCGCGAAGCTGGGATGCGAGAATGTCTGACGCCTTGGGGGCGTTGATCGGCGCAATTCCGCTACCGTTCTGATCTGCCATGTCTGTCACTTTCGGCTTTACCGGCTAAATGGCAAATTCGCCTCCTTCTTACAAGTCCATGCGCCGCGTCCATCCGCCGAGTCGCGCAGAGATAGTGCGGTGAAGTGGAAGCGTTCGGTCCTTGAGCGAGGTGCAACGTCTCATTCCTGCAAGGCCTCATCGCGCTTGCGGCGGATCTCGGGAAGGCACACGAACAGGATGGCCAGCGCCGCCATCGTCAACAGCGCCGCGCTGATTGGCCGCTCCAGGAACACCAGCGGATCGCCCCGAGACAGCAGCATGGCGCGGCGCAGATTCTCTTCCATCATCGGACCCAGCACCATACCCAGCAGGAAGGGGGCCGGTTCACAGTCCAGCCTTCGGAAAAGGTATCCGAGGCCGCCGAACAGCACCATTACCCAGATGTCGAAACTCGAGAAGTTCAGCGAGAACACCCCGATCGCGCAGAACACCAGGATAGCCGGAAACAGCAGCTTGTAGGGGATGGTCAGCAGCTTGACCCACAGCCCGATCAGCGGAAGGTTCAGCAGCACCAGCATGAAGTTGCCGACCCACATGGAGGCGACAAGTCCCCAGAACAGGGCCGGCTGAAGGGTCATCACGTCCGGTCCCGGCTGGATGCCCTGGATGATCATGGCGCCGGCCATGAGCGCCGCGATGACGTTCGACGGCAGTCCCAGTGTCAGCAGCGGAATGAGCGAGGTCTGCGCCCCGGCGTTGTTGGCGGCCTCGGGTGCTGCGACACCCTCGATCGCGCCTTTTCCGAAGCGGTGCGGATCGTCGGCCAGTTTCTTCTCGACTGCATAGGCGGTGAAGGACGACAGGAGAGCCCCACCGCCCGGCAGGATACCCAGGAGCGTCCCGATCCCGGTACCGCGCAGCACAGGGCCCGAAATGCGCCGCAGGTCTGCACGCGACGGCAGGAGCCCGCGAAGTTGCGCACGATAGGCCGTTCGTTCCTCGTCGCCGTGCAGAAGGTTCTGCATGATCTCGCCCAGCCCGAAGACGCCCATCGCAACCGCCACGATCGACACGCCGTCAAGCAGTTCCGGCCGGCCCAGCGTCATGCGGGTTGCCCCGGTGGTGATATCGGTTCCGACCACACCGACGATCAGCCCGAAGAGGATCATCGCCAACGCCTTGATCAGCGATCCCTGTGCCAGTACGACCGAAGCGATCAGGCCGAGGACCATGAGGGCGAAGTATTCCGGCGCGTGAAACTGCAGCGCGGCGGCAGCCAACAATGGTGACACCGCGGCAATCACGATCGTCGCTACCGTCCCGGCGAAGAAAGACCCAAGGGCAGCCGTCGACAATGCGAGGCCGGCCTTGCCCTTGCGGGCCATCTGGTAGCCGTCCAGAGCCGTCACCACGGACGAGGATTCACCCGGCAGGTTTACAAGGATCGCCGTGGTGGAGCCGCCATACTGAGCGCCGTAGTAGATACCCGCCAGCATGATCAGCGAGGTTGTGGGCTCCAGCGTGAAGGTCATCGGCAGCAACATCGCGATCGTCGCGGGGGGGCCGAGGCCCGGCAATACTCCGATCAGCGTGCCCAGAAAACAGCCAAGAAAGCAGTAGAACAGGTTTATCGGGGTGATTGCCTCGGAAAAGCCGAGGCTCAGATTCGCCAGAAACTCCATTTCTTACACCCCGAACCATGGGCCGAAGCCCCGCACCGGCAGCCCCAGCAGGACAACGAAGGCCAGCCAGCAGCCGATGGCGAGCACCCCTGCCAGGATCGCTGCCGTGCGCCAGCCGAAGCCACGCATGCCCCAGGCAGCCACGAGCACCGTCACCGCAACAGCAGGGATCATCCCTGCCGGACGCACGAGCACGCTGAAGATCAGGCATGAGCCAAGGATCGCGATGACCGCACGTGCAGCGAACAGGTTCAGGGGCTCCATGGCCTCCGCCTCGCCCCTGAAGGCCCGCACCATCAGCACCAGGGCAAGTGCGGAGATCAGCCCGCCAAGCATGGTGGGGAAGTATCCTGGCCCCATGCTGCGCGCGGTCCCGAACGTCAGTTCGCGGGTCAAGACAATCGTGCCGAGGCCGATCACGAGGAACAGCAGCCCGGAATAGAAGTCCTTCGGCTTTCGCATTTCCATTTCGTCTCCCCCTCCCCTGGGATGTAGCTTAGTAGGACTTGGGAAGATCCAGCACCTTCTCTGCGATGAAGGACAGGATCAGCTGCTCTGTCACCGGGGCGATGCGCGGCAGGATGGATTCGCGAAACAGCCGCTCGACCTGGTATTCCTGCGCATAGCCCATGCCGCCATGAGTCAGCACCGCCTTGGTCGAGGCGTCGAAGGCCGCGCGTGCCGACAGGAACTTGGCCGCGTTCGCCTCGGCCCCGCAGGGCATGCCCTTGTCGTAGAGGTAAGCCGCCCGCAGACACATCCAGTAGGCGCTTTCAAGATAGGTCCAGGCTTCGGCCAGAGGGTGCTGGATGCCTTGGTTCTTGCCGATGGGCCGGCCAAAGACGACACGTTCCTTTGCATAACGGGCAGCCCGCTGCAGTGCGTCGCGCCCGAGACCGATCGCCTCGATGCCAACGAGAATGCGTTCGGGGTTGAGGCTGTCGAGCAGGTAGTTGAACCCCTTGCCTTCCTCGCCGATCCGGTCCTCGTCAGGGACAAAGAGATTGTCGATGAAGGTGGCGTTCGAATCCACGGCGTTGCGTCCCATCTTGTGGATGCGCCGCACCTCGACCCTGGACCGATCCAGCGGGGTGTAGAACAGCGTCATCCCCTGCGTGGGCTTCTTGCACTCCTCCTTCGGCGTGGTGCGCGCCAGAAGGATGATGCGGTCCGCCTCCTGTCCGGTCGAGGTCCATATCTTGCGGCCATTGACGATGTAGCCGCCATCGACCCTGCGGGCGAAGGTCTTGATCGAGGTGGTGTCGAGTCCGGCATCCGGCTCGGTCACGCCGAAGCAGGCCTTTTCGCGCCCCTGCACCAGGGGCTCCAGCCAGCGCGCCTTCTGCTCGGGCGTGCCGTGGACGACGATTGCGTGAGGCCCGAACAGGTTGATGTGGATGGCCGAGGCCGCCGAATACCCTCCGTTCGACGATGTGGCCGCATGCATCATGATCGCCGCTTCGGTGACGCCGAGGCCGGCCCCGCCGAGCTCTTCCGGCATGGTGATGCCAAGCCAGCCCGCGTCGGCCATCGCGCGGTAATATTCCTCGGGAAAGCGACAGTCCTCCTCGCACTTGGTCCAGTACTCGTCGCTGAATTGGGCGCAAAGCTGGCGCACGCTTGCGTCGATGGCCTGCTGGTCGGGGGTGAGGTCAATCAACATTTCGGGCTCCTCCTCAGCCGATATGGATCAGGCGCTTGCCGGTATTCTCGCCGGCGTAGAGGGCCGCGATGGCGCCCGGCGCGGCCTCGATCCCCTCGGCAAGGTCGATGTCGTAGACGACCTTGCCCTGACGCCAAAGCTGCGCCATCTCGCTTGCCGCGCGGGCGTAGTCGGCCATGTGGTCGAAGATCACAAAACCCGACCAGACCAGCCGGCGGGTCAGGATTTCGCGCTCGTTGCGGGGGCCGGTGGGGGCGGGGACCCATGATCCGACAGAGGCGGTGCCGCATTGCACGACACGGCCGCCAACCGCCATCTGCCGCAGCACCGTGTCCAGGATCGGCCCGCCCGTGTTGTCGAAATAGAGGTTGACGCCATCCGGCGCGGCGCGCTTGACGGCTGCGGCGATATTCCCGGTACGGTAGTTGATCGCCTCGTCATAGCCGAAGCGGTCGTGGCAACGGGCAACCTTGGCGTCGTCGCCGGTCAGGCCCACGGTCCGGCAACCCATGCTCTTGCCGATCTGGCCGACGAAGGAGCCGACCGAACCCGCGGCGGTCGAAACGACCAGCGTATCGCCCGCCACCGGACGGCCGAGCTTGGTCAACGCCAGATAGGCGGTGATGCCGTTGATCCCGACGAGCGCCCCGAAGGCGTCGAGCGGAAGATCCTCGGTCGCCCGGTGCAGCACTGCTTCAGGCCCGACGGCGGCGTAATCCTGCCATCCGAAGAAGCCGTAGAGAAAGTCGCCCACCGCATAGCCTTTGGCCCGTGAGGCGACCACGACCGCGACCGCCAGTGCCCGCATCGGCCCCCCAATCGGCACCGGAGCGGCGTAATTCGCCTCGGACGAGGCCCAGCCCCGCTGCGCCGGATCGGCTGAAAGATAGATGTTGCGGACCAGCATCTGCCCTTCGCCCGGCTCGGGAACCGAGGTTTCCGCGAGGGTGAAGTGCGAGGCTTGGGGGATGCCGTCCGGGCGGGTGGTCAGCAGCACCTGCCGGTTGCGGTCGGGCAGCGAATAGGCGGGAATGGAGTTCGGCATCGTGATCCTCAGAATGCGACGTTGGCGGCGCCCTTGGTGCCCAGCATCTCGCGGGCCTCGTCCGGGGTGGCGATGGCAAGGCCGAGCTCTCCCAGAATGCGCGCGCTCTTGGCGACCAGTTCGGCGTTGGAGGTGGCGAGTTCTCCCTTGGCAAGGAAGAGGTTGTCCTCAAGCCCGACACGGACATGGCCGCCAAGGATCGCGCCCATCGTGGTGAAGGGAAGCTGGTGCCGGCCCGCCGCCAGGATCGACAGAAGGTAGTCGCTGCCGAAAAGCCGGTCGGCAGTGGCCTTCATCGACATGAGATTCTCCGGCTCGGGGCCGATGCCGCCGAGAATGCCGAAGATCGATTGCACGAAGAACGGCGGCTTGACGAGGCCGCGGTCGGCGAAATGCGCGAGGTTGTAGAGATGTCCGGTGTCGTAGCACTCGAACTCGAAGCGGGTGCCCAGGTCGCCGAGTTCCGTCATGGCTCTCTCGATCTGGGCGAAGGTGTTCGAGAGGATGAAGTCCTTGGTCATCTCCAGATAGGGCTGTTCCCAGTCGTTCTGGAACTTCGCGACGCGGGCCGCGGCGCCCGAGATATTGAAGTTGAACGAACCCATGTTCATCGACGCGATCTCTGGCTCGGCCCATTTTGCGGCGGCGAGGCGTTCGTCCAGGGTCATGCCCAGCCCGCCGCCGGTGGTGATGTTCACGATGGCGTCGCAGCCCTGCTTGATGCGCGGCAGGAAGCGCTTGAACGCTTCCGGATCCTGTGTCGGGCGGCCGGTCGCCTCGTCGCGCGCGTGCAGGTGCAGGATTGCCGCCCCGGCCCGGGCCGCGCCGATTGCCTGTTCCGCGATCTCGGCGGCAGAAACCGGCAGGTGCGGCGACATCGACGGCGTGTGGATGGAGCCCGTTATCGCGCAGCTGATGATGACCTTGTTTGTCCGCTTCACGTTGTTTCTCCTGTTGATCTAGAGCGGCGCGAGCGAAATCCGGGCCGCATCCTCAAGCGCCGCACGGTGGGGGGCGCAGCAATCGCAATGATCCGTTCGGCCCGCGCATTGACTGGCAATCCCCGCAGATCCGCGACGCCATGCTCCGTCGCGATCACATCGACCGCTTGTCGCGGCAGCGAGACGGGGCCGGGGCACCACCAGGCCCGCAGGCGCGCCCTGGACCACGGCAACCACATCGTCCAGTCCGCTGTCTGACATCGGATTGATTCGCACCCACAGTTCCGGCCCGCCATGTGCGGCACGAAGATATTCGAGCACCATGCCGCGCGCGATTGCCTTGCGCTCGGGTGCCACCGAGGCCTCCAGGTCGAGGATCAAGGCGCCGGCGCCGGAATCCGCTTGACGTGCGAGCTTCTTTTCACGGTCCCCCGGGACGAACAGGAACGACCGCGGGTTCATGCTGCGGGCCGTTTCAGCTGCAGGCCGCTGCGCTTGCAGTGGCCGACAAGATCGCCATGCTGGTTGTAGGCACGATGCTGGAAGGTGACGATGCCTGCATTGGGGCGTGAGCGGCTTTCGCGCAGTTCCAGCACCTCCGTCTCGACCCGGATCGTGTCGCCGTGGAAAACGGGTTTGGGGAATCGCACCTCGTCCCAGCCGAGATTCGCGACAGCGGTCCCCAGCGTGGTTTCGCCAACGGACACCCCCACCATCAGCGACAGCAGGAAACCGCTGTTGAGCAGGCGCTGGCCGAACTCGGTCTCGCGCCGGCAGTAATCCTCGTCGAGATGCAGATAGGCGGGGTTATGGGTCAGCGCGCTGAACCAGACGTTGTCTGCCTCGGTGATCGTGCGACGAATGTCGTGTCTGAATACCTGCCCAACGGTCATTTCGTCGAAATAGAGCCCTGCCACTGTTACCTCCACGCTGAACATCGGATCATTCTTAATGGTCTAATATTTTATTTGATCTGCCTTGTCGAGTGGTATATGAATTGCCTGGCAGGAGAGAAGGATGCGGGCAGTTGGACGGGTCGAGAGCAGAACAGGACAAGGCGAACCTGGGGCGGGAGGCGTCCGAAGCAGAGCTTCGCGCGTGGGTCGAAGATGTCGCGGGGGTAGGCATTTCCAAGTGGAAGCCAATCTCCGGCGGCAATCGCTGCAGGTCGTGGGCAGTGACCGCCGACGACGGAACGAAACTGTATCTTCGTTATCAGCCGCCACGGCCCCCTTCAGCCGAAGCCTATACGGTCTGGCGTGAGGCCAGATTCTATCAGGTTCTTGCGAACACCGATGTGCGGGCGCCGCGCCTGATTGCCGTGAACGATGAGGTGCAGGCGATTCTGACGGAACTGGCCCCCGGCAGGGCTGACTTCCGGCGGATCGACGATGACCAGCGCAAGGCGGCCATTGCGGACGATTTCGTGTCAGCCCTCGCGCAGCTGCACGCCGTGCCGATTGCGGAGACGGGGCTTGCGGATGATCGCCATGCCACGATCGCTGCCTGCGTGTCGGAGGAACTGGCGATCTGGCGGGCGATGTATCAGGAGTCGGGCGAACGTGACCCGCTTATCGAGATGGCTCTCGATTGGCTTGATGCGAATCTGCCCGACCCTCCGGAAGCGCCGGTTCTGGTTCACGGCGATGCCGGGCCGGGCAATTTCCTCTTCGAAGGCGATCGGATGACGGCGCTGCTCGACTGGGAGCTTGCGCATGTCGGCGACCCGATGGAGGATCTGGCATGGTTCTCGATGCGTGCCGTCATGGAGCCGGTGCCGGACTTCCCTGCCCGGATCCGGGCCTATGAGGCGGCAGCGGGGCGTCCCGTGGATACAGGGCGCATCCTGTACCACCGCGTCTTTGTCTCGACACGGGTTGTCATCATTCGCCACCGCAATGTGACCGGAGAACCGGGGAACTCGATCGTTTCCCGAGCGCTGAATCGGCGCTTGCTGGTGGATGCATTGGCCGCGGCCACCGGAACGGCCTTGCCGCACCGGCCACCCCTCATGGTGGATGAAACCGCCCTGACGCCGCTTTACGACAGTGTCATCGCCGACTTGCGCCACCGGATCGCGGAGGTGAGCGACGATCCCGCCATTGTCGCTGCTTCCAAGAACCTGGCGAAAGTGGTGAAGTATCTGCGCGAAGCGGACCGTCTCGGGCCTGCGATGCGCGCGGCGCGCACCGAGGCCATCGAACATCTGCTTGCAAAGATTCCTGGTGCGACAGTTCCACTGGAGGCGGGGTCTATTCCCTTCGACCTGTTGCTGGAGTTCTTTGCAGGCGACGTAGCACGCGAGGCGCAGATGGCGGCGCCAAGCTCAGGCGGCCTCGCAACTCGTGACTTTCCCGCCCTGAAGGAAACAGATGATGATTGATGCAACGACCGAAACGCGTCCGCAGACCACTGTCAGCGCTGCCGATGACCGGTTTCACTTCGACCAGATGTCCGACCGCTGGTGGATCACCGAAACGGCGTGGTTCTCGTTCGCGAAGCCGGAGATCGGTCTCGGCGGCTGGCTTTACAGCATGTTCCGGCCAAACATCGGCACGGTAGCGGGGGGATGCTGGATCTGGGACAGCACGGCGCATCTTCCGTGGGAGGTTCCGTACTCCGCCAACTATACTGCGCTGCGCATTCCCGATGACCAGGACCTGACCGACATCCAACTGCCGACTGGCGTTCGCATGAAGACGATCGAGCCGCTGACCAGCTACGAGCTGGGCTTCGAGGACGAAGGACGACTGTCGCTCGATCTGCGCTTCGACGCGGTAATGCCGCCGCGGCCGCTTGCCAAACCGGGGTCGTCCTTCCAGAAGCTGAGCCATTTCGACCAGTTCGGCCGCGCGCATG
The DNA here is from genome assembly GCF_000371965.1 of Paracoccus sp. N5. Lineage (NCBI taxonomy): Bacteria > Pseudomonadati > Pseudomonadota > Alphaproteobacteria > Rhodobacterales > Paracoccaceae > Paracoccus > Paracoccus sp. N5. The sequence continues at coordinate 675,212 of NZ_AQUO01000001.1, read as the reverse complement.
GCAAGATCGTCCTGCATGGCGAAGAGATCGAGATCGACTGCCTGTCGATGCGCGACCGCTCCTGGGGGCCGCGGCCCGAGCATCGTCCGGGCAAGAGCGCCTATGTTTCGGGGATAGCGTCGCCTTCTGACGCCTTCCTGGCGGTCACCAAATGGAACGATGACGACTATCCCGTCGCCTATGGTTTCCAGATTCGCGACGGGGTGACGGCGGACCTCGTTTCCGGCCGCCGCTGGGTGGAGCGTTGCCCGGACCAGCACGTAGTCACGAAGATCCGCATCGAGGCCAAGGACGAACTGGGCCGCGATCTTTACGCTGAGGGGCGGCGGCTCTCGGGCATCATCATCAACCGGCACAGCTTCATCGACTCGAACGGGCTGATCGAATGGACCATCAACGGCCACAAGGGACATGGCGAGGATCAGGACATGTGGCCGGTCCACGACTGGTCGGCGGCCCGGCGGAGGTTGCGCGGATGATCGATCCCGCCGAACAACCGCTGGCCGGAATCAAGGTCGTCGATCTGAGCCAGATCTACAACGGCCCCTATGCCACGTTCTTGATGGCAGCGGCCGGCGCCAGGATCCTGAAGGTGGAACCGCCCGGCGGCGAATCCCTGCGGCGCCGCGGGGTGGTCGGCGGCGCGGCGCTTCCCTTCGCGATGCTGAACGGCATGAAGGAATCCCTTGTGCTCGACCTCAAGTCGGCCGAGGGCAAGGCGGCTCTGCACGCGCTGCTGGCCGATGCCGATGTGCTGGTGGAAAATTTCGCCCCAAGCACAATGGCGCGCCTCGGCTTCCCGGCCGAGGAATTGCAGAAGCTTTATCCCCGGCTGATCTATGCGTCTTCCTCGGGGTTCGGCAGCGATGGGCCGTATCGCGACTATCCCGCAATGGACCTGACGATTCAGGCGATGTCGGGGGTAATGCACACGACCGGCTTTCCCGACCGTCCGCCCGTCAAGGCGGGGCCGGCGCTGTGCGATTTCTTCGCGGGCGTGCATCTCTATGGCGCCATCGTGACCGCGCTGTTCCAACGCGAGCGCACAGGCATCGCGCGACGGGTCGAGGTGGCGATGCAGGACGCCGTATATCCGTCGCTGGCATCGAGCCTGGGACTGCAATTCGGTCTGGATCGCGCGGGGATCGACCCTGCCGATGCACCGCCGCCGCGCACCGGCAACCGTCACGGCGGCCTCGCCGAAGCACCCTACAACGTCTATCCCACCAGCGACGGCCATATCGCGATCATCTGCGTCGGCGAACAGCACTGGCGCAACATCGCCCGCGCGATGGGCCGGCCTGAACTGGGCGAGGATCCGCGCTTCGCGACGCTGAAGAGCCGCGTCGCCGCCGTGGACGAGGTTGACGCCATCGTTTCGGAGTGGACCGCGTCGCGCAGCAAGGAGCAGGTCTTCCGGACCCTGCTGGCGCACAAGGTGCCCTGCGCGCCGGTCCGCACGCTTCCCGAGGTGATGGAGGATCAGAACATGCACGCGCGCGGCGCCCTTGTCTGGCAGGACCATCCGGAACTCGGGCGCATCGTCGTGCAGCAATCGCCGCTGCGCTTCGGAGGCCTGTCACCGCGCGAACTGACGCCGAGCCGTGCGCTTGGGGCGGATACCGCATCCGTTCTTGCCGAAGTGGAGCCTGCGGCTAGGGCATCGCGCACCGGCTGAGGCGAGAGCTGAAACAGGCGGGAACGCCCGCTTGATGGGAAAAGGGCCGGACGCGCGGGAGGGCGCAGACGGCTGCTGTTGGGAGGACATCCATGGCTGGCATAGCCGGAATCGACGTGGGCGGCACGTTCACCGACCTGTTCTTTTCGCGGAACGGCAACACCGTTGATCGCGTGCTCAAGGTTCCATCAACACCGGACGATCCAAGCCGGGGATTGATCGATGCGCTGGCGGCGGCACGGATCGAACCCGAGGAACTGGGCATCATCCTGCACGGCACGACCATTGCCACCAACGCCGTGATCGAACGGCGGGGGGCCCGCGCCGCGCTGATCACGACCAGAGGTTTCCGGGACGTGCTGGAACTGGGCCGGCGCGACCGGCAGCGGATGTACGGGCTGACCGGAGTGCAGCACCCGCTGATCCCGCGTCGCATGCGCTGGGAAGTCGCAGAGCGCATGGATTACCGCGGAAACGTGATCACCCCGCTGGACGAGCCGGGGCTGGAAGCACTGGCCCGCGCCCTGGTCGACGAGGGGGTCGAGACGGTGGTGATCGCCTTCCTGCATTCCTACGCCAACCCGGCGCATGAGGAACGTGCACGGGAGATCGTGGCATCCATCAGTGATTGGGAAGTGGTCATCTCCTCCGAGGTGGTGCGCGAATATCGCGAATTCGAGCGTACCAGCACGGCGGTGGTCCAGGGCTATCTGCAGCCGCTGGTCTCGCGTTATGCGCGCAACCTGACGGAAAAGCTGAACGCAAAGGGGTTCCGGCGCCAGACTCTGGTGATGCAATCGAACGGCGGGCTCGTGCCGTTGGGGCAGTTGCCGACGCGGGCGGCGAACATCGTCCGCTCTGGACCTGCGGCGGGGGTGACGGCGGCGGCGCAGATCGCGGGACAGGCAGGCTTCACCCATGTGATTACCGGCGACATGGGCGGCACCAGCTACGACGTGGCCGTGGTGGTGAACGGGCAGCCGCGCATCGCCGAGGAAACCCAGCTCGATTTCCGGGTGCCGCTACGGTTGCCGATGATCGACGTCCATACCATCGGTGCGGGCGGCGGCTCCATCGCCATGCTGGACCGGGGCGGGGTGCTTCAGGTGGGGCCCCACAGTGCGGGGGCGGTGCCGGGGCCGATCTGTTTCGGGCGCGGCGGCACCCGGCCGACGGTGACCGACGCGAACGCGGTGCTGGGGCGCATCAACGCCGATCGGCCGATCGGCCTCACCCATATCGAGCGGCTGGACATCGAGGCCGCACGCGCCGCCATGGCCGAGCTTGGCGCGGGGCTCGGTCTGGGTGTCGAGGAGACCGCCGAGGCGATCCTGACGGTCGTCAACCATGTCATGGCGCGGCGGACCCGGTTGATGACGGTGGAGCAGGGCCATGACCCCCGCGATTTCGCGCTGGTCGTCTTTGGCGGCGCGGGGCCGCTGCACGGGGCCGCGATCATGCGGGAAGTCGGTATCCGCACCATGCTTCTTCCTGAACATCCCGGTGTCCTCTGCGCGCTCGGCTGTGCGGCGGCGGATCTGCGCTATGACCTGTCGCGCACGGTCGAAAGGCCCGTGGCCGACGTGTCGGACGCCGAGATCGCCGAAATCCTGTCCGCGCAACGGACGCAGGGCAGAGAGCAGATCGAGACGAGCGGCGCGGCGGTCGACGCCGTCGTCGTGACCCATGCCGCCAACATGGCCTATCAGGGCCAGATCCACACGCTGCGTGTCCCGGTCGAGGCCGACTGGCCCGCGGCCCGGATGACCGAGGCCTTCGAGGAGGCTTATGCGCGTGAATACGGCAACCGGCTGGAGGGCATCCCCGTGGCGTTGGTCGGCCTGACGACTTCGGTCATGGGAGTGCGGCCGAGGCAGACCCCCCAGGTCGGGAAGTCCGTCGCAACCCACGCGGCTCAGCCGTCGGGCATCCGGCCGGTTTACTTCGGCAGCTGGCAGGACACGCCGATCTATGATCGCAGGACCCTTTCGCCCGGCGCGACTTTTTCCGGGCCTGCGATCATCGAGCAGGCCGATACGACCTCGGTCATCGAACCGGGCATGACGGCGCGGGTCGATGACCGAGGCAACATCCTGGTGGAGGTGGCGTAATGAACCCTGTAACCCTTGCGGTGGTGCGAGGCGCGCTGGAAGCCTTGGGCGACGAGATGGACCTGCATCTCATCCGCGCCGCGCTGTCGCCGATCATTTCCGAGACGAACGACTGCGCCCACGGACTTTTCGATCCGGTGACCGGCGAGACGATCGCGCAGGGCGGCCTGGGCCTTCCGCTTTTCCTCGCGAACATGCAGTTCACCGTGCAGGCGCTGATCCCGCTGGCAGAGGCGCAGGGCGGTTTCCGCGAGGGCGATGTCTGGATCACCAACGATCCCTACCTTTCGGGAACGCATCTGAACGACGTGGTGCTGGTCAGCCCGTATTTCGTGGACGGCAAGCTGTTCTGTCTGTTTGCCAACACCGGGCACTGGATGGACATGGGCGGGTCCGCTCCGGGCGGCTGGGTTCCCACGGCGCAGGAGATCCATCAGGAAGGTATCCGTATCCCTCCCATGCGGCTGGTCGAGGGCGGCCGCCGGAACGAGGCGGTCGTCGCGATGATCACCGCGAACGTGCGCATGCCCGGCCAGCTCCTGGGCGACCTCGCGGCGATGACCAATGTCTTCGCGGTGGGCCGACGGGGACTGGACGCGCTGGTCAAACGCTACAGCGCGGCCCTGCTGCGCGAGTGTATCGACGAGATGATGCGCCGGTCCGAGGCCGAGATGCGGGCGTATATCGCGGATATTCCCGATGGCACCTACACGATCGAGGACGGCTTCGACAATGATGGGGTCGTCGATGCACCATTGACGGTCCGGCTGGCTGTGACCGTCGCCGGGTCCGAGCTTCATTTCGACTTTACCGGAACCGACGGACCCGCGACCGGACCGATGAACATCTCTGCAAGCACGACGAAATCGATGTGTTTCGTGGCCCTGAAGCACATCTTCCCGGACGTGCCGGTGAACGGCGGCGCGTTCCGGCCCACCCGGTTCACGATCCCCGAAGGCTCGATCCTTGCCGCGCAGTATCCCGTCGCGGTGGGCGGAACGACGGATGTGACCCAGCGCGTGGTCGATGTTGTCTTCGGCGCGCTGGCGCAGGCGGTGCCGGATGTCACACCTGCCGCGCCATTCGGCACCACGGGTGTCGCCACCATGTCGGGCATCCACCCGGAAACCGGGCGCTATTTCGTGGCGGTCTATCCCTATCCGGGCGGCTACGGCGGCAGCGCCAGCTCTGACGGGCTGGTGAACGGCACCCCGCCGGGCTCGATGGCCAAGTTCATGTCCGTCGAGATGTCCGAGCACCGCTTTCCTCTGCGGTTCGACCATTATGCGATCCGTGACGGTTCTGCCGGGCAAGGGCGGCACGCCGGTGGCTGTGGCACCCGTTACGAGATCGAAGCCCATGCCGACACGCTGGTGTCGGTGCTGGGCGACCGGGTGGATCGCGCGCCGTTCGGGGTCGAAGGCGGCGGTTCGGCCGCGCCAAACAGCGTCGCCTTCTCTACCGGGGGCCGCGACTGGGTGCCGCCTATGCGATCCAAGGCCGAGAAGATCGGCTTCCGGGCAGGGGACCGGCTGCGCGTTGCCTCACCAGGCGGCGGCGGTTTTGGCGACCCGCTGGAGCGTGATCTGGAACTGGTCGAGAACGACCTGAACGACGGGCTGATCGACATCGCCACGGCACAGGCGGTCTACGGCGTGGCTGTGGCGCAGACGCGGCGCGTCTTCGACCGCGAGATATTCCAACTCGATCCCGAGCGCACGCGCGTCAACCGTGCTGCCCGCAGGGCGGACCGGCAGGCGGGATAAGACTGAAATCGTCGGGCGGGGAGGCCCGGTTCCAACAAGGGAGAGAGAACAATGAGACTGACGAGAAGGACGTTTGGCGGCCTGGCTCTCGGTGCGGCGGCGGCAGGACTGCTGCGGCCCGCTTTCGCTCAGGAAACGCCAATCCGCATCGGTGCGGTCAACCCGTATTCCGGGGCCATGGCGCAATACGGCGACGAGGTGACCCGCGCCTACGAGATGGCGGCCAAGGCTGCAAATGCGACGGGCGGGCTCTTGGGACGGCAGGTGGAAATCCTGCGCGGCAACGCCACGACCCCGCAGGAAGCGCTTGGCGCCGTGGAGCAGCTTATCGGCCGGGAGAAAGTCGATATCCTGATCGGCACCTATGTCAGCGCTATATCCAATTCGGCCAGCGAAGGCGCGCTGAACTACGGCAAGTTGTACTGGGAGACGAATGCCCTCGCCGTGAGCCTGACCGAGCGGGGTCTGCCGAACTATGCCCGCTCGGGCCCTTCGTCGAACGAGTTCGCCCGACGGGGTGTCGAGGCCGCAGTGGAACTGGTCACGCCCGCACTGGGCAAGCAGCCGACCGAGCTGGTTGTCTGGATCGAGCACGAAGACAGCTCCTATGGCAGTTCGATCAAGGACGAGCAACTGCGCTTGTTCACCGAGATGGGCATCACGCCGCAGGTGGGCGCCCATAGCGCCAAGGCGATCGACGTGACCGACTCGATCCTGCGCGCCAAGGAGGCCGCGCCCGACCTGTGGATCAACAACGGCTATGTCGGCGACACCAACCTGCTGCTGCGCGCTGCGCGCGATCAGGGCTTTGCCCCGCCGGCGCTGATGCTGAGCGGCGTGGGCGACACGCCCGAGACGCTCGACGCCCTTGGCGCCGAGTTCCTGGAAGGCGTGCTCCTTGTCTCCTACCCGCGGCCGGACCTGCCCGAAAGCTATGCGCCGGGGGCCGGGCAATTCCTGGCCGACTATCGCGCAGCCTATAATCGCGACCCGATCGCCCCCCAGGGGATGAACGCCTATGTCGGCGCCAAGATCCTCTTCGACGCGATCAAGGCGGCGGAAACCGTGGACTACGAAGCGGTCATCGAGGCCGCGAGAGCAATGGATATCCCGGCCGGCAGCTACGAGACCGGATACGGGGTGGCGTTCGACGACACCATGCAGAACACGCGGGCGCTGCCGGTCGTGGCGCAGTGGCAGTCGGGCCAAGTCAAGGCAGTCTACCCGCAAGAGGCGGTGAGCGGGGGCACAGCCGTCGTCAACCTGCCGCGCAGCTAGGAGCATGGCATGAGCGCGCTCACGAACATCCTCGCAGTCGGCCTCTTGCTGGGGGGAATCTATGCGCTGGTGGCGGTGGGATTGAACCTCGTCTTCGGCGTCGTGCGGATCGTCAACTTCGCGCAGGGCGAGTTCGTCATGCTGGGGATGTATGGCGCCTATGCCGCCTGGCTTGCAGCGGGACTGGATCCCTATGTCGCACCTGTTCTGGTCGTTCCGCTGATGTTCGGGCTGGGAGTGGTCATCTACTGGCTGATCCTTCGCCCGTTGCAGACCGAGCCGATGATGCAGGTCTTCGCCACCTTCGGCCTGCTGATGATCTTCGAGAACACTGTTCTCGCGCTGACGCGCGGGGTCTCTCAGAACGTGAGTTCGGTCTTCTCGGCGGTGTCGGTAACGATCGGCCCGGTGCAGATCGGCCTGTCACGTCTGGTCGTGCTGACCGCTGCGGTGGTGGTGACGGCGGGACTGGGCTGGTGGCTGCGTCACACGATCTACGGCAAGGCGGTGCGGGCCGTGGCCCAGGACCGGAAGGCCGCGCGGCTGATGGGCATCAACGTGGAGCGGGTGTTCACGGTCAGCTTCGGAATCGGCGCGGCGCTGGCGGGACTTGCCGGCTGCCTGCTGGCGCCTCTCTACACCATGTCGCCGCAGATCGGCATGAACTTCATCATGCCGGCCTTTGCGGTGGTGGTCCTGGGCGGCCTCGGCAGCGTTCTGGGGGCCTTCGTCGGCGGGATCATCGTGGGCCTGGTCGAGGCGCTGGCCGGCTTCTACATCGATCCGGCGCTGAAACACGCCGTGCTCTTCATGTTGTTCATCGTGGTGCTGGTGGTCCGTCCGTCGGGACTCTTCGGCGTGGCAGGAGCAGAGGAGATGGGTCTTCGTGAGCAGTCCTGACATCACAGTGCGGACGATCGTCCGCCCCCGCGCAGAACAGAACTTCTCCATCGCCCGCTTCCCTGGCGAGGTTCCCCGCCTGCTGGCAGTCGTCGTCGGGCTGGGCCTGCTTATAGCCGTGTTCTCGGGCGACAGCTTCGCGTTGAACATCCTTGCCACGACCTTCTTGTTTGCGGGTCTTGCGACCTCATGGAACGTGATCGGGGGTCTGGGGGGCCAGTTCTCGCTCGGGCACTCGGCCTTTTTCGCCACGGGGGCCTATGTCACGGCCGGGCTGTATCTCGGGTTCGGTCTCACGCCCTGGCTCGCGGTCTTCCCGGCGGCACTGGCGGCGGCGGCGCTTGCGATGCTGGTGTCCTGGCCGGTGTTCCGCCTCAAGGGGCCGTTCTTCGCCATCGCCACCATGGCGCTGACCGAGGTCATGCTTTCGCTCGCCATGTATTTCGAATCGGTCACTGGCGGGGCGCAGGGCATCTCGGTGCCGTTCCGGCGCGGCCTGGAGAACATGATCTTCGCCGACCGGATGAGCTACGCGATCCTGATGCTGGGCTTCCTTGCAGCGACGCTGGTGATCATGGCCGGGATCGCGCGCAGCAGGCTCGGATACGAGCTGCGGGCCGTGCGGGACAATGAGGACACGGCCGAGGCGTCGGGAATCCATGTGCTGCGCACCAAGCTGGTCGGCATGGGGATCAGCGCCGCGATGATGGCCGTGGGCGGCGGTCTCTACCTGATGTATGTGCGCGTCGTTGATCCGCCGTCGCTGTTCTCGCTTTTCGACGTGGGGGTGAAGGTGGCGCTGATCGCGCTGATCGGCGGCATGGGCACGATCTACGGGCCGCTGCTCGGGGCGCTTCTGGTCGTCCCGCTGGAAGGCTGGCTGCGCGCGGAACTGGGCGGAACCATTCCGGGGGCCAACCTCATCGTGCTGGGGATCGTGCTGGTGCTGACCGCGCTCTATCTGCGCAAGGGCATCGTCGGCACGGCGGGCGACCTCTGGCGGACCTATCGGAGGAGGCTGGCATGACCGCAGATCGCACGTTTCTGCTTGAAGTTGACCGTCTGTCACGTCGCTTCGGTGGCCTGAAGGCGGTGGACGACGTGAGCTTTGCCGTCGCAGAGGGCGAGGTCGTCAGCCTGATCGGTCCGAACGGGGCAGGCAAGACGACGCTGTTCAACCTGATGACCGGCCAGCTTGCGCCGTCGTCGGGCACGCTGCGGTTCGAAGGGCGCGACATCGGGCGGCTGCGCCCGCATGACCGCGCGCGGATCGGCTTCGGGCGCACGTTCCAGATATCGCAGACGCTCACCTCGATGACGGTGCTTGAGAACGCGATGATCGGGGCCTTCCGCGAACACTCCGGCCTTGAGGCAGCCGCCGCGCGCGCCGGCGAGACGCTGGAGATGGTGGGCCTTGCCCATGCCGCGCAGCGCCGCTCGGGAGAGTTGACCTTGGGCGAGCGCCGGCGGCTGGAGGTTGCCCGCGCGCTGGCCATGTCGCCGCGGATCGTTCTGCTGGACGAGGTGATGGCGGGGCTGAACCAGACCGAAGTCCAGGAGATCGTGGACCTCGTGCAGCGCCTGAATTCGGAGGGCGTGACGTTTCTGGTGATCGAGCACAACCTCAAGGTGGTGCGCGCCTTCTCTCGCCGGGTGCTGGTGCTGAACCGTGGCAAGCTGTTGGCGCAGGGCTCCGCCGACGAGGTGCTGTCCGACCCGGAAGTGATCGAGGCGTATATCGGCAAGAGGGCGGCATGAGGGCACATCTGGAAGTGACCAATCTGACGGCAGGCTACGGCGATATCGCGGTTCTGCATGACGCCGGCTTCTCGGTCCCCGAAGGCGAAGTCACCGCCATCGTCGGGGCGAACGGGGCGGGCAAGAGCACGCTGCTTTCGGCCATTGCCGGGCTGATCGCGCCCACCGGTGGCAGCATCCGCTTCGAGGGCGAGGAGATCGCGGGCCTTCCGGCCAACGCATTGCCCGCTCGCGGACTTGCGCTGGTGCCAGAGGGCGGAAGGCTTTTCCCCTTCATGTCCGTGCGCGAGAACCTGGAGCTTGGGGCGTATATCCCTGGCGCCCGCAAGGCCGTCACCGCCCGGATCGACGAGGTTTCGGAGATTTTTCCGATTTTGCGTGAGCGTCACGGCCAGCTCGCCGGGCGCCTGTCGGGTGGCGAGCGGCAGATGTGCGCTGTCGCCCGCGCCCTGATGAGCCGTCCGCGGCTGCTGATGCTGGACGAGCCCTCGGTCGGGCTCTCGCCGCTGATGACCGAGAAGGTCCTGGAGGTCGTCTCGGAACTCGCACGGAAGGACGGGCTGACCGTCGTCATCGTCGAGCAGCGCGTAACAGAGGTGCTGGAAATGGCACAGCACGCTCATATCCTCGATCACGGTCGGCTGGTGCGCTCGGCCAGCGCGGAGGCTTTGCGTTCGGATCGCCATGTGCAGGAAGCCTATATGGGCTTGTCATGACGATCGCTGGGGGAAGAGTCTCCGCTTGGCAGGGATCAAGCGCATGGTGAAGGCAGCTGCCACCAGGATCGGGCGGGTCAATGTCCCCAGAGCCGCAGACATCCTGGCGTCGCAGCTTCGCACGATGATCGTTCAAGGCATCTTTCCCGCCGGCACCCAGCTGCCCACCGAGCGGGTGCTGGTGGAGAAAAGCGGCCTGAGCCGCACCTCGGTCCGCGATGCGTTGCGCATACTGGAAGCGGAGGGACTGATCAGAACCCGTGCGGGACGGTTCGACGGCTCGACGGTGACGCGACCCCAGCGCAACATCGTCGCACGACAGGTCGAACTGTTCGTGCGCACGCACGGCATCCAGCTAAGCTCGCTGCTGGAGTGCCGGGTGGCGCTGGAGCCGACTTTGGCCAGACTTGCCGCCCGAAATCACACCGCCGGCCAATTGGAAGAAATGACCGCCCTTCACGAGAAGTTCGTGGCGTCGGTCGATGACGTTCGCGCCTACAAGGCGATCAACCTTGACTGGCATCTGTCGGTTTGCCGCGCCAGCGGGAACGAGGCCCTCATCGCGCTCATGGAGGCAATTTCCACCCCCGTCCGAGAGGCAATGGATTATCAGCATGTGACGACGGCAGAGCTTCGCCGCGTCGTCGTCAAGGCACATGCTTCGATCCTTGACGCGATCCGCAACCGTGCCGAGGACCAGGCCGAACGCCGCATGTTGCGGCATGTGGCCGGCTATCGCGACATCGCCATCGGCGAGGAACTGGACTTCCAGAAGGCACGGGCCGCGGGGCAGAAGGCGGCTCGGGTTCCGTCCGACCGGCCTGCCGGCTGACGCATCGGCCCTGCCGTAAGGTCAGCCGAACTCGTGCCGCAGGGCGTGGCAGGCAAGCTCCTGCGCCGCGCGGGCCTTTGTCAACGCTCCTGCCTGCGCAAAGAAACCATGCATGACGCCGTCAAACAGGGTTGTCCGCGTTGCAACCCCGGCCTCCTGCAACCTGCGGGCATAGGCAGCGCCCTCGTCGACAAGCGGGTCAAGCTCGGCAAGGATCACCTCGGCAGGCGGAAGATCGGCCAGGCTCGGGGCAAACAGCGGCGACAGGAACGGATCCCGACGGTCCGCCGGGCCGCAATAGTAGTCGAGATACTGCGCCATCATCGCCGACGTCAGCTGATAGCCGGCCGCGTGCCGCGCAAAGCTGTCCGAGGCCATCGTTGCATCGACACAGGGATAAACCAGGATCTGGCGGCGCAGCCGGGGGCCGGCCTTGTCACGGTGCCGCAGCGCCAGCGCCGCAGCAAGGTTGCCCCCCGCGCTGCTGCCTCCGATCGCGCCCCGGCTGACGTCAAGCCCGAGCCCCGTGGCCTCGTCGAACAACCAGTCGAGGATCGTCTCGCAGTCGTCCAGAGCGGCGGGATAGCGGTGTTCGGGGGCAAGCCGGTAATCGACCGAGATCACCGCCTGGCGGGACAGATGTGCCAGTCGCCGGCACAGGGTGTCATGCGTATCCAGCCCGCCAGTGGTGAAGCCGCCGCCGTGAATCCACAACAGCCAGCCGCCTGTGGTGCCCGAGGGCCGGTACAGGCGTAGCGGAATCGCGTGGCCCGCTGCGGCCTCCGGCGCCCGCTCCTCGACCTCCATCGGCACGGGCTCGCCCTGCAGCAGACGGCCGAGAGCCAGAGCCATGGCGCGGGCCTCGACCGGGCTCATGTCCGGCGTCGGCGCGTGGCGGGGAATGATGTCGCGCATCAGCGCGAGGGATTCCGCGTCCAGCATTTACTGGGGCTCCATCCCCGCTTCCTTGAAGATCGCCGCGAAGCTTTCCCGTTCCCTGGCGATATAGGCGTCAAGCTCCTCCGCGGGCATGAAGCTGGCATTCGCGCCCATTGTCGCGAGTTTGTCGCGGAAGTCGTCAGACTCGGCGGCCTCTTTCACGGCGGCGGAGAGCTTGTCCAGCACGTCCTGCGGCGTGCCTGCGGGGGCGAATAGTCCGATCCAGCCCACCAGCTTCAGGTCCGGCACCAATGTCTGCGACAGCGGCAGCAGATCGGGTGCAAGCGGCGTCACCTCGCCGGTGGTCACCGCGGCAAGCGGCCTGATCTTGCCCGCCTTGGCGTGCGGCATCGACGAGGCGATATCGGGGAACATCATGTCCACCTGCCCGCTGACCAGATCGGTCAGCGCCTCGGGGTTGCTCTTGTAAGGAACCCGCAGCATGTCCAGCCCCTGGCGGCCCGCAAACATCTCTGCCATGACGAGGCTGGTCACGTTGCCAGTGGCGTAGCTGACTTCGCCGGGATGCTCCTTGATATAGGCGACGAGTTCTTCCGTCGTGCTGACGGGCAACCGCTCGGGATTGACGGCAAGCAGCGCCTCGAACGTGGCGAGCATGCCAATCGGCGTGAAGTCCGTCTCGGGATCGTAGCTCAGCGACTTGATGAGCAAAGGGTTCGCACTCTGGGTCGAGTTGGTGCCCATCAACAGCGTGTAACCGTCTGGGGCCGCCTGTTTCACCAGTCCGGCCGCGATGGCACCGCTGCCGCCAGGGCGGTTGTCAACGATGACGCCCTGGCCAAGGATCGTCTCCAGTACGCTTGCCAGCACGCGGGTTCCGGTATCCGTGCCGCTGCCGGGGGAAAATGGCACGACGATCGTCACCGGCCGCTCTGGAAACTCGGCCTGCGCCACCGCTGGCAGTAGCGAAAGCACGACACCGGCGATCACACTGCGCCATGCGCTCCACTTATATGAGACCATCATCTTCCCCCCTCTGGTTCGCAAGCGGCGCACCATGCGATAATGGTCCAATATTTATTTATGTGGATCATTTGGTCAAGGACAACATGCCGCGGCCGGATCAGCGATAGACTGTGAGAGCCACAATGGCAGGAGGCGGGATGGTTTGCGGTATGACCGGCACAGTTCTGTTTGGACGCGCCACCCCAGATGCGACCCCGGATCCCGTGAGAGTTTCGCTGGTGGCCGCGGCCGAGGATGTTCGCCCTGAACATCTCGGCCGGGGTCCGGTAACCCAGGCACCTGTGTGGGGTTCCACTGAGACCGGAACAGAGCTGGTGCCACTCCTCCCGAGAGAGCGTGTTCGGGTCGGTGTCGCGGCAGATCCAGCGGCGCAGACGCTGATCGGCGTTCTCGACCGCGCCTTTCCGCCGGGGCGACCGCGCTTCGCAACACCAGATTTGCATGCCGATCTCGGCCTGCAGATGCGGCCAGTCGATGAACTCCGAGCCGCGGTCGAAGGTGATGGATTTGCGCGCATGCAAGGGCAGGGGGCCCAGAACCGCGGCGATCTGCGCCACGAGCTGAATGGAAGGAAGGCGGACGACGGTGGACCGAGGACAAGCTACAGTAGCTCCAATATATCCCACTCTGTGGTTGCCGCTCGAGCCGGGCTGACCCTGTTTTTCAACGCGGCTGGGTGCGGGTCGACGAGCGCCTCCGGAGCCTTCCTGCCTCACTGCATTGCCGCAAATGGGCTTTCAAGCCTAGGTCCCTACAGCCTCTAGCTTGATACTCTAAATCGGTCGAATGGCGGGTTTCGCAAAAGCTGTCGACGTGATGCCGCATCGCCGCAAGTCGGCTATCCGCCAAGACTGTGTAAAACTTCCTTCGGTAGCAGTGACTTATGAGATCCTTGCCTGAGAGCAGGTGTTTTTCATCTCGGCTGTCCGAACTCATCATGCCTGGCGGCTTAGCCCGGGATTGTCGCCATCAGCCCGCGGATGTGCCCGATCTGAAAATCCACGATGGTGGCCGAACAGGGCTGGTCTTTCGCCTTGGGCGGAATGACCTGCTTCGCGATCAGCACGTCCCTCAGGATGAGTGGATGCACGCCACCAGATTCCGCGATGGAGGAGATGCTGCTCCATTTCGGAATGGCCACTGCTTCGCCGAACAGCACCTCGCCTGGCTTGGCATCCATCGTGTCGATAATATGCCGGCGCAGCAATTCGCGGATCGGACCGGGGTCCTTGACGAGTTTTGGGGAGGAAAGCCATCGGTAGAGCATGCCGAAGGTGGCGAACCGGTTGCGATGACCGACCATGCCCCGTTCAACTGCCCTCTGTTGCACATCTCCAGCCCGGATCGGACACCGGCCTCGCCCCGCCTGATATATGACCAAGCCTTGTTGCGGGCCCGATTCCAGTCGGTCATCAAGAGCTCCGCCGGCTTGGCCTGCTTCCCGAACTCCAGCACTCCGCCGAGCATTTCGGTTGCGCGGGCGACCTGTTCAATACCCTGACCGTCGGCCCAGGCGGGACCCGATCGGCCCTCCAAGCGGGCAAGGACATAGTTTTGCAACGAGGAGGGCTGTTGGACGGGAGCGGTTCCCGCCTGGGCCAGCAGCGACTTTTGGTCTTCCGGCACGAGAACCGAAAGCTCATGTGCGATATCGTCCCATTTGTTCAGCCGACGCGAGATTAGCGTCAGATGATGAGCCGGGCCGACCCGGACCGGTTGCAGGCCAGATGAGCCGCCCGCGGCGCAGGGCTTCGGGTCGATAATCGCCTGCCTCATCCTCGGCCAGACAGGCCGGACAGAACCGCGTCTCTGGCCCGGTGGTAAACTCGGCCCCGGCGGCCTTGGATCGGAGAATAACCACTGCTCCAGAAGATGGCCAATCATGCTCTTGAACGTGGCAGGCGACGGAACCGAGCCGGCAAGCCAGGCCTGCTGTCCCTCCGGTCCGGCATTCAGCGCCGGATGGCGCCGGAGCGCACGGTCGATGAGGGTGGACTTGCCGCCGCCCGGCTCGTCGATCACCATCACCCCGCAGGTTTCGCGGGTCGTGGTAAATCGCTGCGCCACGGGCAGGGGGTTGCCCTCGGCGTCGCGGGAAAGCAGGCGGTCCAGGTGGTCGCCGAAACTATTGTCGCGCTCGGTCCGGATATAGAACTTCCGGATCGCGTTCATGATCTTGGTGATGTCGGCGGGGCTACGCATGGTCATTCTTCGATGCTCCAGTTTTTTGTCAGAGGGAATTGCGGCCGGCGGGGCGGAGGCGGCGCGGGCGGAAATGTCGGGCTTGCGCAGGGCAGGCCTCTCGGCGGCGCTTGGGATCGGCAGCCAGTCTTCCTCCTCATCGTCGTCAGGTGCAGGAATCGAACGGCCCGGGCCATCAGCCGCCGGCATCCCCGACTGCGGACGGGCGGTGGTGCGGAAACCGATGAAGAGGCGCTGCCGCGCCTTTTCGATACGCTCGTCGGTCCATTTGTCGACGAACAGGTCGGCCAGCCACCGGGCCTGCTCGTTGCGTGCATCGATCGCCTGCATCGCCTCGTCGATCATGTCGAAGTAGAGGGTCTTGCGGTGCGGATGGGCGGCGCGGAGGTTGCGAATGGCATCCAGCCAGATATTGGCGCTTTTTCCGACCAGCGCCTCCCAGGATCGCCGAGGTAAACCTCGATGCCGCCGAGGTCGCGGGGATGCCAGCGCACATGCAGCTTCTGTTCACCTTTGCGGCTCATCCAGAGCGCCAGCGCCTCGCAGTGATAGCGCACCCCCAGAACCACGATGCCGCGTTTGTCGAGCGTGCGGATCAGGCGTTCTCCGAATACCATCCGCCAGCGCTGGTTGTCGGGGGAAGGCGCTACCCCGTCCCGGGCCACGAGTTCCTGCCAAACCTGCCGGGGTGTCTTGCCGCCCAGGCCCGAGTGGGGGGTGTTGTGATAGGCGTCGACGATCCATCTGGTCAGGCAGACGGCCAGATCGTCGAAGGTCAGGGCGGCGAGCGACTGCGGATCCGCCTCGCCCTTTTCAACCACATCACCGAAGGTCCGGCCGCTCAGCAGCGGAAGCAGGCGCAGGTTGAGGGTTCCGAAGATTCGCTCGATGAAGGCCCGAAGCTCGGGCAGTCCTCGACAGCGATCTCGGTGGCGATGCCGAGGTCGGCGCAGGCCATCTTGAACTCGGGCGCGATAAAGGCGGATCCACCATCCGAGACGATCAGTTCCGGGGGGCAGGCCATGTCCCAAGGGTCATGGCAGTCGCGGCACAGGCCCATCGACCCTTGTTCACCATGGTCATCTGCAGCACCTGCCGCGCAGCGCGGTGATTGGGCGTCCGGCTGATTGCGATGCCCAGGATGCAACGCGTCCGGACGTCGATGGCCACGGTGACGGTCCATCGAACAGACTTCTTCTCGAGGCCGAGCCGCCTGCGCAGCGCCGCAGGGATTCCGTCGATGAACATGCGCATCTCCGGAATGGTGAAGAGGTCGAGGGAAATCTCGTCGATTTCGACCCGCTCGCCGGCCCGGGTTACCTCGATGCCAGCCCCTGCCGGCCTGAACTTCGTCCGGGCGGCACCAGGGCCGATGCGTGCGAGCGTTGCACCGAGAGGATCGATCAGCGCGATCTCTTTTCTCACGGTCTCCCGCGAAGGGGGAACCAGCGGCAGATGGCCGCCGATCCCGCGCTGTTCGTTGGCGACCTTGAAAGCGCGCCCGACCGCTTCTGGCCGCCTTACACACGCTTGGCATGTCGCATTCCGTTAGGCATACTCCCCGCAGTTTTGCTTTACCTATTTCTGCGGAGGCCTTTTTCATGAATGCCCCCCTGCGCCAGTCCGAGCGTCTGGGTCGGCTGACGACCGCGCTTGGCCCCGACACGCTGGCGCTTCTGCGCTTCGACGGCACCGACCACCTGAACGACCTCTTCGAATACCGCGTCGAGGCGCTGGCCACGCGCTCCGACCTCGATTTCGATGCCCTCATCGGCACCCATGCCACCGTCGAGATCGAGACCCGCGACGGCACGCAAGCCTTCGACGGCATCGTCACGCAAGCCCGCTGGGCCGGCGTGGGCGAGAACGGGCATCGCTACGACCTGACCCTGCGGCCCTGGTTCTGGCTCGCGAGCCGCCGCCGCAACCAGCGCATCTTCCACGACAGGACCGTCACCCAGATCCTGCAGGAACTGCTCTCGGACTATGCCCAGCTCGGCGATCCGGCGGTCGAGTTCCAGCTGTCCGAGGACTACCCGGTGCTGGAATACACCGTGCAATACCGCGAATCCGACATGGATTTCGCCCGCCGGCAGATGGAGCGGCACGGCATCAGCTTCCATTTCCGCCACGCGATGGGCTCGCACACCTTGGTGCTGACCGACGACGTGCTGGCGCATGAGACCATCGGCGCCCGACCCTACAAGTCCTACGACGGCCACCACCAGGCGGAAGGCGAGCATTTCTGGGACTGGGCGCCCGAGCGCAACCTGACCACCGGCCGGGTGCGGCTGACCGACTACAATTTCAAGAAGCCCGACCAGGCGATGGAGGCCGACCGGCTCGGCGATGCCGCCCATGCGCAAGGCCAGATTGAGAGCTTCGACTACCCCGGCGACTACCCGGCGCAGGATCTGGGCAAGATCGTCGCCGGGCTGCGCACCGCGCAGGAGCGCGGGGCGGATCGGCGCAACCGGGCGGTGGGCGACTGCGCCTCGCTGCGGGCGGGCAAGCGGGTGACGCTCTCGGGCGACCCGGTGCCGGGGACGGGCGAGACCTATCTGTGCCTGTCGGCCTCGCATCATTTCGTGTCCGAGGCCTATGGGTCCGGCGGCCAGGGCAGCGACGGCTATGCGTTCACCGGCAGCTATGCCCTGATGCCGGACACCGCGCCGATGGCGCCGCCACGGCGGACGGCGGTCCCCGTGGTGCACGGGCCGCAGACGGCGATGGTGGTCGGCGAGGGCGAGATCGACTGCGATGAGTTCGGGCGCATCCTGGTGCGGTTCCACTGGGACCTGGCGGGGGCGTTCTCGATGCGCTGCCGGGTGTCGCAGAACTGGGCCGGCGCGGGCTGGGGCGGCATGGTGATCCCCAGGATCGGCATGGAGGTGGTGGTCGAGTTCCTCGAGGGCGATCCAGACAAGCCGATCGTCACGGGGAATGTGTTCAATGGGAAGAACGACGCGCCCTATCCATTGCCGGAGCATAAGACAAAGGCCGTCTGGCGCTCCAAGACACATAAAGGCAATGGCTTCAACGAGATCGCCTTCGAGGACCAGAACGGCATCCAGAACATGTTCTTTCACGCCCAGAAGGACCAGACGACACGGGTGCTGAACGATCGCATCAAGCGGGTGGACCGGCACGAGATCGCCGCTGTCGGCAAGAACCGCGCGGTCGAGGTCGGCGGCAACCAGAAGCACGAGATCGGCGGGTCGATGAATACCGTGGTGGGCGGCACCGGCACTTCGGCCTTCGCCCTGATGGCCGCGGTCAGCGGGCTGGCGGGCCATACCGCCGGGCTGCTGAAGCAGGCGGGCGAGGTCGCGGGCGGTGGCGGGCCCGGGCTCGATCTCTTTGCCGGGACGGTCGCCTCCTCGGGGCTCGGCTTCCTCGGCGCCGGCGGGCTCGGCAGCCGGGGCCGCCTGGTCGGCGGCGAGAGCGACCGCCCCGATGCCGGCCGTGCCTTGGGCGATGCCGGCAGCGGCGTGGGCGAGGCGGCGGGCGGGCTCTTCCCGCTGCCGGGGGTGATGAACACCATCGTGGGCAGCTTCAAGTCCGACACCATCGGCATCGCGCGGGCCGAGCAGATTGGGATGTCCAAGGTCACGAACGTTGGCGCGACCTCGCTGGAAAGCGTCGGCAAATACAAGAAGATCGCGGTGGGCGAGGAATTCGTGATCGAATGCGGCGACAGCAAGTTCATCATGAAGTCAAACGGCGAGGTGATCATCCTCGGAAAGACCTTCAATTTCGTCGCGACCGATCATTTCCAGATGCGCGGCAAGCCGATCGACATGAACTGATGGAACTGGTGAACCCGACTCCTCTGCCGGGCCTGGCCTTCCGGCAGTTCGACCAGAACGGCGAGCTGGACTGCGTCGTCACGCTGCGCGGCACATTCGAGCATGTCCAGGACGGCCCGGCGCGCTGGCGCGACCAGCAGATGCCGCTGCAATGGCAGGACACCTATGAGGGCGATCCGCATCTGACGCCGATGTTGCACCAGGGCGACCTCGTGCCCGAAAAGCCCGGCACGGATGTCACCTTCCTGGGGGCCAGCCATGCGCTGGACGGCCCCCGGCGGCAATGGCCATGCGGGATCGAGGTCGGGCCGATGCGCAAGACGCTGCAGGTCAGCGGGCCGCGGCAATGGCAGCCGGTGATCCGGCGGGCGCGATGGCCGTTGCGCCGCGATGAGGAGATCATCGACTGGTCCCTGGGTGAGGCTGAGCCTGCCGAGTCCGTGCCGATGGATTGGCGCCTGGCGGCCGGAGGACGGGGTGCCTTCGTCGATGCCGAGCGCGATCCTGACAACCCCATCGGCTGCGGTCGCATCGGACCGCGCGAGGCCTGGCGGAACCGGCCGGTTCCCGCGCCGCAGATCTCTGCCGGTTCCGACATGACGCCAGCGGCATCTCCGGTGGGCCTTGGGCCGGTTCCGCCCTTCTGGCGGCAGCGCCATCGCCATGCCGGAACCTATGACGAGGCTTGGCTGTCCGACCGGCATCCACTCCTGCCCCAGGACTTCAATCCCCAGTTCTGGCAATGCGCCCCCGAGGACCAGGTCGTCCAACCCTGGCTGAAGGGGGATGAGGGCTATCGGCTGACCAACCTGCATCCCGAGCATTCGCAGGCGACCGGGCGCCTGCCCGGGCTGGGCTTCGCGGTCCGGGTCGATGACGGCGCATGGACCCCGCTGAACCTCGACGGCGTGCAGTTCGACTGGCGGCAGGAGGCGCTGATCCTGTTGACCTGGCGTGCCCGCTTCCCCTTGCCCGAGGCCCTGGGCGTGAAACTGCACCTGGCCTGGCGATGGCTGACGGGCGCGGAGGCCGCGGCATGAGCATCCCGAAGGACGGCTATATCGGCGAGCCGGGCTATCCCGCCCCCTGGACCACCAGCACGCCGTGCGAGGGCCTGCGCGACACCGACGAGGCCCGGATCATCTCGCTGGCGCCGGATATCTGCCGCTCGCCCTCGTTGCCGGTGCCCTATCCGGTGGCGGATTTCTGCGGCCATGACGAAAACTACACGCAATCGGTCCGCTTCACGGGGCAGAAGGCGATGGTGATGCGGTCGCATACCAGCCACGTCCACGGCGATGAGCCGGGCGTGGGCAAGGGCATCAAGTCCGGCACCGTCGGCGGCATCAGCGAGCCGATCACCCATGCCGCCCAGGTCCGCGCCGAGGGCAGCCACGTCATCCGCCACCTCGACCGCTGCCACATGAACAACCGCAATACGGTCGGCGAGGCGCAGTTCGTCAGGGATACGCGCACATTCGCGGCGCCAAAGGACGACGATCCGCTGCCGGGGTCGATCAAACTGGCGGATGCGTCGGGGAACTGGGCGCAATATCTTCCCAAAGGGGCGACGGGTGGCGGTGCTTCAACCGCGATGAGCGCAGTGCCACAAACCACTCCAGCCGGTTTTCCCAAACCGGCACCATCAATACCGCGCGGCCCGGGAACAGTCATTTACCCCGATGTGCCTCAATGGCGCCGCCCACCGCCCACGTTGCCGACTCCCGAAGGACTTGGCCCTCGCCTGCTTCGCTGGGGAAAATGGGGAGCGCGCTTCGGCGCGGTCGTAGGGGCGCTTTGGCCCACCGAGATGGGCGACGGGACGCTTCCTGACTGGTTTCATGATCTTCGCTCACCCGATCCTTTTCGCCGCATGACCGCAGAGGAAGCACAGCGACTCTACAATGCCGATCCCGCATTGCGGCCCGATCTGGAAGAATGGTTTCGAGAGGAAATGCGAGACCGGCCCGACCTAGATCCGAGCACGGACATCGACCGCCTTCCTCAACTGGCGCCCCTTCCTGACAATGTCCGCGTTGACAGGCAACTATGCTATCCGCTGACATTGAGTTTCACGACTGCGATTAATGGCACGAGGGAAGAAATGCAGCGACAACTCGCCTTGCAGCAGACTGTGCTCAATGCAAAGAATCCCTGCCAAGCGGCGTCAGACATAGCACGATATCCGATAAACAGGCCTATAGGAGAAAGGCAAAGAGCAATTGAGCGCAACAATCTTCTTATCCGGCGCGCAAACGCTCTTCGGCGTTTCAATCCAAATCTTTCTGCGCAAGAGGCTATGATGCAGACGATGACGGCAGCAAAGAAGCTTGACGCTATTCATACCCTTGACATGGTGGCGGGCGGGAATCCTCTGATCTTTTCGGGTCTAGGCGGAAGAAGTGAAAACCGTTCCATTGGAAGGCAGTGGGGGCCTGGCGGAAAAGCCTCTCAATTGAATACTTATGCTATCGACCAGTGTCAGCGCGGGTGCCCGCGCATGCAGACGCAGCTTGTCGCGATATAGGAGAACGGAATGTCCCCTTCAGAGTTCCTTGCCGCCTATGGCCCTCCAAGTGATGCGCGGCAGGTCACCGAGGCTCAGGCACTGCAAGGCCAAAGCAGGGTTCCAGAGAGCCTGGTAGAGTTTTGGCGTGACTATGGAGTAGGAAGTTATGCAGACGGAAATTATTGGCTATGCACTCCCGACCTGTTCGACGCTACGCTTGACCGGATGCTTGCGAATGTTCCGCATCTGAGGGGACGGCTGACGGCCTTCGGCTACAGCAGCACTGGACAGGTCGATCTTTGGGAGATCGATGGCCGGCTATGGAGCTTACTTCTGCCCTTTTCCTATCTGGACGACGCGTCCAGCCGAAGGGAAACAGAGCCTGTTCCCCACGATCTGGCGGAAATCTACGACATGGCGGGCATTCAGATGCCACCGAACGCCGTCGAGGAATTTCTGGCGGCGCGCTCGATCCCCGAGGACATCTGGTCGATTCTCTTCGGCAGAGCATCGCGAGAGAGCCAGGAGTTCCAATTGGGGGATGATGATGCTTCCATGGTTCTAAGTCTTCGGCGCTACCATGGCGCTCTTTCACCGGGCGAAATTTACAGGCGGCGTCCTGACGTGGTTGAAGAACTCGCCAGCAGTTTTGACCTGGTAACCTTGCAAGAGGTCTTTGCCGAATTGCCAGCCACGGTGACAGTCACGCGCTCGATCGAGGTTGACGGACAGCAGGAATTGATTAGCGAAGTCTATCCGATCGAAAACGCACGTTGATCTCGCGGCCTCTACTGACGCAAAATCCTAAATGAAACCGCACGAATTTCTTCGCCTCAATGCCGCCTTCGCGCTGACGCCCGATCGGTTCTGTGTCTCTTTCGACGAAGGGGACCCGGAAGATCCGTTCTCGATCGTGCTGACCTATGACGGGCGCTTTCCGCAGCCCTGGTCGCGCACTGAGGTGACTCGCAAGATTGCCGGGATCATCGGCGAAAACGCGTCGGACCCGATCTACACGCTTATGTCTGATGAGGGCGACGTCTATCTGCTGACCCCGCAGGAAATCGAATAGGACCGGATCGAAGGCGCGGGTCTCTACAGTGCCGATGCGGTGGGCTACGGCCAACTCAGTGGCCTGGCCGACGGCGGAGACACGAACTGGGCCTTCGGATTTGGTGGGCAGATCTATCGCAGGGACGATGGCGACTGGCGAAAGCTAGAGCCGGTCGGTGATGATTCCGCGCGGCAATCGATCCTGGCCGCCGCAGCAGGCGGGCAGGACAGCATGTGGTTTTGCGGAACGGTCACACCGCCGTTGATTGTCGAGGGATATAAGAAGGATCAGGCACTCCAGGACAAATTGAACGCCGCAAGAGCCGCGAACGACTTCCCATTGTATCAGAGTTTGATGCGAGAACTACGACAACAAAAATCAGGCGGCGCGGAACCTGTCCTCAAACCCCTCCTCCTGCGCTATGCCGATGGGCGCCTGACCCGCCTCGACGTCGACGGCAGCGCGGTAAAGTCGCTCATGGCGATCCATGTCGAAAGCCCGAGCCGCGTCTGGCTGACCGGCTCGGAAGGCGCGATCCTGTTCGGCAGCGCCGAAACCGGCTTCAACCCGGTTCCCCATGCCGGGCAGGTGACAGAAAATCTCGTTTCAATCGACCGCTTCCGGGACCGTTTCATCATCGCTTCGGATTTCGGGCTGTTCGAATTCGACGGCCATGTGCTGACCCGCCTCAAGCCGCGACTGAATTCGCCCGAAATCAACAGAAACGTCCCCAATCCGCTATGCATTCAAAGCGTCGGCGACATCCTGATGTATTTCGACCTGAAACATGGTGTCTGCCGCTGGGATGGCGAAAACTGGGACTGGATCGACATTCCCGACGCGCTGCTGGAACGCGAATTCAAGGGGCTGAAATAGGCGACATATCAGAATATCCGATCGTCGGTTTTCGCGGCCATGATCAGAACTACGCGCCCTGGGTCCGCGTCACGGGGCAGAAGGCGATGGTGATGCGGTCGCATGCCAGCCACGTCCATGGTGATAAGCCGGGCGCGGGCAAGGGCATCAAGTCCGGCACCGTCGGCGGCGTCAGCCAGGTGCCGTCCCTGATCCCGGTGAAGGCGGGTGATCGGGTGAAGACCGATCGCCGCGATGCCGTGATGCTGGCCAAGCTCCACCGGGCCGGTGAATTGACGGCGGTCTGGGTGCCGGATGCCGCGCCTGAGGCGATGCGCGACCTGGTGCGGGTCCGTGCGACGGCGATGCGAGTGGCACGCAACCCGAGATGTAAGCGCCGCCTGGACGGCACCTTCCAGCCTTCGACCTGATCGTCTCATTGGATGGTGATGATCAGGACGGAGCTTCTCCATGGAGGCTGCATTGGAGGCTCTCCCGCTCGGCGGCCGAGGTCGTCGGAACCCGAAGTGGCCGGATGAGGTAAGGCGCGGATTGTGTCGGAAACGCTGCTGCCGGGCACAACGGTGAACGAAGTGGCGCGCCGGCACGGCTTGCCGGCAAACCATGTGGCGTGGTGGCGAATGCTGGCGGAGAAAGGGCGGTTGGTGCTGCCTGCGCCGGAGAAACCGGTGGAATTTGCGGCCCTGATGGTCGGCTCTACTGGCTCCTATTCAGAGACAAGCCTGGGCTGTTCGGAAAAGCGGGCGCTTTTCCAGTGTGAAGAGTGACGTGTGGCGATGTTTCAGGGTTAGCAGCGGGACGGAAACGGACCGTGACCGGCAGTCGATCATGGAGCGGATACCCTGACGATGCGCAGCTATCCAAAGTTCGTCAATGGGACCGCGCTCAAGCCGGACAAGGGTGAAGCGATCACAGGGCCTGAAGGGACGAATTCAGCAGCATATTGATAGATAAAGATAAAGTGAGCCAAGAAAAATCCTGGGCTCATTTTATGCTTGGCCGCACAATTACGGCCCGCCCCCCTCAGCCGCATTTCGAATAGCCGCAATGCGGGCAGGTCATGCAGCCCTCGATCATCAGCATGCCGTATTGCCCGCAGGACGGGCAGGCCGGGCCGCGTGGCGCCTCGCCCCCCGCCCGCGCCTGCGGCCCATCGCCCACCGCCAGCGCCTTCGGGTCGGATTTCAGCCCCTTGCCCTCGGCCTCGATGAAGCCGATGGCGATCATGTGGCGCTCGATCACCCCGCCGATCGCGGCCAGGATCGAGGGCACGTAGCGTCCCTCCATCCAGGCGCCGCCGCGCGGGTCGAAGACCGCCTTCAGCTCCTCGACCACGAAACTCACGTCGCCGCCGCGCCGGAACACCGCCGAGATCATCCGGGTCAGCGCCACGGTCCAGGCGAAATGCTCCATGTTCTTCGAGTTGATGAAGACCTCGAACGGGCGGCGGTGGCCGGCCTGCACGATGTCGTTGATGGTGATATAGATCGCATGCTCGCTGCCGGGGAACTTCAGCTTGTAGGTCGCGCCCTCCAGCGCCGCCGGCCGGTCCAGCGGCTCGGTCAGATAGACCACCTCGGCGCCGCGGTCGGGCTGCGGCGCGGCCTCGGAGCCCTCGCTGACCGCCAGCACGCTGCCGGTCACGTCGTTCGGGCGATAGGTGGTGCAGCCCTTGCAGCCCAGCTCCCATGCGGCCAGATAGACGTCCTTGAAGGCCTGAAAGCCGATGTCCTCGGGGCAGTTGATGGTCTTGGAAATCGAGCTGTCCACCCATTCCTGCGCCGCCGCCTGCATGGCGACATGGTCCATCGGCGCCAGCCCCTGCGCATCGACGAAAGCCGGCGGCAGCCCGTCGCCATGCGCCTCGCGCCACAGCGCGACGGCATAGTCCACCACCTCCTCCTCGCTGCGCGAGCCGTCCTTTTGCAGCACCTTGCGGGTATAGGCATGGGCAAAGACCGGCTCGATGCCCGAGCTGACATTGCCGGCGTAAAGGCTGATCGTCCCGGTCGGCGCGATGCTGGTCAGCAGCGCGTTGCGGATGCCATGCGCGGCGACGGCCTCGCGCACGTCCTCGTCCATCTGCGCCATGAAGCCCGAGCCGAGGAAGGCCTCGGCCTGAAACAGCGGAAACGGGCCCTTTTCGCGCGCGAGATCGGCCGAGGCGAGATAGGCCGCCCGGGCGACGGCATGCATCCATTCCCGGGTCTGCGCCACCGCCCCCGGCGCGCCATAGCGCAGCCCCAGCATGACCAGCGCATCGGCAAGCCCGGTGACGCCCAGCCCGATGCGGCGCTTGGCCCGGGCCTCGGCCACCTGCTGCGGCAAGGGAAAGCGGCTGGCATCGACGACATTGTCCATCATCCGCACGGCGGTGCGGGTCAGCGCGTCCAGGCCGCGCAGATCCAGCCGCGCCTCGGGCGTGAAGGGCGCCTCGACCAGCCGGGCCAGGTTGATACTGCCCAGCAGGCAGGCGCCATAGGGCGGCAGCGGCTGTTCGCCGCAGGGGTTGGTGGCGGCGATGGTCTCGGCATAGCCGAGATTGTTCAGCTGGTTGATGCGGTCGATGAAGATCACCCCCGGCTCGGCGTAATCATAGGTCGCGCGCATGATCCGGTTCCACAGGTCGCGGGCCGCGATGGTGTGGTAAACCTTGCCGTCGAATTGCAGATCCCAGGGCGCGTCCTCGCGGACCGCCTGCATGAAGGCATCCGTCACCAGCACCGACAGGTTGAACATGCGCAGCCGGGCGCTGTCCTGCTTGGCCTCGATGAAGGCTTCGATGTCGGGATGGTCGCAGCGCATGGTCGCCATCATCGCGCCGCGGCGCGAGCCCGCGGACATGATGGTGCGGCACATCGCGTCCCAGACGTCCATGAAGGACAGCGGCCCCGAGGCGTCGGCGGCGACGCCATGCACCGCCGCGCCCCTGGGCCGGATGGTGCTGAAGTCATAGCCGATGCCGCCGCCCTGCTGCATGGTCAGCGCGGCCTCCTTCAGCGCCTGGAAGATGCCCTCCATGCTGTCGGGGATGGTGCCCATGACGAAGCAGTTGAACAGCGTGACCTCGCGCCCGGTGCCGGCGCCGGCCAGGATGCGGCCGGCGGGCAGGAAGCGGAAATCCTCCAGCGCGGCATAGAAGCGGTCCTCCCACAACGCCGGGTCGGCCTCGACGCGGGCGAGGTCGCGGGCGACGCGGCGCCAGCTGTCCTCGACCGACAGGTCGATCGGCGTGCCGTCGGCCTGTTTCAGACGGTATTTCATGTCCCAGATCTGTTCGGCGATGGGGGCGGCAAAGCGGGTCATCGGCATCCTCTCGCGCGGCCCAGGACGCGGGCCGAGGCTTCAGGATAACAGATAAGCACGGATCCGGGGCGTGAAAGTCCCTCCGGCGGTGCACGGGCGGTGTACGCGCGGTGTACGCCCGCTGCACGGGCTGCGCAGGCCGCCGCCCAGCGTTTGCTGGGGTTTGGCGGTTTTGCCGGCGCGGTGATGCCGATGCAACGCGCGCTGCCGTTGCGTCAGGGCGTCAGGCGCGCCCGGTCAGCTCGTCGATGACGCTCTGCCACAGGCTCGCCGGCTGGGCGCCGGTGACGACATGCGTCTCGGCGACGATGAAGGTCGGGACCGAGCCGATGCCGCGCTGCCGGGCGTGGATCTCGCGCGCGGCGATCTCGTCGCGGTCCTCGGCGGTGGCGAGCAGCCGGCGGATCACCTCGCCATTCATGCCGGCCTGTTCGCCGATCCCGGCCAGCACGTCGGGATGGCCGATGTTCCGGCCCTCGCGCCAATGCGCCCGCATCAGCCCGGACATGACCGGGGTCTGCGCCCCTTCCAGCGCGGCCCAATGCAGCAGGCGATGGGCGTTCAGCGTGTTCGGCACCCGCTCGATCAGGCTGGGATTGATCCACAGGCCCAGGCGCTCGCTGGCCTCCATCACCGGCTTCATCGCGGCCAGGATGCCCTTTTCGTCGCCGAATTTCATCTTCATATAGGCGACGTAATCCATGCCGGCCTGCGGCATCTGCGGGTCCAGCTGGAAGGGCTGCCAGGTGATCGCGAACGGGTGGTCGGGCCGGCTTTCCAGCGCCCGGTCGAGTTCGGCCTTGCCGATCAGGCACCAGGGGCAGACCGGGTCGGCAAAGATGTCGAGGCGGATCTGGCCGGGAAGGGGCTCGGTCATGGCTGGTCCTTGCGGTATTGCTCGCGCAGGGCGCGGCGGTTGATCTTGCCGGTCGGCGTGCGGGGCAGGGCGGAAAGCTGAATATATTCGCGGGGTTGCTTGTAGCGTGCCAGCCGGGCCTCGGCATGGTCGCGCAGGGTTTCGGCCGGGGCCGGGCCGGTCCAGAAGGCGGCGATGACGCTCGAGCCGGGGCCGACGGGCAGGTCGGTTGCCGCCACCTCTCCGGCCTCGGGATGGGCGGCCAGCGCATCCTCGACCTCGCCCGGCGCGACGCGGAAGCCGCCGGCGTTCATCATGTCGTCGGCGCGGCCCAGGGTGCGGATGGCGCCCTCGGGCGTGGCCTCGGCCAGGTCGCCGGTCAGGAACCAGTCGCCCAGGAATTTCTCCGCCGTTTCCTTGGGTTGGTCGAGATAGCCCAGGAACAGGCCGGGGTCCGAGCGGTGCACGGCCAAGGTGCCGGGGCCGCTGGTTTCGGCCCCCGCTTCGTCGAGGATGGCCAGGCGGCGGCCGGGCTGCGCAAAGCCCGCCGTGCCCTCGGGCGCCGGCCGGGCCGGACTGCCGGACAGGAAGGTCGAGCATTCGGACATGCCCATGGCCTCGTGCAGGTCGGTGCCGGTGCGGGCCTGCCAGGCGCGGCGCAGGCCCGGGTCCAGCCGCTCGCCCGCCGTCAGCCCGTGGCGCAGCCCCGGCCAGGGCTGCCAGTCGGCGCGCAGCATGCGCCGGAACACGCCCGGCGCGGCGGCGATCAGCGTGGCGCCGTGGCGGCTGGCCAGCAGCGGGATCTGCTCGGGCGCGACGCCCTCGGCCGGGATCAGCGCCGTCGCGCCCAGGGTCCAGGGGTCCATCAGCCCGGTGCCCAGCGTGAAGGTCCAGTTGAAGGCGCCGGCATGCAGCAGCCGGTCCTGCGGCGTGAGCCCATACCAGCCGTCGAACATCATCCGCCGCGCCAGGATCGCCCGATGCGCATGGCAGACCGCGCGCGGCTGGCCCGAGCTGCCCGAGGTGAAGACGACATAGGCCAGCCGGTCCGGATCGCCCCGGGCAAAATCGGCGGCGGGCAGCGATTCGAACTCGGCCAGCCGTGCGGCGGGCAGCACCGGGGCCGGGTGGTCGGGCAGGGCGATGCCCGCATCCGCGACGATCATCTTCGGTTGCAGGGTGGCGGCCAAGCGGGTGATCTCGGGCGCCGTCAGCATGGCCGAGGTCGGCACCGGCACGATTCCCGCCGCGATGGCGCCAAGATAGGTGATCGGGAAGGCCGGCGTATTGCCCAGCCGCATCAGCAGCCGGTCGCCCGGGGCAAGGCCCTGCTGCAACAGGCCGGTCGCCGTGCCCAGCACCGCCCGGCGCAGCCGGGCATGCGACCAGCGGTCGGCGCGGCCGAGGCCAAGCACCGACATGGCCAGCCGGTCCGGATGGGCAAGCCCCGCGCGCAGCACGTGTTCGGCCAGGTTCATTCCGCAGTCCCTCGCTTGTTTCCGCCTGTCCAGATAGGCGCTTGGCGCGCGGCGGGAAAGGGGGCTCTGCCCCCACGCGGGAGTGCCCCCTCGATGGGGGCGCTCCCGCGTTCCCCCGGGATATTTCGACAAGAAAGAAGCCGGCTCGACGCAAAGGAAAACGGCCCGCGACGGGGCGGGCCGTTTCGGGAATTCCGGGCTCTGGCGGATCAGAGCAGCTTCAGGTCGCTGGCCGAGCTGCGGCCGTCGCGGCCGGCTTGCAGTTCGTAGGCGATCTTCTGGTTGTCGTTCAGGCCGGTCAGGCCAGCACGCTCAACGGCGGAAATGTGGACGAAAACGTCCTTGCCGCCGTCATCGGGTGCGATGAAGCCATAGCCTTTGGTGGCGTTGAACCATTTCACGGTGCCGGTAGCCATTATACCGTCTCTCCTTCAAGTCCTCCCGGGGCGAGATTGCGCCCGGGCCGTGCAGCCCTTTCCCGTCAAGTCCGGCTGCCCCGTGAAGGGAGGCGGTAGAAAGTCGTGCTCACGCGGACGCGAGGATGAACGATTCCTTAAAAAACGCAAGCAGGAAAGCGCCGCACCCCCCGGGATCGCTGGGGTTTGTGCGGCGTTCTGGGCGAATTGTCGCTGGTCTTCCGGTCGAATCAGTCAGCGCAGGTCGGGCGGAGTCGCTCCCTCGCGAAGCGTTTTGACCGCCTGGTCAAGATTCAGCACCTCGCTGCCCTGCTTGTCAAGACGGCGGATCGAGACGCTGCGGTCCTCGACCTCCTTCATGCCGATGGCCATGATGACCGGGACCTTGCCGACCGAATGCTCGCGGACCTTGTAGTTGATCTTCTCGTTGCGGGTGTCGGCTTCGGCGCGGATGCCCGCCTGACGCAGCCGGGCCACGACTTCCTGCACATAGCCGTCGGCGCCCGAGACGATCGAGGCGACCACGACCTGGCGCGGCGCCAGCCACAGCGGCAGCTTGCCCGAGTAGTTCTCGATCAGGATGCCGATGAAACGCTCGAAGCTGCCCAGCACGGCGCGGTGCAGCATATAGGGCCGGTGCTTGGCGCCATCCTCGCCGACATATTCCGCCTCGAGCCGCTCGGGCAGGTTGGGGTCGACCTGGAAGGTGCCGCATTGCCATTCGCGGCCGATGGCGTCGGTCAGCTTGAAGTCCAGCTTCGGCCCGTAGAAGGCGCCGTCGCCGGGGTTGATCTCATAGGGCAGGCCCAGCTTTTCGATGGCGCCTTTCAGCGCGCCCTCGACCTTGTCCCATTGCGCATCCGTGCCGATCCGCACCTCGGGCCGGGTCGAGAGCTTGATGTCGAACCCGTCGAAGCCGAGGTCCTGATAGACCGATGAGAGCAGCGCGATGAAGCCGGCGCATTCGTCCTCGATCTGGTCCTCGGTGCAGAAGATATGCGCATCGTCCTGGACGAAGCCGCGCACCCGCATCAGCCCGTGCATCGAGCCCGAGGATTCGTAGCGGTGGCAGGAGCCGAATTCCGCCAGCCGCAGCGGCAGATCGCGATAGGATTTCAGGCCCTGGTTATAGACCTGGACGTGGCAGGGGCAGTTCATCGGCTTCAGCGCGTTGACGCGCTTTTCCTTGGCGCCTTCCTCGTCCACCTCGACGATGAACATATTCTCGCGATAGGCTTCCCAGTGGCCCGACTTCTCCCACAGGATGCGGTCGACGACCTGGGGCGTCTTGATTTCCTTGTAGCCGGCGCGGATCAGGCGGCGGCGCATATAGGCCTCCAGCTCGCGATAGATCGTCCAGCCGTTCGGATGCCAGAACACCATGCCGGGGGCTTCTTCCTGGAAGTGGAACAGCTCCATTTCGCGGCCCAGCTTGCGGTGGTCGCGCTTGGCGGCCTCTTCCAGCATCGTCAGATGGGCCTTGAGGTCGTCGCGGTTCCTGAAGGCCACGCCATAGATGCGTTGCAGCATCGGGCGCGAGGCGTCGCCCAGCCAATAGGCGCCGGCGACATGGGTCAGCTTGAAGGCGTCGGCCGGCACCTGGCCGGTCGATTGCAGGTGCGGGCCGCGGCAAAGGTCCTGCCAGTCGCCGTGCCAATACATGCGGATCGGCTCGTCGCCCGGGATGCGGTCGAGAAGCTCCACCTTGAACGGCTCGCCCCGCTCTTCGTAATAGGCGCGGGCGCGGGCGCGGTCCCAGACCTCGGTGCGGACCGGGTCGCGGGCGGCGATGATCTGCTTCATGCGCGCCTCGATGGCGCCGAGGTCTTCCGGCGTGAAGGGTTCGGCGCGGTCGAAGTCGTAGAACCAGCCCTGGTCGCGGACCGGGCCGATGGTGACCTTGACGTCGGGCCAGAGTTCCTGCACCGCGCGGGCCATGATATGGGCGAGGTCGTGGCGGATCAGCTCCAGCGCCGGCTCGCTGTCCTTCATCGTGTTGATGGCGATCCTGCCGGATTTCTCGATCGGCCAGGCCAGGTCGATATGGCTGCCGTCCAGGCTGGCCGAGATGGCGTTCTTCGCCAGGCTGGGCGCGATGGAGGCCGCGACCTCGGCCGCGGTCGTGCCGGCGGGATAGTCGCGTGCATTGCCATCGGGGAAGGTAAGGGAGATCTGGGACATCATGTCCTCCTCGTCGGTTTGGCGCCCACGGAACGCCCGGTTGCGGGTTATGTGGCGCGGGTGTCGCGCGATTGCCGGGGCTTGTCAATGCGGCTAGGTTCGCCGGGGGCTTTGCGCCCCCGTCGCTGGCGCGACTCCCCCGCAGGATATTTGGACAAGAAAGAATGACGGAATTTCTGGACGGGCCGCAGGGGCGGCGGATCGCTTGCAACCGGCTGGAGGGGCAGGGGCCCTGCGTGGTGTTCCTGGGCGGGTTCCGCTCGGACATGCAGGGCACCAAGGCGGTCTGGCTGGAGGATTGGGCGCGGGCGCGCAGGCGCGCGTTCCTGCGGCTGGATTATTCCGGCCATGGCGAATCCTCGGGCGCCTTCGAGGAGGGTTGCATCGGCGACTGGCTGGCCGATGCGCAGGCGGCGCTGGACCGGGTCGAGGGGCCGGTGCTGCTGGTCGGGTCGAGCATGGGGGGCTGGATCAGCCTGCTGCTGGCGCGGGCCATGCCCGAGCGGCTGGCGGGGCTGGTCACCGTCGCGGCGGCGCCGGATTTCACCGAACGCGGCTTCTGGGCGGGCATGGACGCGGGGCAGCGCGAGGCGCTGCTGCGCGAGGGCCGGGTGCTGCGGCCCAGCGATTACGACGCGCCCTATGTCATCACCCGCCGGCTGATCGAGGACGGTCGCCGGCACCTGGTGCTGGATCGGCCGCTGGAACTGCCCTTTCCGGTGCGCTTCCTGCAGGGGACGGCGGATGCCGACGTGCCGGTGTCCTGGGCGCTGGACCTGCTCGGCCATGCCGAGGGCCCCGACATGCGGCTGGTGCTGGTCAAGGGCGCCGACCATCGCTTTTCGACGCCGGATTGCCTGGCGCTGATCGGCGCGGCGCTTCAGGAGGTGCTGGAGCGGGCATGAGAAGGGCGCGGCCGGGGCCGCGCCTTTCGTTAAAGTGCCCGTCGGTCAGACCGCCAGCTTGCCGTCGAGATCGTTGCCCGAGGTCAGGCCGCAGTCGACCGGCGCCGTGCCGCGGCGGCGGCGGATCGGGGTGGCCGGGGCGCTGAGCTGTTCGTCGATGAAGTCCAGCACCAGCGGGCGGATGTTCAGCCGCCAGCTCTTGCCGGCGAAGATGCCGTAATGGCCGGCGCCGGGTTCCAGATGCTGCTGCTTCTTCTCGTCCGGCACGCCCGAGCACAGCGCCAGCGCCGCGACGCATTGGCCGGGGGCCGAGATGTCGTCATTGGCGCCCTCGATGGTCATGACCGCGACATCGGTGATCCTGGACAGGTCGACCGGCTGGCCGTTCACGGTAAAGCGGTTCTGCGCGATCTCGAGCCCCTTGAAGATGCGCTCGACGGTCGAGAGGTAGAATTCCGCCGTCATGTCCATCACGGCCAGGTATTCGTCGTAGAACTTGTAGTGCTTGTCGCCCTCGGAGCCCTCGCCGCGCGCCTCGGCGAAGATCTTGTCGATGAAGGCCTTGGCGTGGGTTTCGGCATTCATCGCGATGAAGGAGGAAAGCTGCGCCAGCCCCGGATAGACCATGCGGCCGGCGCCGCGATACTTGAAGCCGACCTGCTGGATCATCAGGTAGTCGAGCTCGCCCATGGTCATGCGGTTGCCGAAGTCGGTGACCTCGGTCGCGGCGGCGTCGGGGTCGATCGGACCGCCGATCAGGATCAGCGAGCGCGGCTGCGCCTTGGGCTCCTGCTCCGCCAGCAGGGCGGTCGCGGCCAGGGCCAGCGGCGCCGGCTGGCAGACCGCGATCACGTTCACGTCCGGCCCGAGGTGGCGGATGAAGTCGACCAGATACTGGGTGTAATCCTCGATGTCGAACTTGCCGCAGCTGACCGGAATGTCACGGGCATTGTGCCAATCCGTCACATAGACTTCGCAGTCCGGAAGCAGTGATGTGACGGTGGTGCGAAGGAGGGTGGCGTAGTGCCCGGACATTGGAGCGACCAGCAGGACCTTGCGGGCCATCGGCTCGCGCCGGGCGACGCGGAAATGCACCAGGTCGCCGAAAGGCCGCTCGACCACCGGCTCGACATAGACGACATGGTCCTGGCCGTCCTCGGAGACGATGGGCGGGATTTCCCAGTCCGGCTTGATGACCATGCGGGCGAAGCTGCGCTCTGCGACCCGGCCCCAGGCGGACATCAGCTTGAACATCGGGTTCGGGATCATCGCGAAGGCCGGATAGGACGACAGCGCGCGCGCGCTGGCCCCCATCCATTCATTGGTGTTGCGGATCGTCTCCATCGCGTCGTAGGAGATGATGCCCCTCAGTCCCTTGTAAGTCGCCATCGCTGCCAATTCTCCGTTGGGTGCGCCGGATTCGGCCTGGCCGGGAAAGGTCACGGCTTTACCTGCGGTATATGCTAGGCATAATGCTTTTACGTTTAGGGGAGGATTGTCAATTATGGCGGGCAAGGACGAAAAACCGGACGCGGGCACGGATGCCAAGGCTGCCGGAGCCGGGGGAAATCCCCCCTCCGGCGCCCCGAAGGCCCGCGCATCGGCCAAGACGGTGAGCCCGGCCGCCGAAGCCGCCCCGGGCCCGGGCGATTCGGCCCCCGCCAAGCCGAAGCCGGCGCGCAGCCGGGCGGCCAAGGCGCCCGCCAAAACCGAAGCCGTGAAAACCGAAGCCGCCAAAGCCGAAGTCGCTGCCGTGCCCGCCGGCAAGCCGGCCGCGAAACCGGCCGCGGCCAAGGCTGCGGCCGCCAAGTCCACCCCGCGCAACGCTGCCGCCCGTGCCCGCGCCGCCGTGCGCAGCGACACCCGCACCGGCACCCGCCGCAAGCCTACCGCCAAGGTGGCCAAGGCCGATGCCGCAACGCTGAGCGCCGCCGACGAGGCGCTGCGGCCGCTCGGCGCGACCGGCCCGGCGGCCCCGACCGCCCAGGCGACCCCCGCCCGTGCGCCGGCTGCCGGGGCCGCTGCCCGGCCCGCCGCCGGGGCCTCGGACACCGCCGCCCCCGCCCTGCGCAATCCCGCCACCGTGGCCTTTGCCGAGGCCGCCTTCGGCAGCTCCAGCCGGCTGCCGGAACAACTGACCGCCAATATCGAGCGCATCGAATCGCTGACCCAGCGCCTGATCAGCGCCCTGTCGCAGCGCAAGCCGCATAGCCCCGGCGTCGAGATGCCCGGCCCCGACCTGTTCGCGACCGCCACCTCGGCCTGGATGAAGCTGCTGGCCGAACAGCCCGAGCGGGTGATGGGCCAGCAGGTCAGCTATTGGGGCGAAACCCTGCGCCATTTCGCCGAAGCCCAGGCCGCGCTGGCCCGCGGCACGCTGGTGCCGCCGGCCGACGAGGGGCCGCGCGACCGCCGCTTTGCCAATCCGCTGTGGGAGGCGCATCCCTTCTTCAACTTCATCAAGCGCCAGTACCAGATCAACGCCCAGGCCCTGGCCGAGGCGGCAAGCGCGCTCGACCTGCCGCAGATGACCGACCGGCGCCGGGTCGAATGGTTCACCCGCCAGATGATCGACATGATGGCGCCGACGAACTTCCTGGCGACCAACCCGGACGCGCTGGAAAAGGCCGTGGCGACCGAGGGCGAAAGCCTGGTGCGCGGGCTCGAGAACCTGGTGCGCGACGTCGAGAACCACAGCGGCGAGCTGATCGTCTCGCTGGCCGACCGCGACGCCTTCCGGGTGGGCGAGAACATCGGCACCTCTGCCGGCACCGTGGTCGCGCGCACCAGGCTCTATGAGCTGATCCAGTACAAGCCGACCACCGAAAGCGTGCACGAGATCCCGCTGGTGATCTTTCCGCCCTGGATCAACAAGTTCTACATCATGGACCTGAAGCCGCAGAACAGCCTGATCAAATGGGTGGTCGATCAGGGCTATACGCTGTTCGTAGTGGCCTGGAAGAACCCCGATCCCAGCTATGGCGACACCGGGATGGACGATTATGTCTCGTCCTATCTCGAGATCATGGACTGGGTGCTGGACCTGACCGACCAGAAAAAGCTGAACGTTGTCGGCTATTGCATCGCCGGCACCACCCTGGCGCTGACGCTGTCGCTGCTGAAGCAGCGCGGCGACGACCGGGTGAACTCGGCCACCTTCTTCACCACGCTGACCGATTTCGCCGAGCAGGGCGAATTCACCCCCTATCTGCAGGACGATTTCGTCTCGGGGATCGAGGAAGAGGCCGGGCGCACCGGCGTGCTGGGCGCGCAGCTGATGACGCGCACCTTCAGCTTCCTGCGCGCCAACGACCTGGTCTGGGGCCCGGCGATCCGCAGCTACATGCTGGGCGAGACGCCGCCGGCCTTCGACCTGCTGTTCTGGAACGGCGACGGCACCAACCTGCCGGGCCGCATGGCGGTGGAATATCTGCGCGGCCTTTGCCAGCAGAACCGTTTCGCCGGCGAGGGCTTCGAGCTGATGGGCCACAAGCTGCACATCAGCCAGGTCGAGGTGCCGCTCTGCGCCATCGCCTGCGAGACCGACCATATCGCCCCCTGGCGCGACAGCTGGCGCGGCATCGCGCAGATGGGATCGAAGGACAAGCGCTTCATCCTGTCGGAATCGGGCCATATCGCCGGCATCATCAATCCGCCCAGCAAGAAGAAATACGGCCATTACACCTCGGACGCCGGCTTCGAGGGCGGCGAGCAGGACTGGCGCGACAAGGCCCGGTATCACGAGGGCAGCTGGTGGGGCCGCTGGGGCGAATGGCTGGCCCAGCACGCCGGCCGCATGGTCGAGGCGCGCGAGCCCGGCGAAGGTTTCGGCCCGGCGCCCGGCATCTATGTCCACGAGCGGGCCTGAGGAATTTTCTGCACCGCAGCAAAAATTTTCTTGCAATGCTGCGGTGCAGAAAGTATATGAGGGGACAGAACAATCACCCGGTGCCCAAGCTTCGCGCCGATCTAGGAGAGAGCAAATGGCCAAGACCCCCGATTTCACCAAGACCATGCAAGAAATGATGTCGAAACTGCCGATCGACACCTCGTCCTTCCAGGACGCCTTCAAGTCGCAGACCGCGCTGGGCGAGAAAATGGCGAAAGTCGCGCTGGCCGCTGCCGAGCGTTCGACCGAGATCTCGTCGCAGTGGGCGAAAGACACCATCGCTCGCCTGGGCGAACTGACCGCCTCGAAGGAAGAGCCGGCCGAATACGCGAAAGCCGTCAGCGACTTCGCTTCGGCCGCCGCCGAGATGGCTGCCGAGCACATGGCCGCCTTTGCCGAGGTGGCGAAGAAAGTGCAGATGGACACCGTCGATCTGATGCTGACCGCCGGCAAGGACCTGGCTTCCGACGCCCAGAAGGCCGCCGAGAAGGCCACCCGCGAGACGCAAGCCGCGGTGAAGAAAGCCACTGCCGCCGCGACCTCGACCAACCCGACCGTCGCGAAAGTCTGATCCGGGCCTGACGGCTTGATCGAGTTCGAGAAGGGGGCAGGTTCTGCCCCCTTTTTTCATGCCCGCGCGCGGCCTCTTGCGGCGCGGCATGGCGATTTTCTTTGCATTTCCGCGGGCCATTTCCCATCATGCTGCAAATGCATTGCCGGAGGAGCCATGGCTGAGGCCGAGAACACGACCCCGCTGCTGATCAAGCGCTATGCGAGCCGCCGCCTCTACAACACCGAGACCAGCGACTACGTCACGCTCGACGACATCGCGGGCTTCATCCGCGCCGGCCGCCAGGTGCGCATCGTCGACCTGAAGACCGGCGACGACCTGACCCGGCAATATCTCTTGCAGATCATCGCCGAGCATGAGGGCCGGGGCGAAAGCGTGCTGCCCATCGACGTGCTGGTGGACCTGGTGCGCAGCTACACGACCCAGGCGCAATCCGTCGTGCCGCAATTCCTGGCCGCCAGCTTCGAGATGCTGCGCGAGGGCCAGTCGAAGATGATGGAGAACCTGTCGACCTTCCCGAACCCGATGTCCTCGATGCCGGGTTTCGAGGCCTTGCAGCGCCAGCAGCAGCTGTTCCTGAAGGCGATGGCCTCGGGCTGGAGCACCGCCGGCAGCAGCGGCCCCGCGCTGGATGACGACGCGGCGCCGGGCAAGGCCGGCAAGAAGGCCGGCGAGGGCGAGGACATGGCCGAGATCCGCCGGCAACTGGCGGAATTGCAGAAGAAGATTTCCCGGCTGTGAAGCCTTGCGAAAACCGGCCCGTCGCGCTAGACGAGCCGCCACGGACGGTTGGCCGAGTGGTCGAAGGCGCACGCCTGGAAAGTGTGTAGGCGGGGAACCGTCTCGAGGGTTCGAATCCCTCACCGTCCGCCACTTGCCTTCGCGAAAGTGTTCTCCCGATCCGGCTCCGGCCGGATTTTTCCGTTGTTTTCGAGGGTTATGCGGGATGGGCTGAGCACCGGCGTCGGCGCCAGGCGGCCCGGAAGTGGTCTCTCGGGGTCGATATTCTCCGGACCTGTTGCCTGCACGGTTTTGGTGAAATTTTCACAAGCAATTGAATTTAAGCTATTTTATCGAACGGCGTGCTCAACTCTTGGATTTCAGGGTTGCGCCCCCAGAAGGAACACAAACCGAACTCTGCCAGCGATTCACACCCATCTAACCGTCAAGCTGAGTGGTTCCGACCGAAACGTTGACCTCGCCATCTTGCTTCCAGTCTTCAGCATCCAGATCACGCACACGAGCCAGAAAAACTCTGTGGAAGTCGTTGATCTTGGAGGTTAGCCACTCGTGCTGGCGGTGCCAGTCTCGCTCGTCTTCCGGATCGACATCCGTCATGTAGACCGAGATACGGCAATCGCGCCGCGTGGGAAGCTCCTCCCACTCGAGGGGATAGCCAAGTTCTTGCTCGATGGCTTGCTGCTGTTCGTGGAGTAGGTGGAAGAAGGCCTTCGCCTGGTCACCCGCGATGTATAGTTCCGTCCTAATCTGTCGCTTGGGGCGGATCATTACCGCTCCAAGGTTGAAGCCGGTCCGACCGATCGAGTAGCCCATCCACGACTGTGGCTGCGGCTTACGGCCACCGGAAACGGCGCCTGCAGCTTGGTCAAGCGCCTGATGAAAGGCGCCCCAATAGGCCCGCTGTTTCACCCGCGTGTCGGACAGTTCAGCTTCGTCGATGGCTCTCGCGGCCTGCGCGACCGAGCGAGACCAGTCGTTCGGCTTGGAAACGATGTTGAACTTGGGTGCAGCGGGCGAGTCCGCGATCCTCCACAGCTCAACCTCCAATCCGAAGAACCGGAAGCTCTCGTCTGTGATCTTGTTGAGCCAGTCGAGTGTCGAACGATGCTCTTCTGTGAATCTGGCCGCAATCCATACAATTGTCACGGCTTCCAGCCCCGAGGCATACGTCAGGAGCTGCCCCAGGTGACTGTGGTCCGTGCGTTCAAGCTGGTTCTCGACGAGCACCCAAGCACCGGTTCCGATGTCCTTGCACAGGATGTCGGCCCGAAAAGGCCCAACGGCCTTCTCCTGTGCTTCCAACTCGAGATCAATGCCGAGCGCTTCGCCCAATACCGTCAGGTTTTCTTCTCGCGCCAACCACGGGGTGAAGTCACTGGACTCGCTCGTCCAGATATTCCGGAGATCGACACGGGTCAGTCGACCGAGAACATGCTTGGAAGTAGCCATCTCCTATAAGTCCTCAATAATATTCACGAATATACCCGTACGCCTTCTCGAACAGCTCTGCGTCCTGGTGCAGCTTGTAGCGGAATAGGGT
Organism: Paracoccus sp. N5; assembly: GCF_000371965.1. Taxonomy (NCBI): domain Bacteria; kingdom Pseudomonadati; phylum Pseudomonadota; class Alphaproteobacteria; order Rhodobacterales; family Paracoccaceae; genus Paracoccus; species Paracoccus sp. N5. The sequence goes on along the minus strand of NZ_AQUO01000001.1, from coordinate 635,914 downwards.
CTGGCGAAGCGCTTTCTTGACCTCGCGTTCACCCGCGTGCGTGGCTTGCCAGCCGTCGAACCGGACCGCGCGCACGATCTCGTCGATATCGTCCACGACCCGCTTGACCATCACAGGCGTGTCGCCGTTCCGTGCTTCCTCGAACAGTTCGGTCAACGCCGCCTTGCCCCGGTTGATGTCCTCTTCCTCTGGCGTCTCGCGCTCGGTCTTCACCACGTCTTTCGCCAGCGCCAGAAGCTCCTTCAGGAAGTCGATCGACAGCAGGAGACCCTGCTGATGCCGGTTCTTCAGGTCCTCCAGGCGCTCGCCCAGCGCCTTGAACTTCGGGTTCCCGGCGTGCTTCCGAAGGCGACCCGCCAGCTTGACCGAGATTTCCTTGGCCTTCTTTTCCGGGTCAGGGTTGCCGAGGACCGCTTCGAGCAGTTCAGCATCCAGAACCAGTGTATCGAGGTCGTCGCGGACCGCGTCCACATTGAGCTACTCCCCATCTCTTGGACAGTTTCCGGGATGATTTAAGCTACTCTCTGCCCCTGCTGATCGGTTTCGATCTGGTTGAAGTAGACCACGGCGGGCGGCTGTCCGCCATGGGCGGCGTGGGGCCGCTGGTGGTTGTAGAAGGTGATCCATCGGCCAACGCCCGCCTTCGCCTGCGAGCCGGTCTCCCAGGCGTGCAGATAGACGCACTCATACTTCAGGGACCGCCAAAGGCGCTCGATGAAGATGTTGTCGAGACACCGGCCCTTGCCGTCCATCGAGATCCGGGTGCCGATCCGTTTCAGCCGGTCGGTCCAGGCGAAGGACGTGAACTGCGAGCCCTGATCGGTGTTCATGATCTCGGGCGGGCCGAAGCGGTGGACCGCCTCGTTCAGCGCCTCGACGCAGAAGTCGGCTTCGAGCGTGTTCGAGATGCGCCAGGCCAGCACCTTGCGGGTGAACCAGTCCATGATGGCGACCAGGTAGAGGAAGCCTCGTCGCATCGGCAGATAGGTGATGTCGGCACACCAGGCATGGTTGTGCCGATCGACCCGCAGGCCACCCAGCAGATAGGGGTAGGTCTTGTGCCCCTTCGCAGGCTTGCTGGTGTTGGGCTTCTGGTAGATCGGCATCAGACGCATGAGCCGCATCAGCCGCCGGATGCGCTTCACGTTCACTGGGTGCCCTTCGTTCTGCAGGTGCCAGGTCATCTGCTGGACGCCGTAGAAGGGGGTTTCCAGGAACTGACGGTCGATCAGCCGCATGAGCGCCAGGTTCATCTCGGTCTCGCCCTGCGGTGCGTAGTAGAACGACGACCGCGAGATCGACAGCAGACGGCATTGCGCCCCGACCGACAGCGTGGGGTGAGAGCGTTCGATCATCCCGCGCCTCACCTGCCGGTCCAGGGCTTGAGCTTTCGTGACAAAAAATCGTTGGCGACGGCCAGCTCTCCGATCTTGGCGTGCAGCGATCGCACCGTCTCCTCGTCGACCTCGGCCTTCTTCTTCCTGCCGCGTTCGAAGATGTCCGATGCCCCCTCGAGCAGCGCCTTCTTCCACTGGTGGATCATCGTCGGATGCACGCCGTATTCCGCGGCCAGCTCCGACACGGTGCGCTCGCCCTTCACGGCTTCCAGCGCCACGCGAGCCTTGAAGCCCGCGTCATGGTTCCTGCGTTTCGACATCGTCTGTTCTCCTCGTTCTTGGAGACCAGCAGACGGAAGATCAGAGCTTACGTCACTGTCCGATTTTCGGGGAGGTGCTCAAGCCGCATGTAAGATACGGCCCTGGTCTTCTCGACTGTGGCCTTCGGCAGGTAGGGATAGCAGTCGAGGTCCAGGCGCGGTGGTCGGCGCTCCACCCGGCAAAGCAGAAGATGCTTCACTGCATCAAAGCTGATCGCCCCCATCCGGAGGGCCTGCGTCACGGCAGCCCGCAGATCGGCGAGATCGAAAGTCTCCAGAAGCCGCAGAACCTGGACATATTCGCGTCGGCCATGGCGGTTCATCCGCGCCTCCATCAGCCGGCGCAACGTGGCGAACTCCTCTGGTAGGTCCCAGCCCTGCAACGGTGCTGCCTGGTCGAGCGCATTGATCTTCTGCTCGATCAGCGGAAGGTAATGGATCGGGTCGAAGACGATCTCATCGCGTTCCCAGCACCGGGGATGGCGGGCGATCACCTCGCCACGACTACCGATCACCACTTCATGCATATAGGCCCGGATCCAGACATCCTGATGGCCGTAGGCGACGGGCACCGAGTAGTCGTTGGTCTTGTAGCGCACGAGCGATTGCGACGAGACGCGGCCGGTCTCCTGATCGCAGGCATCGAAGGGAGCCGCAGGGAGCGGGCGCATCGCGGCAAGGTCACGCTGCAGTCTTTCCCCGATCGTCTCGCTTTCACCGCGCAAGACAGCACGCTGTCGCTTGCGGCATTGCTCCTCCAGCCAGAGGTTGAACGCTTCCCAGCTCGCGAACTCCGGCATCGGCACCATGAAGTTACGCCGCGAATAGCCCACCAGACCCTCGACATTACCCTTGTCGTTTCCCTTGCCCGGGCGGCCATAGCGATCCCGGATCAGGTAATGCGACAGGAAGCCGCTGAACAGCTCCGCCCGCTTGCGGGTGCCGTCGGGCAGGATCTTCGCCACAAGGCAGCGGTCGTTGTCGTAGAGCACAGACTGGGGAACCGCGCCGAAGAACGCAAAGGCATGGATGTGGCCGTCAACCCAGGCCTCGGCCACCGCCGCAGGGTAGGCCCGCACATAGCACGCATCGCTGTGCGGCAGGTCCAGCACGAAGAAGTGGGCCTTCTGCTCGACGCCCCCGATCCGGACCTGCGCCTCGCCGAAGTCGGCCTGAGCATGGCCCGGCGGATGCGACAGCGGCACAAATACCTCCTGGCCCCGCCGTTCCCGCTCCCGAATGTAGTCCTTGATGATCGTATAGCCGCCGGTAAAGCCGCACTCATCGCGAAGCCGGTCGAACACCCGCTTGGCCGTATGCCGCTGCTTGCGCGGCATCGAACGGTCCGCCTCCAGCCAGCCCTCGATGATCGGGATGAAAGGATCAAGCTTTGGCCGCCTGACCTCGGCCGTCCGTCGGTAGCCCGGTGGCACCGAGAAGGTCATCATCTTCGCAACCGTGTCACGCGAGATGTTGAACACCCGCGCCGCTTCCCGCTGGCTCATGCCTTCCGCGCAAGCCTGGCGAACTCTCAGATATAGGTCCACGCTGTAAATCCTCACGCCCTCCCTGCCGCCGCAGAAAGGGAATAGGTGGACGACTTTTACGCCGCCCGCAGCAGCACCAAGCCACCGCTACCGTGGACGAATTTCTCACCGCCGTTCTCAAACCTCGCATTCGGAGAGTGGCCGACCGTCTTCGGAGACGCGAAGATGACCACCGCGCTGCTCGATCGTCTCACCCACCATTGCGACATCGTCGAAACCGGCAACGACAGCTGGCGCATCAAAACACGAGCCTGACCGCCTTCGAAACGCAGGCCCGCGTCGGCTGCGCCAGCTGGAAAGCTACGCCGCCACGGGCCTGCTCAACCGCGAGCCAAAGGGGTCACTTTTGGGCGCCGATCGGGGGGCCCGTTTGGATGCCGATTGACAGGCTGAGGGAGGTATTCGAGCGCCCCGCAAGTTAATGCCTGCGGTATCGACGCGAAACCTGATCGGTTAGTGTCTCGTCATTAATTGCGGATGCGACACGCCAAATAGTAGAAAAAGAGCTGGGCCTGCTAGCCGAGGTCGCAACCGAAATGGATCGAGGCGTCGCCAGATTTCAGTTGCGAAGGAGTCTTAGTGCATCTTCAGGAGGCACAGGTTGGCGGTGGGCGAGCGCATTGCGTGCCCGCACAAGCACATCAAGCCGATCGGTCTCTTGTCGGGTCAGAGCCCCGCGTAACTGAAAACGAAGCGCACCCAGCTCAATTTCTTCGATTGAGGCCACACCGAGGCCACGCAGATGATCATCGAGCCTTAGCCGGCTCCGATGCGCTGCCACAATCTCAAGTCGTCTACTCTCGATCTCGGGAAACAAAGCTGTCAACTGCGCCTTCCAGATGCGTTGCTGTATTTCGCTCTTTCGCTGACCGGCGAGAATGGCTAGCGGGCATGGGGTCTCTTGTCCAAGGATCGGGGCCTCGGCGCGGCGCGAAAGCCACGCTACTGGATCGGCCAAGTCATCGAGACCAGCCTGTACCAGCGACGCCGCGAGGTCCAGCCGCCAAGCACACAGCTCCACTGCGAGCACTACTGCCAATTCTCCGGCCAAGCCGTCGCGCGTTGCGGGAAGATGCTCTTCTGCCCAGATCACTCGGTCTCCCCGGCGCAGCCCTTTCTGCCAGTTCTGAGGCATTGCCTCGGCCGGAATAGCCAGGTCCGCCGGTATGTCGGTCACCAGCAACGCTGGGCCGGCGCGCCCCGAAGCACGGGCAGCCGCAAAACGCTCCAGGAATACAGACCAAACTGCCACGTCATTTGGTCCGATTTCCGAGAGCGATATGATACCGAGTTCCTCGTCCAGTACTGGATTGAGCAGCGCCTCGAGCGTTGGCGCGGTACCGAAGGCATCAGCCACGGCGGCGGCGGGGGACTGGCCAATATCCGCGCGGAACTCGACGGGCGGATGCCGTAGGTGAGCCCTTAGCGCTGCCTCGACGCCGGGCGGACGGCTCGGGTCCGAAGGAAGCACGGCGATTCCATGATCGAGCCGCCGCGCTAAGTCATTAAGCCACCTGCCGAGGCCTGGCAGACTCCACGGATCCGGATCTGCCGTCATTCAGCGAACAGTCTGCCCAGCGGGGTGAGGATCGGTGCAGCGTCGGGTGTCCGCCCTTGGCGAAGTGTTCCGAAGGTGGCGAGGCGTTCCAGCCTTTGCGCAGTCGCGTCGGGACACTCGCCCAAGAAATCCGCGAGCGACGGATCGAGGTCCTCAAGTTGGTGAAGCGTGTTCAGGCAATTCAAGTCGGCTTGATCAAGACCCAAAGATTCCGCTGACAGCGGCGTTTTCGCCGCCCAGTCTGCAAGATCCTCGGCACGGCCAGCGACCGGTCGAACCGCCAGGTCCGACAGGAAATGGCGAAGCGCCTCCAGACGGGCCGGCGCTCCGCCCGTTGCAGCCATGAGCGCAGCTCGCGTTGGCGCATCGTCCAGAGCTGGAACGAAGCCCTCGTCTGCCAGCCAATGCCGCAGCATCGCCTCGGACCACGCACCAGCATCAAAGACGATCATCCCATCCGCAGGTGAAGTGACATGCGACACGCACCAGATCGGCAGCACGTCTCCCCGCTCGACCTTCGGTTGGCGGGCGAGCTGCGCCGCGGAAGAAGGCGACCAATCACCCTCAATCACAAGAGCCGCAGGTCCTGTCTTGACCCTGTCAAGCGCGCGCCGGACCTGCGCGTCGTCGCTCTTGGTTCGGATATGGTTGCCTTCGGGCAGCCAGAGACGTGCTGCAGCAAGAACGCGGCCCGCGACATCACCACCGACAATCGCAGCAGAAGATCGGACCAAACGTATACCGGGAACGCGCCGATCAAACACTCTGTCGAGGTCACGGTCGGATAGAGGGGCGCGCGCACCGGGTATTTCGGGCGCGAGCAACCGGAAAAATAGCGCCGCGTCGTATGCGGGGTCGTCCTCACGTTCGTCGAGCCGAAGGAGAGCGTCCTCCAGTTCCTCTTGCCGCCCCAACATCTGCGCCACTTGGGCATTTCGCAACCCATACCGTTTGTCGGGAAACCGGCTGAGGATGCCAAGATCTACCAGCTCCTCAAGGAGTTCCTCGAAATCAGTCATCGCTGGTTGAGCGAGCGCCTTCGGCCAATGTGTGATCCTGCGAATCTCGGCTGCCGTCAGCCCCTGTGCCAGAACCTTGTTGTCGCCGCCTGCCGCTTCGAGCCGGTGCAGCGCGATTGAGCGGGCAATACAGTCGTAACGGACATCGAGGTTCAGCGTTAACTGAAAGCGATCGCGGATCTGATCGGCGATCCTCTCCGCAGCAGCGCCCTCGAAAAGGCTCTCTCGGTCCAATTTCCAGCGCGGTCCAACGTTGCCTGCGCGCGGCCGCCTGCCGAAGCTTTCAACGATCTGCCGGCCAAAGACCTGCACAAGAGATGGATAGTAGTTCATTCGCGCCAACATGTCCGAAACGAGTTCCTGTTCGGAATAGTCAAGACCGGCCGCGCGCATCGGCTCAACCGCGAGCTGCCGTAGAGCGGTACGGTTTGCGGGGCTCTGGTTCATAGGCCCAATGCAGATTGGCTCGCCAAGATGCGGCAGCGGTGAGTTTGGCGCCCGCGCCATCCGTCGGACATTGTGCAGGCCCGCGAATACCGCCTTGAAGCGCCGTCCGGTCCTCTCCATGAGCCCCTTGAGCGGCAGGAGGTGGGGATACCCGGCGGCATGTTCGGTGCGCAGGAAGTTGTCGGCCTCGTCGAACATTGCAAGCAGACGACGTGCGGGGTCGCGGTCGAGCCAGGTCTCAACTGCAGCAACCAGTTCCTTGGGGTCGGACTCGATCTCCTGAAATTCCGCGAACCTGCGCAACTCATGAGCAAGTGATTGCCAGATGCCCTCGGCCGGCACACCTGGCCCTCCGATAGACCTGATGTCGAGATAGAGCGCCAGTTCGCCGCGCTCCGGCCGATGCCGCTCTCCGCGAATGTGGTTGAGAAGAACCGACTTGCCCAACTGCCGACCGCCGTAGATCAGGCAACCCTCTGCGTTGCGAGAAACGATCCGGTCGATCTCGGCCTCGCGACCGAAAAAGATCTCGGGCGGAATCCGGCCGGGGCTGATCGTATACGGCTGAACCCATGCAAAGGGCATCGCACAATCGAAAAGAGTTGCGAGCGTATCGTCGCTTTCGAGACCCGCGAAGAGCAGAAGCGGTTCGTCGAGAAAGACAGCTGAACGCGCCTCGGACCTCATCTGGCGTGCAAGGCGTTGACGATCTTTGACGTCAAGCCTGTTGAATAGCACAACGATCCAAGGCGCATCGGGGGCTTCGCTTCCGATTTGGCGCAGGAGCTGGTCGATGGGCACATCCGCGCGTGCCGCTAGCAGTTGATAGCGTCCGCCCGCGACACTGCCGAACGCGGGGGGAAGGAAGCCGTCTGCCCGGCGCGGCACATCGCAGTTCATCGTCAGCAGCCGAAGCCGTCCAGGCAGGGCTTCGCGCCCGTCGGCAAGGCGCACTCCACTGAATCCGATCAACTCGAACAGCTTCGCCAAAGCCTCGCGCAGCCGAGCAGGCTGGCTCTGCCGCAGCGCGTTCTCTCCCTGACCCCAAGATTCTAGAAGCTGCTTGAGCCTGCGGGCGCGCCGCTCGTCGATGCTTGCCAGGTTGATTGGCCCAGCCGATCCTCGCGTTTCCAAGGCAGCCTGAATTCGCCCTCGCTTGGTCTCTTCAGGTTCTGCCGCGATGTCAGCGACAAAGCCGGGAAAGAATCGGGCAAAAACATCGGGAACAGCAACTTCTGGCATCGGGACCGCTCGTCCCGCCTTGATCTCGGCGATCGCGTCGTCGGCAGTAACTGGATCCAAGCGGTCGAAGACCGCGAGAAGCTCCCGCGCCGATTCCCCCTGTGGCAAGGCCATGAGCCGTTCCAGTTCCAGCCGCTGACGCTCGGCAATCTGCTCCTGCAGACGGTCCCGGCGCACTTCCATCTCGGCAAGGAGGGAATCGAGTTCTGGAAAGTCTGGCGGCAGATCAGGCCGTCGAATTCTGTTCAGTGCCGGCAACATCACGTCGTCACCCTTGTCCGAGGCGACCAAGGCGGAATCGATGAGGGCGAGTCGTGACAGATCACCGGGTAGCGCCGTTGCAGCGTCGAGATCAAGGTAACCGATCGTCGTCAAGGATTGCCGAAGACGTGCCACACGCTCGCGCGCCTTTCGGCGGGCAGCTTCAAGCACCTCGTCGAGCTGCTGCCGTCGAGAATCGTATTGATTTTTGGGTAGGTCGCTCTCATGCAGTCGGTCTAGGAGGCGTTGCGCGGCGAGCACCGCCGTCTCTTTCAGCCTCGCGTCGAATGCAAGGGATACGTTCGGTGCAATCAACTCCGGCCTAACGAGAGCGGCGGCAAGGCGACGATCGCGCAACGCACGCTCGGAATCAAAGGCAGGACCGTCATCCTCGGTCCAGTCCTGACAACCGCCGGGCAGTCGCAGTAGCGGGGATTCGAGCAGATCTTGAATGCGCGGCGTGACCGAAAGTGCCGCCCGACCTTCGATGAGTTTCCGCAAATCGTCGAGCTTGTCGGCCAGAACGAGACCAGAAGCTTCGGCAAGTTTCCCTTCGCCTTCGGTCGGCCCGCTAACGCGAATGTCCAGGGCCTTTCGTACGGGTCCAAGAGCGCGCAGCAGCCGCTCGCGGCTGTGATCCTGCGTCAGCCGAGCATCCTGGCGCCGCGCTTCAATCCAGTCGGCGAATTGATCGCAGGCCTCCTGAATCCCTCGACAAAACCAATCGAGCGCCATGCCTTCGATCCGGTCCCGTCTTGGGCGGCCACTGCGCCGTTCGGCTTCGGAAACGAAAGCCTCCTGCGCATTCCTATCATGGGCAAGCCTGTCGATCAGATCCTGCGCAAGCGCCTCTGCGTTCTCGGCCCCGGCCAACACAGCCTCGGCGACACGTCCAATCTCACCCTCTTGGTGAAGCTCTCTGTGGAATATCGCGTAAGTCGGCTGATGCACCGTCTTTCGGTGCCGTGCTTCAGCCAACCACCCCTCGAGGCGCCTGCGCATGGCCGGTTCCGCCGACGGCGGTCGATTCCCGGCAAGTTCGGCAAGCAGTCCAGCCGACAGCCGCACATCGTAGCCAAGGTTGACGAGCGCCTCGATCAGCGGTGCTTGTGCTTCGAGCCCCGGCAAGCCAACGAGGTTTTCCAGAATGCCGCGGGCTCCGTGATCGGGGTCGAACAGGGCCGGGCGCAACAGCGCTGCTAGGGCTAGCCTCCCCGCCGCGACGGGATCGGTCGCTTCGGGCAAAGCGGCCGCAAGTTCGGCAAGCGCACTGCTGCGCCTCGGATCCGCCATGTCCTCGGGCTGATGTATGGCGGGAAGGATCGCCAACGTCCGCAGGATCGGCGCCGATACTGGTGTCTTTACAAGCCGCGCCAGATGCCAAGCGAAGGCGATCTCGCCCGCGGAAAGATACTGTGCGAGCAGTTCTTCCGGATCCGTCCCTTCCGGAATTGGCGATAAGTCCGGCGGAACGTGCGCCGCCTCCGGTAACGCTTCTTGCGTGAAATCAGTTTTGCTCAGAATGGCTGTCTCAAGCTCAGGCTCAGGCTCAGGCTGCGCATTGCTCTCGGCCTCTGCGCTGCTCTCAGGCCGAGCAGCGCCAAGCTGCATCGTTGCCTCTTTCGCCGTTTCCGGCTTGTCGGCGTCCGGCGAAGCATCGTCCGGGTGGTTTGCAATCTGCACCGGGACCTCCGGTTCAGGTGACGCCGCCTCCGCGATTGATCCCGGCTCGGGTTCGTCCTTGGCGGAATCAGGTTCGGTGCCGTTTCCTGCGGATGTGTCCTTTGGTTCTTCCTGCGATAGTAGCGCAAGCAGTGCCGCGAATACCTTATCCCGATCAGTGCGAGCCGAATACGCTTGGATCCCCTGCTCCTTCGCGCGCGACGACAAATCTGGGAGACGCTCGTAGGCCCGAGCCTCTGCAGCAGCGCGCACCTCACGATCTGCCGCCTCGAACGCATTTTCGGCCTCTAGAGCAGCTTGATAAGCAATCTCTGCCTCCGCGAGTGTTTCCTCGATCCGGTCGAGGCTCTCGGCGGAAGCATCCTCGGGCCAAGCGTCGGCCAGATCCGGATCGAGTGTAATGAGCCGGTCACGCAAGGCGTCTGCTCGTAGACGGATGTTCTCCTCCGCAGCGTCAGCTGCAGCAGCGGTGCGACAAGCCTCGTACAGCGCCTCGGCCAGCTCTACCAAGCGCGCGGCCGCTTCGACGTCGGGCCGATCCAAGCTTTGCGCACCGTCGGCAAGACCTTGAGCGAGAGTCATCCAGTCGCGAGCCGAAGGAGCTTCTTTCCCTCCCGCCTCCGCAGGCGAGACCGGCGCCATGGATGAATCTATCCCTACGAGACCGAGGTAGATTCGGTGCACTTCTCGCTCTGGTGTTCCGAAGGGGAAATGGTCCTCCGGAATGTCGTGAATCTCATCAGAAGTCAGTTCCCCCGCGGATCGGGTCACCAGCCAGCGTAGTGCGCGAAATCCGAAGGTCTTGGTCATATCCCCGGACCGCTTCATACGGTCGTCATAGCGACGCAGGCGCGCATGATCTCCTGATGCAATGATGCGGAGGAGGCCGTCGTAGAAGTCAGCGTCGTTCTTTAGCCGATCCTCCGGGATTATATCGAAAAAAAGATCCTTGTTCTTTCGCCGATCGCTCCTCGCAATCGGAAATATCTCCTGTGCGAGATCTGCGCTAAGGCTGGCCATAGGATCGGGTAGGATGTTGTCGTCCATCTGAGCCCCGCGTCAGTCGAGTTTTTTCGCTATGTGAGCGCGAGAGATCTGGCGCTCGACGATGTGAATGGATGCTGTTCTCAGGCGAAGTGCGTGCGTAGGCGGGTTCGCGGTAAAGTCGTGGTGCGAACAGCCCTCGCCCCTCCAGCGGCCAAAGACTTGGTCGAGCAGCGTATATGGACGCCGCCGGTGAGCTAATTCGAATTTCCAAGAGCGATGGCGTAGCAACGTCGGCTCACTGATTAATGTGACATGGTTTTCAAGAAGTGAAATCTGCAACGCGGCCTTCCGATGTGCATTCGACGTGAAAGTACTGTGTAGCAGGCTCCGGTCTTGGTCGTCGAGATGCCCGTGTCTGCGACGAACATCCTTTCCGTCTTCGCGCCGGTCCTTCGCTTTGCACCCTGCATGGCCGAGCCCAGAACGGAGCGGTGCCGCTTTTCGAGGCTTCGGTCGGTTGGTCGACCGACCTTCGCTATCGATCGTCCTTTGCCGGCCGATCGCCTGATGCAGTGATTTCGGGATCGGCTGATCGAAGAAGATCCGTGCCTTGTGGTCGTTCTGGCTCACTACCTATCACACCCCTACCAAGTTACCCAGAGCGGCGAGGGCTGTTGACCTTCTCCTTGGATCACGACAGCGGTCTCGATCCGCATCAACTCGGCAGCCTGACGCGCTGGCTCGGCCTCGCCGTCGAAGCGCACCGGGCGTCCCGGGGTGCGCCAAGCGCCCAAACCCTGATCGAGATGAATCGTGACCGCCGTGCCGTCGGCAAAGTCAAGCCGCAGGCTCCGGGCGTGGGCACAGGCGTCCTTGGGTCGGAGCGACACCGAGGCGCTGGGCAGCAGCGCGCGCAGGACGGCGCCGCGCGTTGTATCCTCCGGCCAGGTGTGGTGCAGGGCCCGCGGCGGCTCCCGGTCGGCTCCGGAGCCCTGTTCAGAGACGACCTCGACCGCTGTTGCCTCGTTCCGGCCCGGCATGGCATACAGGATCCCCGCGAGAAGGCGCACGGACAGTGGCGTGCGCAGGTAGCGGTCGCTGTACACGACACGAGCTACCGGACGCTTGCCCGCGAAGGCCTGCGGGCGAAGGGGCACCACCGCTTTCCAGAAGGCCTTGCCGAAACCGGCGACCGGTCCGTCAAACTGATGCCGGATGTCCACGTGGGCGCTGTTACCTTCGCCGAAGGCCGCAAGCTTAGCCAGAGAGAGCGCTGGGCCCATCTCGGCCGGAGCGTGCGCGCCAACGAGGGCTGGCGCGACGCTGACGTCGCCCCACGTTGGTCCGACTGTTGCAGCCGACGGTGCAGGGGTTGCGATCTGCTGATGGCGTCCGCCGGCCTCGAGCTCGGCGATGATGGGAAGGCCGCCCGCCATGGGCAGGTTTGCACAGGAGCGCAGCGACCCACCAGAGCGTGCGACAGCCCGCACCAGGTCGAGCTTCTGCGCGAAGGCTAGCTTTGGCACTTCCCCTGCAGGCAGCGCCAGCGCAACCTCGACGCCGCACCGCTGCGCCGCCGCGAGCAGTTCGGGGCCAGTCCAGTCCATGGCGTCCCAGCCGGTCGCGTCGCCGTGCAGGAAGAGCGTGAGGCGGGTCAGACCGCCTTGGGCGAGGGCGCGGCGTATCCAGTCGGGGACTGGTTCGGTGAGCACCCGCGTCGCCGGGCCGAAGACCTGCAAATCCTCGGGCAGGGACAGGCGCGGCAGGACCTCGCTGCGCAGCGCTTTAAGCGCGCCGGGTCGGTCCACCGGCCCGAGGTCGAACTGCAAATCGCGGCGCAGGATGCAGTCGGGGCAGCCATGAGCGCAGCGCGAGGGACAGTCGAGCCGCTCAGCCGCAGCGGTCAGCAGAGTGGGAAGATCCGTCTCGGCGGTGTTGGCAAAGCCAGAGCCGCCGGACGCCTTATCGTAAAGGAAGAACGACGACCGCCGCCCTCCATCCGCGCGAACGCTCGGAGCGACGCTGACACCCATAAGCTCGGCGTCGATTCCTAGCCGCTCCGCCAGCGCTTCTCGCACCGCCGCGCCGATCGCGAGCGCGCGGCCCTGGTCCGCCTCGGTCGCCTGAAGCGCCTCGAGACGCAGCTCGAACACATCTGTGGAAACTTCGTTGCCAAGCCGTACGTTGCGCCGGATCCGGCGCGAGCCCGTGTCGTTGCCCGGGCAAAGCCCGTCGTCGCGCGGGTTGTCACGGAGTTTCTGCAATGGCCGGTGACTACGCATACCCGCCGGCAGCGTTTCACTGTCTTCGCCGGTCTCAGCCTCGGCCCGGCCACAGGCTATGCAAATCGCGTAGCCCGCGCCCCCGGGCCCCGAGGAGGTCACAAGCACCTTGCCTTCTCGGCTGGTCCGCAGCGCGCCGGTGGCGGGATCGCTGAGCGAGACCCATGGCGCGCCTGCCGCCGACACGCGGGCGCGGTCGGGCGGCACGAAGGCGAGGGTCTCGTAGGCTGCATGTGGCTTGCTGGTGCCGAGAAAGCCGGACGGCCGCAGCAGCTCCCCCCGCCGTGTCCCGCTGCCACAGTCGGGGCAGGTGTCGACGGGCAGGCGCGACAGTCCGAAGGCGTTGCAGGACGGACAGCGCCATAGCGTGCGCAGGTCCTCGACCGATCCTGGCTCGCTCCTGTTGCCCCAAGTCGGCAGGATGCCGTCGGAGCGGTGCACGAGCCCGTCGATGACCACCTCGGCCCCGGGCGAGTAATCCCGGATCGCCATGTCGAGCGGGCGCGAGGGACCGCTTTCGCCGCCCGTCCGCCCGACATGGTCGAAGGCGACCACATCGACGGGAAAGCCATAGGCCGGGGTGAAGCCACGGCGTGCGAGTTCGGAGATCATGAATTCTTCCCGCATCCGCTTTGCGCGCCGCATGTAGAAGCCATGAGCGGGGTCACGCTCCGGATGGGCATCTTGCGCAGTCAGGAGCTGCCCATACTCCGCCATCCAGCGCTCGCGCATCCGGTCGAACGCGTCCGCCGCGCGCTCGGTCACTGCGGCGTTGCCTTCGAGCACGGTTCCACGAACGAGGTTCTGAAGGGCCTCAGCCACGGCTAGGCTGTCGGCCCACTCTCCCTGCAGCGCGACGAGGAACCCTTCGGCCGGGCTGTCGGGGAGCCACGGCGAGACCGTATCGGGCGTCGCGCCGAAGAAGGTACCGATGCCCGTAGTCACCCTGATGCCGCCTTCGCCGCGCAGGTACATCCCGAGAAGGAGCGCGTTGACATGGCGCTGAATTAGGACAGGCCCGTCGAGCCGCACCGCCGGCGCGCGTACCGCGCCCTTCAATAGGCGCGCGGGTTCGCGAAACACCATGCGGTCGAGCGGGAGGTCTTTGCAGAAGGTGAATGCCAGGGCCCATGGCTCGCCCCGGCGCCCGGCTCGGCCGACCCGCTGGCGGTAGTTGGCAGGCGCCGGCGGCACGTTCGTGTTCACCACGAGGCCCACGTCGGGAATGTCGACGCCCATCTCCATGGTGGTGGAGCAGTTGAGGATGTTGATCCGTCCTTTCCTGAACGCTTCTTCATACGTCTGAAGGCTGGCCCGGTCGATCTGAGCGGAATGCTCCTGCGCCCGCAGGAAGGGCGCGAACTCAGCAATCCGGTCGTGTATGTCGGTCCAGTGGCCCCGCTTGCGGAGCGAAGCCACCCTCCCGTCCTCTTCGAGCCAGCGCCGGACCTCCGCCCGCGCCTCGGCCGTCAGCCCCGTAGGCGCTGCCCCTGGCAGGCGCGGCATGTCGACGGGAGTAGCCAGGGCCTCGGCCTCGATTGCGTTGAGCGAAACGCCGGCAGGCGCAAAGGGCAGAAGCCGCCAAGTCTGCGGGCATTGCCAGGCGCGGTCGAGCCGCGCGACCTCCGCTCGTCGAAGGTCTAGCCGCCATGCATAGGGGCCGACCGCCCTCAGCAGGCGCGCGCTGCTAAAGGCCGTCCAGATCGCCGCGAGGACGGTGTCGACACGCCCCGCGTCTAGCGCGTTGTCGGGGGCACCGCCTGTCAGGCGGTAGAGCAGCCGCACTAGACTGCCACGCGTCGCGGCGGCAGTGGGAAAGCGGGACGGGCTGCGTACCGGGCTCTCGGCGTCAGGCGGCGTACCAGGCTCCATGACTGCCGAAAGCGCGCTGCGGGGCGAAATCCAGTGGCGCATGTCCACCGGATCCTGTGGCAGGTCGATGGCGAGGGTGGCGCGGAACACGATGTCCACCGCAGCATGGAGGACGTCCGCCCAGACCTTCGTATCGTGCCCGGCCTCGGCGAGCGGCGCCGGCACCTTGAGGCGCGCATGCTCCTCGAGCGCCGGGAAGACGAGCCGGGCGAGGCCCATGGTCTCGACGTTGTTTTGGAGCCGAGGCCGGCGGAAGAGTTCGCGGAACAGGAACAGTTCGGCGAGGTCGGCGGGCGTGTCGGCCAGATGCGCACCCCCGAGCGGGCGGCCGCGCCAGACCTCGGCGGCGAAGTCCGACAGTTCGGGGTTGGCGGCGAGGGTACCGCGCAGATCGGTCCAGGAGATACGGCCGGCACCGTCGGTCAGCGCAGCGAGCGCCTCCCGTTTCTCTTCGAGAAGGCCGCGCAGCGACGGCACGGCAACGACCGCTTGTTCCAGCCCTTCGATCTCGGCCTGCAGCGCGGCCGCTCTAGCCGGATCGCCCCCGCCGGCCTCTTGCACGGCATGGGTGATCACGGCGCGGGTCAAGTTGCGCTCGGCCTCTTGCTGGAGCTTGGCCGAAAACCGCGCGGTGCCCTGCCGGCTGTCGGTAAAGGACAAGAGCCTCCGTCCGCCGAAGGGCGCCGCCCCCGCGCCCTCGACGCGCGGCACGGCCTCAAGGAGCACGGGCATCGCGTTACCCATCAGGAACGGTGCGCCGAAGGTCTGCGGCCGAACGCCGGTGCGTGGCTCGTGGGCGCGCGCGCAACAGGCCCGATCGGCACGCTCTTCGACGATCCGAAGCGTCGCAACAAGGTCACTTGGCTCAGGCCGGTTCAGCAACGCGCCATCCGTGAGCCGAACTGCGATGTCGTCCCCGCTATCCTGCGCGGGGCCGAGCAGAACCTCGCGTGACGGCGTCGCCGCAGCGCCCTCTTCGGGGCTTGGGTCGGGCTCGACATCGAGCACGTACTCGTCCTCGTCGTCATCCCTGCGGGCCTGCGTCAGGTACTCGTGGGCCCCTTGCGCGAAGCGTTCAGCGAGGAGCCAGGGTGTTCCGCACTCGTCGCAGGCGCCGACCTCGAAGACCGGCGCGCTGCAGGTACAGCGCTCTCGTTCCTCAAGATGCACCTGGCCGTACGGCCAGTCCGAGCCTTCGGTGGAAAGCGCCGGGTGGCGATCCGGGCATGCTGGGTCGATGCAGGCCCAGAGTCCGGCCTGCGCCCGGTGGAATACGTGGAGCCGCCACGGCGCGAGGCGGAGATCGGATCCGGGAGCACACGCCCGTGCCGCAGCCTCCAGAACCGCGAACGCCTGATGCCGGGCCCCTCGATCGCCCGGATCCCCGAGCCCGAGGATCCCCGTCGCTGCGCCGAGCGTCAGCCCCCCGTCGCGCATCCGGGCGCGGGCGGCACGGATCCGCGGATCGGGCGCGAGCATCTGCCAGAGGCTCTCGTCCGGGACCGCCAGCGCCTCTCGGTCGAGCGCCGCTTGGGCGCCTTCGGGCGGCAGATCGGGCTCCCGCTCCTCGCCGGCGATGATCTCAACGCGATCCTCCGGCACGCCGCCCAGGTCCGCCACGAAGCGGCGCAGCGCCGCCGCCGTTTCCTGTCCTTCGCCGATGGTGGCGGAGGTCGCAGCGAGACGAACGTCTTCCGGGGCGACCCCGAACGCCTCCCGCACCCGGCGCAGCAGCAGCGCCATCTCTGCGGCCTGCGCGCCGACGTAGCTGTGCGCCTCGTCCAGCACGATCCAGCGCAGCGTGCCCTGCGAACGCTCGAGGATCGGTCCGTCCTGAGCCCGCATCAGCATGTATTCGAGCATCGTGGTGTTAGTGACGAGAATCGAGGGTGGATCCACCCGCAGCCGCTTGCGGTCCGGCACCATCCCGCCGCCGGGCCATTCATGGGGTGGCAGCGTCTCTTTGAGATGTCTGTTGTAGAGCGCGTAGGTGATCCTACCCGACAGGGGCGCAATCCACTCGCCGAGCCGCTCGCGCTGGCTGTCGATCAGAGCGTTCAGCGGGTAGAGGACGATGGCCTGCACGCCCCGCCGCCGCCCGGCTGGCGACTGCCGCAGGAGGTCGTTTAGCATCGGCACCATGAAGCACTCGGTCTTGCCCGAGCCGGTGCCGCTGGTGACGAGAAAGCTCCGCTCCTCGGCCGCGGCGGTCCAGGCGCGCATCTGGTGGAGATAGGGCGCGTGCTCAGCGCCGTGCCGTGGCCATCGGCGGTTCGGCGCCCCGTCTAGTGCGGCCACCAGATCCTCTTCCAAAAGTTTACCTGCCAGATCGTTCAGCGTGCGGTCAGCGCGTTTCCAGACCCGCGCGGCCTCGAACACCGGGTCGGCGAGGAACGCGTCCGCCTGTCCTGGCTCGGCCCGCAGGCGCGCGGAAAGCGCGGCGCGCAGGGCGACCGAGCGGACACGTCCTTTGGCCACCACCGCCGACGCGGCGCGCTCCGCGACCCGATCCAGGACCTCGGCGTAGCCCGAGCGGTTGGTGTCGATGCCGTCCTTCATTCTGCCGTCTTCCCTTATTTCCGCGAAAGGCGCATTGCCTGCCAGGCCATCGCGGCCGGGAGCGCCAAGTCAAAATGGCTCGGGTCTAGGTGGATGCAGCGCAACAGCTGCACCCCGGTGCGGCCCTGCGGCGCTGCTCGCAGGCCGAAGGCGACCTCGGACACGAATAGCGGCGCCTCGATCAGGCCATTCACATGATCGGCAAAACGGACGAAGGCCGCAGGCTGCGCCGCCGCGCGCAGGTCGGGAAAGGAGAGGTCGCTCTCGCCGTGGCGCCGCGCGGCCGCGTCTGCAAGCCGCAAAAGGGTCCCTTCAGGATCCCCGAACGCTGACGGCATACGCCCGAGCCAGTGCATGAGATCGGGGTGCGCCGCGAGCCTCGCCTCCATGAGGCCGAGCGCGAGATGCCCGTCCAGATCGGGGCGGAGCGTCAGGATCTCCCGCACGCGTCGCGCCATCTGCTCGCGCGCGAGCGTCTCGGCCCGCTCCGCCAGCGCGGGGATCGCAGCGAGGCTGGTGGTCAGGCTTGCCAGCTCCGACGCCACGGCCGCGCCCCAGTCCCGCGGCGCAACAAAAGCCCAGCGGCGTGCGCCGTGACGCTCAAGCTCCAGTCGGTCCGACAGGTCCGATACGTCGGCCCTCACGAGCAGACGCACGGCCACGGCCGACACTCGTTCAAGCGCCAGCACCTGGTCCAGCGCGGAAGGGCTCGCACCATGAGTCGTCAGGGCGTCTATGGCCCGCTCAAGCGCCATGATGTGCTGTACATCGACCCCGTCGCGGAATATCGCCGCATAGGCTTCGACTCGCGCTGCACGGGTGCGTCCGGTGCCGGCGGCATGCAGACGATCATCTTGATCGGTCGTCGCCTCTTGTCCGGCATCCGGCTCGACCACGAGCGGGCGGGGCGGGCGAAGCGGCTGTCTGTGTAGAGAGGGAAGGAAGAACCAGCGCCCTGGCCCGAGCACGTTTCCCATCGCCGCCGGCGGCGCGTTGGGAGCCGCGACCGCCGGCCCAGGCGCGTCGATGTTGATCGCCACCAGGTCGGGCAACGTCCGTTCATCACCCGGTGCGCCATGCGTTCGCAAGATCACCCCATCCTCGGTCAAATGGGTCTCGCCAAGGAACCGCCGCACTAGGAGTCGGGGCGACTCGTGCCCGTCGGCGAGCGCTCGAAGCCGAACCTCCGCGTCCGGCCCGCCATGGGAGAGCAAGTCGTCCACAAGGTCTCGAATGCTCGACAGGGGCGCCTCGCCGTGGACGCGGACGGCCAGCGGCGACGTTATGCCACCAAGACCGGGCGCGACCAGCCGCAGGCTAAGGTCGGTCTGGCCGACGTGAGCTGGCAGCACCCGCCAGTCGCGCAGATCGTGCAGCGTGATCTCGCGCTGTGTCTCAAGGATCGACCCGTCTGGCCCTGCCAGATAGGCCCGCGTGGCCGGGAGCGCGAGTTGCCAGTCCAGCGTCTCCGCCCCATCTGGCGCAGCGGCGCGCAGGCGGAGCCGCGCCTTGCGGACCCCGCCCGCGGGCAGCGGAACCTGGGCAGACCCAGCCTCATTGATCACCGCCGGCGTGGCGTCTTCCACCCGCAGGGCCCAGCCGGCAGGCAAGCCGGAGACGCTCAGCGCCTCGCCCCCGGCATCCATCGAGAAGCGCGCTGCCGGCGGCAGGATTCGTAGCCGGAGCCGTGCGCCCACGTTCCCGTCTTCTTCCGCGGCGACGTCGAGCGTGCCGAGGAAGCTCTCCTCCGGTGCTGATCGTCGCCAAGCGCCGCGCCCGCCGGAACGGTAGAGACGGCGCCGAGTCGGAAGGGAGACGAACCCGTGCCCCGCCCGGCGCAGGGCGATGTCGGGTAGACCTCGGAACACTGGCACCCCCCGCCCGTCGCGCACCGTGCTGTCCTGTGCACCGAAAGCGGCGATTTCGTCTCGCTCGGTGCGGTCCGCGCCCGTCTGGACCGCGAGTGACCAGTCGCGCACACCGATCCGCCCTTTGCCCTCAAGCCGCAGAAGCCGGCCCTCCGCGCTCTCGCCGCCCGGCTGGGCGACCAGACCCTCGCTGCAAGTCACCCGCGCATTCGCCCCCACGAGCGCCCAGACGAACGGGTCGTGGGTCCGCAGAGATGCGCTGCCGGCCCAGGCCAGCCGCCGCGCCGCGCCGTCGTCACCGCTTTCGGCCAACGTCCAGAGTGTCAGGCCCTCGGCTGGGTCGACCGCCCCTCCGCCGGGCAAGGAGACAGGTTGCAGCAGCCGGCCGTCAGCCATCGCCACCAGCTCAATCGGCGCCGACAGGGGGAAGGGGAAGCGGGCCGTCCGGCGTCCGCTGATCCTGGTCGCGCTCCAGCCGCCCTCCTCACGGTCGAGGGCTAGCATCAGGTCCGGGCAGGCCGCTGCCAGCGCGCCGGTCGGGGCAAGGCGCACGCGCCGATAGGCCGCATCGATACCGTCCATCAGACGCGCGGGCAGGCGGGTCGCTGGGGCGACGTCGACGAAGGCCCGCCAGGCGCCATCCTCATCACGCACCAGCTGGCGGCCCAACGGCTCATCGACCTCGCCGCCGGCCCGCACGGTCATCGCTTCGGCGAAGAGCGCACGGGCGGCATCCCCGTCGAAGCGTAGCGTAAGGCGCTCGCGCCAGGCCGGCTCCGCGCGGTCGAGCCAGCTCTCGACGTCGGCGGCGGCCAAATCGCGCGGTGCCCGGCCGCGCAAGTCGACAAGCTCGCGAGCGAACTGCACGAAAAGACCGTGGAACTCCTCGGTGCGATAGCCCATCGGCAGACGTTCCGCGCGTCTCCGGGCGAAGGCCAGCGCCTGCTCCTCTGGACAGCCTGCGCCGAAGCGCTCCAGATCGGCGACGAGGCCGACGAGCGCCGCACGATAGCCGCCTTCGTTCGCCAGAAGCCTCACAGGAAGCCCGCCCTCGGCGGCGAGCGTACGCAGGTACTGCACGCCCGCATCGCTGCTGCGGGGCGGCGGGCGACGCAGCTTCCGCAGTCCTCTGGCTGTTAGGTCACGCAGTGTAGCTTGGTCGAGACTGAGGCCGAGCTCATCCGTGAGGAAAGCCCAGGAGAAGGATCCGCCGGCGAAATTCCGTCGATAGTGCTCTGCTGCCCATAGGACGAAGGCCGCGGCCGTTTCACCGTCCCTCGATCGTCCAAGGCCGCTGCGGAGACCGATCTCGAGTTCGTCGAAGCGGCGTTCCGAAAGCCGGTACAGATGCAGAGGCCGACCGTCGATCTCGTCTCCGATCGAAGCAGCGAAGTCCATCGGCATCACGCTACCTCGTCCCTTCAGTAACAGAGACATGAGGCTTGAGATCGTGCGATCTTTTGCTTGGCTTCCGAACACGCCGTAAGCGTTGCGCGAACTGCTGCAACGCCACCCGGGACACGGCCAAATTCATAAGTTGCGCCAACACTACTGATGATACCGTTT
The DNA here is from genome assembly GCF_000371965.1 of Paracoccus sp. N5. Classification (NCBI taxonomy): domain Bacteria; kingdom Pseudomonadati; phylum Pseudomonadota; class Alphaproteobacteria; order Rhodobacterales; family Paracoccaceae; genus Paracoccus; species Paracoccus sp. N5. The sequence continues at coordinate 615,366 of NZ_AQUO01000001.1, read as the reverse complement.
GTCTCTTCGAATCAAAAATTTGCATCCACTGTAGCAACGACTTCGCCAGTGGAGAACGTTGAATCCCGGTCCCATCCCCTCCGCCACTTGCACAGTGCAAACCCGAAAACAGGTCCCTCGCGGGGCCTTTTTCTTTATGTGCCAAAGGGGTTTGCAGGCACCATCCGCCCTTCGGAGACAGACCCGCCGCGCAAGATCGGTCTCCGAACGCCCACCGTCTCTTTCCACCCGCCCCTCGCTCCCGGCGAGACGGATTCAAAATTCCAATAGATTTCAACGAACTGACGGGATCGCGTTGCGCCCGTGTTTCGCTGGTTCCGGGTTGTCTCAAAGCCGATGGCGACGCGACACGCGCGGCGTGTTCGTTGGTATGTCTTGGGAGTTTTGCGCGAAGTATCTGATGACAAACGCAGTTTCCGCCCCTAGCCTGGCGCAATGTCAAATGGGGCTTGGACCGATCAAGAGAACGAGCTGATCGTCGCGGATTACTTCGCGATGCTGGCCGACGACATCTCTGGTCGCCCCTACAACAAGGCCGAGCACCGGCGCGGGCTTCTGCCGCTGTTGAACGATCGGTCCGAGGGATCGGTCGAGTTCAAGCACCAGAACATCAGCGCCGTGCTGAAGGGGCTGGGTGAGGACTGGATCCCGGGCTACAAGCCTGCCTTCAATTTCCAGATGACGCTGGTGGATGCCGTGGCGCGCTGGCTGGCGCTGAACCCGGCGTGGCTCGGTCGCCATTCGCGTGCAGGAGCGCCGACGGGCCTCGCGGAGGCACGGCCGATCTGGATCGGGCCGCCGCCCACGTTGTCGAACCAGCCGCCGCCGCAGGAGCTTGAGCAGATGCTGCACATCGCCCGCAAATTCGATGTCGCGGCGCGAGACGAGCGAAACCGCGCCCTCGGCCGTGCCGGTGAGGAGCGCGTCTTGGCGCACGAACGTGCAGCCCTGAAATCAGCGGGCCGCGACGATCTTGCGCGCAAGGTCAGGTGGGTGTCGGAGGAGGATGGCGATGGTGCCGGCTACGATATCGCCAGCTTCGCGCCGGACGGCCGTCCGCGCCTGATCGAGGTGAAGACGACGAATGGCTGGGAGCGTACCCCTTTCCACATCAGCCGCAACGAACTGGCCGTGGCCGAGGAGCGGCGCTCGGAATGGTCCCTGTTCCGGCTCTGGAACTTCGGGCGCGAGCCGAAGGCGTTCGAATTGCATCCGCCGCTGGACGCGCATGTCTCGCTGACCGCGACGTCCTTTCAGGCGAGTTTTCATTGATTCCCGAAGCAGCTCCTTTGCGCCGCTTGATCGCCTTCACAAGATTACAACGCCTTACGGCTCTATAGATGCCTATTCTTGCCGGAAATCTCGGGTAAGCATCTGAGATGCAGTAGGTCGTGTTGACAAAAGGGATTCCTCTGGCAGTCGTCCTATGATTCAAGCTCATCTCTACGTGGGAGATGAACTTGGCACGCAACCTGATATCCGACGATGAGTGGACCTTCTTCGAGGGCTTCATTCGTGCCGTCCGGCACCCTAACGGGCGGAAACCTGCGGACCATCGTCTTGTTCTGAATGGTATATTCTGGATCGCAAGGACTGGTGCGCCATGGCGCGATCTGCCCGAAGAGTTTGGCAAGTGGTCCTCGGTCTACCGTCAGTTCCGCCGCTGGACTTTGGCGGGACTGTGGGAGGATATCCTGGATGCGCTGAACCACGCTGGGATCGCGCCAGACAAGCTCCAGATGGTTGATAGCACTGTGATCCGCGCCCATCATCATGCGGCGGGCGCAAAAGGGGGACTCCGAAAGAGGCTCTTGGCCGTTCGAGAGGCGGCTTCTCGACCAAGATCCATCTCCGCGTCAACGGCGCAGGCCTCCCGATGAGGACCGAGATCACGCCGGGGCAGGATTCCGACTACACCGGCTATGATATGGTGATGGCCGACAACCTGCCGCAACCAGCAGTTCTGGTCGCCGACAGGGGCTATGACTCTGATAAAATTCGGGAAGACATCGAGAGCCGCAACGCCCTGCCCATGATACCGATGCGAAGGAACCGAAGGGTGCGCAAGGCTGTCGACATGACCATCTACACCCTGCGCAACATGGTCGAGCGCTGCTTCAACAAGCTGAAAAATAGCCGCCGCCTTGCAACCCGCTACGACAAAACCGCCGAAAGCTTCCTTGGCTTCGTCGACGTCGCCTGCATCAGGCTCTGGCTCCGCCATTTGTCAACATGACCTAGCTTTGCGTAGTTTCGACAAGCAAGCAGAAGCATTAGAAAAATTAAAGACCGCGCGCGAGGCGTACACTTCGCCCCAAATCGAACATGCCTATGCTCAGCAATTGATGATCATCGCTTCCATGTCGCGAAGTTGGGATGATGCTGAGCCATTGCTCAAGGAAGCAATAGATGTGCTACGTGAGTTAAACCGTGTCGCGGACCCAAGTGACACCTATCCTATTGTAACGCTCGCGGAGGGGCACATTTCGGTTATACTAAAATTCTTCGGCGTCGAAGGTGCCAAAGCCATCACGCAACAATACGCTAATGAATTGCTTATAGCGCACAAAAAGCATTCTGGTGCCAGACTCCAAGAGGCAGTGAACAATGTTGTGACCTTCGCAACCGCCGGAATATGGAAGGAGTCATACGGGCCGGGCTATCTCGAAGAAAGTTGACAGACAAAAGGTGTCATCCTCGTTCACCCCGGATGCAGTCTGACATGCAAGCCGCAGCGGCGTCTTGCAACCACGGGCGAATTCCTCCAGGCACCGAAATCGCCAAACAATATTCTCTTGCAGGAATAGCTATCATTTCTGCATATTGTCCCTATTTCTCAGCCTTCATTTTGGAGGGCTATAGCGTAGACGTAGTTCTCTGTTTCATCGGCTTCGGCCCGCCACTTTCAAGTTGCGAACCTGCCATGAGGTCCCAGTGCGGGGCTTTTTTTTATCTCAAAGGAGTTTGGCGGCTGGGTCCGCCCTGCGGAGACTGGCGCTGCGGCTGATATTGGTCGCCGGGAAGCTCGCGGCCTGGTTGAAGACCGAGACGACCAAGTCGCGCAAGCAGCGCCGGACTTTGAAGCAACAGCATGCCGACTTGGCCGCGCTCGGCTATACCGGCTCCTACAATCGCGTGGAACGCCTGCGCCCCTACCTCGACCACGGCATCCTGGAGTTGGACAATAACGCTGCCGAACGCGGCATGCGCGCCATCGCCCTCGGGCGGAAATCCCTACCTCTTCATCGGCTCGGAGGCGGGCGGCAAGGCCGCCGCCATCGCCTACACCCTGATCGAGACAGCCAAGCTCAACGCCGTCGATCCCCACGCCTGGCTCGCAGATCCATCGCCCGCATCCCCGACTACAAGATCACCAAGGTCGATGACCTGATGCCGTGGCGTTGGAACGGATAGCGGTCAGACCGGACGCTTACACTTCGTCATTCGGCCGATACCTTCTTTCTGGTGCCATCATGCCGCGCATGACGCCCGAGACGCCGTCGGTCCGGATATTGATCACCAGCCCCTTGGACGCCACCGTGACCCGGCGCACCAGCAACTGCTCCGCAGGGTACAACTGGCCCCAGACGTCATCGAACGTCTGCAGCGCGGAGATCACGTCGGCCTCGGCGAAGGCGTGACCCTCAATCAGCGTCAATTAAGCCGCTAGCCAAAAGCCGCCCGCATGTGGATCGGGATTCGGTTTTCGCCTTCTGCCGTGCTATCCTCGTGAAATCAGTTGAGGGGGGAGAACATGGGTCAGAAATTCGTGCCCGAACTGCACGACCCGAACCACCGCAAGACTGAGGGGCAGAAGGAAGAGCCGCTGACGGACGACGAAGCAGAGCGCCTGTTCGACGCCATGATCGCCAAGCTGGATGCGGAAGAATCATCGCAGCGGCCGAACTAGCCAAACGCCCCGCCCCGGCTGCCCCGGGGCGGGGCTTTTCCATGCCTGCGCTCAGCAGTCCTCGCCCTTGTCCACGATGCCGGGCTTGCTGCGGTCCTCGCACATCGCGGTATTCGGCTTGGCGCCGCGCGGCTTGGCGGGCCACTCGTTCCCGCGCTCGGGATCAGCTTCGAGGAACTCCTCCGGCTGGTGAGGGATGCCTTCGTGCTTTCCCTGGCCGTTCTCCCGCTCGGGATCGGTCGCGGGGTTGTCCTTCGGGGTCGCTTGCTCTCGGGTCATGATGCACCTCCTGCCTGCCAACCAGAAAAGGGACGGGATGTTCCAGAACGCCGGACGAGCCATGCAGGCCTGCTAGGCAGCGGGGCTTTCCCGCCTTGAAATGTTCGCATTCTGTTCCAGATATGGTCCATGCAGATGGCGTTCAGCTTTTGGGCTACCGAGGATATGGAATGGCTGCGGGACCGGCTGAGGCGCCGCTTCGGCCGTGCTGAACCGAGCTGTGCCCGGGCGCCCATCGGCCAGCTGGTGAAATCGCTGATCAGCGGTCGCACCCGCGACGAAGTCTCCCTGGGGGCCTATCGGCGCCTCATCGACGTCTATCCCCGCTGGTCCGACATGGCGGCAGCAGCCGATCTCGAGCGGCTCATCGGCGATGTCACCTTTCCCGACGTGAAGGCGCACCATCTCGGCAAGGCCCTGGCCGCCATCGCAATACATCGTCCGGACTTCGACCTGACGTTTCTGGGCAACCTGGGCGTCCCGAGGGCGCTCGGCTGGCTGGAACGCCTGCCGGGTGTCGGGCGAAAGGTCTCGGCCTCGACGCTCAACTTCAGCACATTGCGCATGCCGGCCTTCGTGGTGGACACGCATATCCTGAGGATATTGTGCCGCTTCGGCTTTGTTCGAAGCAATGCCGACACGCGGACCGCCTATGACCTGACGATGGCTGCGGTGCCCGGCTGGAGTGCCGGCGATCTTGCGGAACTCCATGTCCTGATGAAGCGGCTGGGTCAGACCATCTGCCGCGCCGATCACGCCGATTGCCGAAGCTGCCCGATCAGCCGGCGCTGCCGTGCCCTTGCAGATTTTCGGGGCCCGGCGACCGTTCCGGCGGGATGATGGAGACGCAGTTTCGGTCGCCTTGGGCTGCTTCGGCGGGGCCCCGGACTGCCTCCGCTCGCTTTCGTTACGACATTTTCAGCAGTTTTCCGGACCTCATGGCAAACGGACAACACATCTTGCGCCGACCCGCCACGGCCTGCGGTTGCGCCTGTGATGCACCAAGCGGCGGCGCCCGGCCGCAGATGGTCCAGGGCGGGTGGCGCTTCGGATCGGCGATTTCCTAGAGATTACAGTTTTTTCCGCTGCTGCCCGCGCCGTCTGCCAACCGAACGCGCCACTGGCGGCCATCCCGCGCCTTTGAGGCCAAACCTGCCGGAAACCTGGCCGCGAATCGTCGCAGGGCAACCACCTAGCGAATAATACAGTCCGAAAAACCACCTCGGCGGTTTACCGCCGACGGCAAGGTTTGCTACGCTTTGACCATGGAGAGGCCGCCAGGCGCCGCAAAGCGCCCCGGCGGCAGGGAAAATCGCATCATGTGCCGGATCCGGCCCGCAGGCGACCGCGCGTCGCCCGGGACAGCGTGACCGTGTCCGCACGTCGCAAGAGGCAAAGGCAGGTGAAACGTCTGAGCAGCTTCTGGGGTCTGGTGTCGGCGTACTGGTTTTCGGAACGCTGGCGCGAGGCTTGGCTGCTGACCGTCATCGTGCTGACGATGACCACGCTGCTCAGCAAGGCCAGCGTCTGGGTCGCGCTGGCCAGCGCGGATTTCCTGGCTTCGCTCGCCAGCTTCCATGACACGCCGCCGGGCGTCGATCCGGCGCGCACCGTGCTGCTGGCCGGCGGCGCCTACCTGGGGATCTTTCTCGCGCGGGCCAGCGGCGTGGCGCTGCGGCATTTCGTTTCGGCCACGCTGCATCGCCGGGCGCGCGGCTGGCTGGTCGGGCGCTTCGACCGCGCGATCCTGGCCGATGAGCGCATCGCGCTGGATCTGATGAGCGACCGCTCGGCCGCGGGCGACCGCTCGCGCATGCCCGATGCCATCGACCAGCGCGTCGACGAATGCTCGGGCGGGCTCTATGGCGGCATTATCGGGCTGGCGATGGGGCTCTGGGGGGCGGTGACCTCGATTTATTTCGTCTCGGTCGCGCTGATCCAGCGCAGCCAGCCGGTGCCTTTCCTGGACCGCTGGGGTGCCGACGCGGGCGCCGTGCTGGGCCTCGACCTGGGGCCGGGTCCATACGGCTCGGCGCTGCTGGGGCTGGCGATGGTCGCGGTCTATGTCCCGGCGATGACCTTCGTCGCCTGGCGGATCGGCCGCATCCTGGAACGGCTGAGCGTGCAGCGCCAGCGCCGCGACGGCGCCTGGCGTGGCGAATGGGGTGCGATGCTGAACCGCGTGGGCCAGATGGCCATCGCCCGGGGCGAGCGCGCGCAAAGCCGCATCAACCGCCGGCTTTACGCCGAGCTGGACCGGACCTGGGGGCGGCAGAACCGGCTTTCGGCCGGGATGATGCTGTTCACTAACACCTATAATTTCCTGTCGAGCCGGCTGCTGGCCTATCTGCCCGCCCTGCCGGCCTATATGGCGGGCGGCATGAGCTTTCGCGATTTCGTCGCCAGCAGCGAGCTGACGGCCGAGCTGATCGGCGATGTTTCCTGGTTCATCAACGTCATGCCGGCCATCGCCACGCTCAAGGCCAATGCCGGCCGGCTGACCGAACTGGCCCAGGCCATCGAGCGGGTGCGCGACCGCCAGGCCTTCTATGCCGAAACCGGCGTCAGCGCCTTCCAGCGCCGGCGCAGCGCGAAGGGTCCGGTCCTGGCGCTGGACGGGCTGCGGCTGCACCACCGCGGCCATATGACCGCGGCCTTCCTGACCGTGCCGGCGCTGCGGCTCTACCCGGGCGAGCGGGTCTATCTGGACGGCCAGAACGGCTGCGGCAAGAGCAGCCTGCTGAAGGCGGTGGCCGGGCTCTGGCCCTATGGCGCCGGCCGCATCATCCTGCGCGAGGGCGCGCGGCTTTTCTTTGCCGGGCAGGAGCCGGACCTGCCCGACCGGCTGTCGCTGAAGGCGCTCTTGACCTATCCCGACCACCCCGAGCAGCAGACCGACATCGCCGCCGCCTCGGTCCTGTCGCTGGTCGGCCTGGGCGAGTTCATCGCCTGTCTGGAGGATGAGCTCTACCAGGGCAAGAACTGGCGCAACGTCCTCTCGGGCGGGCAGAAGCAGCGGCTGGTGCTGGCGCGCATCCTGCTGGCCAAGCCCGATATCCTGCTGCTGGACGAGGCGACGGCGGCGCTGGATGCGGGGGCGGCGATCGACTTCCACCTGACGCTGGCCCTCTATCTGCCCGATGCGGCGGTGCTGTCGGTCCTGCATGGCGACAGCCTGCCCTATGGCCCGGACGGCGCGCCGTTCTATGGCGCGGTGCTGGAGATCCGCAATGGCCAGGGCCGCTTGTCGCCCGTCGATCCGCCGGATTACGATCTGGCCCGACACGCCGCCGAATGACGGCAGGGCAACGGGGGACGCATGGGACAGGGGGCTGCCGTCGACCGGCTGATGGCCGGGATGACGCTTCAGGAAAAGATCGGCCAGCTGAACCTCTTGCCGGCCGGGCAGGGGCTGGTCACCGGGGCGCAGGCCCCGACCACGCTGTCGCAGCGGCTGGACGCGGGGCAGGTCGGCGCGATCTTCGGCACCAAGTCGCTGGAATCGGCCCGGGCGATGCAGAAGCGCGCGCTGGCGGGCTCGCGCCTGGGCATCCCGCTGTTCTTTGCCGAGGACGTGATCCACGGCCATCGCACGGTCTTTCCACTGAACATCGCGCTGGCCTGCAGCTGGGACATGGCGCTGATCGAGGCAACCTCGGCCCATGCCGCGGCCGAGGCCTCTGCCGAGGGGCTGCACCAGGTCTATGCGCCGATGCTGGACATCAGCCGCGATCCGCGCTGGGGCCGGGTGGCCGAGGGGCCGGGCGAGGATCCGCTGCTGGCCTCGCGCATCGCCGCCGCCGCGACGCGGGGTTTCCAGGGCGCGGGGCTTGGCACGCCGGGACGGGTCGCGGCCTGCCTGAAGCATTTCGTGGCTTACGGCGCGCCGCAAAGCGGGCGCGACTATGACAATGTCTCGATGGCCTGGGAAGATCTGGTCGAGACCTATCTGCCGCCCTTTGCCGCCGGGATCGAGGCGGGCGCGGCCAGCATCATGGTCGCCTTCAACGCGGTGAACCGGCTGCCGATGCACGCCAACGCGCCGCTGGTCGAGGGCTGGTTGCGCGGGACATGCGGCTTCGACGGGCTGGTCGTCTCGGACTATACCGGCGTCAAGGAGCTGGTCGCGCATGGGCTGGGGCCGGCGCCGGTCGCGGTGGCGCGCGCGCTGCACGCCGGCATCGACATGGACATGGTAGGCGAGGACTACCTGCACGAATTGCCGGCGCTGGCCCACGCGGGGCTCGATGCGCCCGAGGCCGGGCTGGCGCTCTCGGCTGCGGATGTGGTGCGCCTGATCGACCGCGCCTGCCGCCGGGTGCTGTTGTTCAAGGCCCGGCTGGGACTGCTCGATGACCCGTTCCGGGGCATGGCGGACAGCGCGCCGCCGCGCGCCGAGGGCCGGGCCCTGGCGCGCAAGGCGGCGGCGCAATCGGCGGTGCTGCTCAAGAACGACGGGCTGCTGCCGCTGGCGCCGGGCAGCCGGGTGGCGCTGATCGGACCCTTCGCGGCGGATCGGGCGAACATGCTGGGCACCTGGGCGGTCTCGGGCCGGGCCGAGGACGTGGAGCCGCTGGACCGGGCCATCGCCGCGTTGACCGGACGGGCGCCGACCGTCTGCTGGGGCGCGAATATCGTCGACGAGCCCTGGCTCGAGGCGCGGCTGAACTGCCACGGCGTCACCGTGACCCGCGACCCGCGCGACGAAACCGAACTGCTGGCCGAGGCGGTCGCGGCGGCGCTGGCGGCCGACGTGGTCGTGGCGGCGGTGGGCGAGGCCAAGGAACACGCGGGCGAGTCCTCCTCGCGCCTGTCGGTGGACCTGCCCGCACCGCAGCGCCGGCTGATCGCGGCCTTGGCCGGGACCGGCAAGCCGCTGCTGGTCGTGGTCTTTGCCGGCCGGCCGCTGGCCCTGGGCGAGGTCGCGACCCAAGCCGACGCGCTGCTCTATGCCTGGCACGGCGGCATTGCGGGCCCCGAGGGCGTGGCCGACCTGATCTTCGGCGCGGCCGAGCCCTCGGGCCGGCTGGCGGTCACGCTGCCCGCGCATCCGGGCGAGGTGCCGCTGACCTATGCCTGCGACACCACCGGCCGGCCCTGGCCGGGCCGCTTCGGCAAGTTCCTGACCGGCTGGCTCGACCTGCCCGACGACGCGCCGCGCTTTCCCTTCGGCTTCGGCTTGGGCTATGGCGCGGTGCGCTATGGCGCGCCAATCCTGTCGCGGGATACGGCCCGTGCCGGCGAGACCGTCACCCTGCTTCTGGGGATCGAGAACACCGGCAACCGCCCCGCTTTCGAGACCGTGCAGCTTTACGCCAGCGACCCGGTTGCCCGCACCACGCGCCCCGGTCGCAAGCTGATCGACTTCCAGCAGGTCGCGCTGGCCCCGGGCGAGACCCGCGAGGTCAGGTTCACCATCACCGCCGACCAGTTCCGCTATCCGCTGGCCCCGACGCTGCAAACGGTGGAATGGGTGCGCGACCCCGGGCTGATCCGGCTGCATGTCGGCCCGAACAGCCGCGACACGCAGGAGGTGGAACTGGCATGGCTCGACTGACGGGGGCTCGACGGACCGGCCTCGACGATGCCGCCCTGCGCGACCGCGTGGCGCAGGCGACGGCGCTGTATTTCCTCGACTGGAGCCATCCGGTCAGCGGCATGGCGCGCGAGCGCAGCGCCGGCGCCTTCGGCTATGACATGGAGGAAACCTGCTGCACCGGCGGCACCGGCTTCGGCCTGCTTGCGCAGATCGTCGCGGCCGAGCGCGGCTGGCGTCCGCGGCGGCAGATCCTCGACCGTGTCGAGCGGCTGGTCGGTTTCCTGGAAGATGCCGACCGCTTCGACGGCGTCTTCCCGCATTTCCTGCATGGCACGACCGGCCGCGTGCTGCCCTTCATGGCCGGCGACGACGGCGGCGACCTGGTCGAAACCGCCTTCCTGATGCTGGGCCTCTTGGGCGCCGGGGCCTATTTCCACGAGGCGCCGGAGCTGGCCGCCCGCATCCAGGCGCTCTATGACGCGGTGAACTGGGCCGCGCATCTGCGCGAGGATGGCGCGGTCATGTGGCACCGCCACCCCGACCGGCCCTGGCCCGCCAATGCCCTGCCGATCCGCGGCTGGAACGAGGCGATGCCGGTCTTCGTCCTCGGTGCCGGCTCGGCCACGCATCCGATTCCGGCGCGGTCCTATCATGACAGTTGGGCGCAGACGCCGACCTTCCTGAACGGCCGCGATTACGGCGGCGTGACGCTGCCCCTGGGGCCGGATTGGGGCGGGCCGCTGTTCCTGTCGCAATATCCCTTCCTGGGCATCGACCCGCGCGGCTTGCGCGACGCCTATGCCGATTACGGCGTGCAGGCCCGGGCGCATGCGCTGGTCAACCGCGCGCACTGCCTGGCGAACCCGCAGGGCTGGGCGGGCTATGGCGAGAGCCTGTGGGGCCTGACCGCCAGCGACGACCCCTCGGGCTATGTTGCGCATTCGCCGGTCGAGGATACCGGGACGATCACCCCCACCGCCGCGCTGGCGTCGCTCCCCTTTGCGCCGGATGAGGCGATGCCGGTGCTGCGCCACATGCACGACGATTGGGGCGACCGGATCTGGGGCGAGGCAGGCTTTGTCGACGCCTTCTGCCCGGCCCGGGACTGGGTGGCCGAGAGCCGGCTGGCGATCGACCAGGCGCCGATCGTGATCGGCCTTGAAAACCACCGCTCGGGGCTGATCTGGCGGCTGGTCTCGGGCCGGGCCGAGGTGCGGCGCGGCCTGCGCGCCCTGGGCTTTTCGGCGCCCTATCTCGGCATGGCCTGAAGCGTGCTGTCACGCGCGGCGGCGGCTTCCAGGAAGGCCGCCGCCGACCAGGTCAGGTCCAGGCAGCCGGTCGGGGCGCCGGTCCGGCGGTCGAATTGCTCGGGCAGCGGGCCGGGGGTGGGCGCGACCTGCTGGATCAAGGCAAGCCAGCCCTCGGCCTTGACAAAGGCCTCGGTGTCGCCGGTCAGCGCGGCGATGCGGTAATGCAGCTCGGCAAGGCCCAGCGTGGTCGGATACCAGGGGTTGCCGCCGAAATAGACATCGCGGGCATTGCGGCCGATGGCCGGCGGGTTGCGGCCCCGGTTGATCGGGTAGAGCGCGGCGAATAGCGCCTCCAGCCCCGCCACGGTGGCACGGCTGCGCGGCGCGGTCAGGGCAAAGGGGCCGGCGCTGCGCCGGGCATGCAGGATGGCAAGGCAGGTCGCGGCATCGAGCGCGCCCGGCGCCGCCTCGATGCTGTCGCGCCAGCCGCCCGAGACCGGATCCTCCGCCTGTTCGATCAGCGCGGCCAGCCGGTCGGCCTCGGCACGGTGGCCGGCCCGGTCCAAGGCGTCCCACTGCACGATCAGGGTGAAACTGCTGCGGCGGGGCGGCGCTTCTTCCCAAGGGCCGATGCAGGGGCGGCCGGCGACGCGCAGCAGATGCGCGAGGTCGCGGGCGATCAGGGCGCGGGCCTGGGCGCTGTCGGCCTGCGGCAGGGCCTCGAGCACCGCCATCAGGCTGGATGCGCGCAGGGCGGGGCCGTCGTCCTGCGGCCGGCTCCATTGCTCAAGGTCCGGGCTGCCGTCGGGGCCGAAGCGGGGCTCCTCGAGCCAGGCCGTGCCCGACAGCGCCGCCAGTTCCGCATCGGGGCGCAGGAATTTCTTCAGCCCCGGCCGGGTGGTGGCGCGCAAGGGGTTCATCGGCGGTCCCCGGCGGCCCGGGTCCGACAGCGCCAGCGAGAAGCCGACGAAATCCGCGACGAAGCGCAGCCAGAAACCGCGCGCCTGCGGATCGGCCGCCATGGCCAGCGGCACGGCGCGCAAGACGATGGCGGAATCGCGGATCCAGTGGTGGAAGTAATCCGGCTCGGGATCCCAGCTGGCCATGCGGGGCGAGGCCAGCACCGAGCCGGGCGCCGGCCGCATCTCGCCGCCGAAGCCCTCGCGCCGCCGGATGAGATGCGTGGCCGAGCAAGCGCCGCGCATCGCCTGGGCCGAGGCGAGCCGCTGCGCCGCGATCCAGCCCGCGTCGGGGGCCTGCATGTCAGGCGCCAAGCGCGGCCAGCGCCACCGCCAGCATCGCTGCGCAGGCCGGTCCGGCCGGGCAATGATGCTGATCCGGCAGCGCGGCGAAGAAGCGCCCGTTCGGCGCGGCGGCGAAATAGGCCCGCGCATCGGCCAGCGGCACCAGCCCGTCGCAGGCGCCCGTCACCACCGCCAGCGGCGCCGTGACCCGGCGCAGCGCCGGCTCGGCATCGGCGGTCTGCATCTCGGTGAAATAGGCGGGCGCCTCGCGCCGCACCTCCTCGATGGCGGCGGCGCCCATCGCCTCGCGCGCGCGCATCAGCACCATCCCGGACATCGGCGGCGAAACGGCGAGGACGTGGTGGATCTCGGCCCTGTCGGCCGCCAGATGCGCCACGGCATAGCCGCCGATGCTGTGCCCGGCCAGCGCCAGCGTGCCCCCGGGCCATGCCCCGGCCAGCCAGTCGCGCACCCCCGCCGCCGCCCGGACATGGCGGGCAAAGCTGACCTCGGAGGCCGGGCCCGATCCGGGCGAGGCCGAGGAATTCGGCAGCGCCGGCGCCGCCACCCGCCAGCCGCGCGCCAGATAGGCCAGCGCGATCTCGGCGATCTGCGGCTGGGCCGGCGCGCCATTGCGGCCATGCGCCAGCAGGACCGTGCCCCGCGCATCCTCGGGGCCGGCGATCAGCACGGGAATGGTGCCCTCGGCCGTAGCGGCCTGAAGGCAAAGGGTGGTGTCGGTCCAGGCGGGCATCGTGTCCATGCCCCGATTCCTAGCCCAGCGGCCGCGCCGCTCCAACAGCTTTTGCCCCTGCCGCAGGGCGAGAGGCCGTGCTAGCGTGGTGTCATGGCACAGCTACCTTCCCGAACCGAAATTCTCGACTGGGTGAACGCCCATCCCGACGCCACCGCCAAGCGCGACATCGCCAAGGCCTTCGGCATCAAGGGCGCGGCCCGCATCGAACTGAAGCGCATCCTGAAAGAGCTCGAGACCGAAGGGCTGCTGGAGCGCCGCCGCCGGCATTACCACGATGCGGAACGGCTGCCGCCGGTCACGGTGCTGCAACTGCTGCCGCCCGACCGCGACGGCGACATCTTCGCCAAGCCGATGGAATGGCAGGGCGACGGTCCGGTGCCGCGCATCCTTTATGCCGCGCTGAAATCCGACCCGGCGCTGGCGCCCGGCGACCGCATCCTGGCCCGGCTGATCGAGACCAGGGGCGAGGATCACGACTACCAGGCCCGGCTGATCCGCCGCATCGGCACGGTCAGCCACAAGATCGTCGGCATCTACCGCGCCAGCTCCGGCGGTCCCGAGGCCGGCGGCCGCATCCTGCCGATCGACAAGGGCAATGACAAGGAATGGGTCGTCCCCGCGCGCGAAGTGCATGGCGCGCAAAGCGGCGAGTTGGTCGAGGCCGAGCAGACCGGCCCGCGCGGCCGCCTGGGCCTGCCGATGGCGCGGATCACCGAGCGGCTGGGCGACCCTTCGGCGCCGCGCGCCGTCAGCCTGATCGCCATCCACCAGCACGGCATCCCCGACGATTTCCCCGACGAGGTCATGGCCGAGGCCGATGCCGCGAAACCCGCGACCATGAAGGGCCGCGAGGATCTGCGCCGGCTGCCGCTCATCACCATCGACCCCTCGGACGCCCGCGACCGCGACGATGCCGTGGCGGCCGAGATCCGCGAGGACGGCGGCGCCGACATCTGGGTCGCCATCGCCGACGTGGCGCATTACGTCACCCCCGGCTCGGCGCTGGACCGCGAGGCGCGGAAGCGCGGCAACTCGACCTATTTCCCCGACCGGGTGGTGCCGATGCTGCCCGACATCCTGTCGGGCGACCTGTGTTCGCTGCACGAGGGCGTCGACCGGCCGGTGCTTGCCGTCCGGATGCGGCTGGACGCGCAGGGCAACAAGGTCTCGCACAGTTTCCGCCGCGCGATGATTCATTCCGCGGCGAGCCTCAGCTATGAACAGGCCCAGGCGGCCGCCGACGGCAACCCGGACGAAGTCACGGCGCCGCTTCTGGATGCGGCGATCCGGCCCCTGTGGCACGCCTATGGCCTGCTGAAAACCGCCCGCGCGCGGCGCCAGCCGCTGGAACTGGACCTGCCCGAGCGCAAGATCGTGCTGACCCCGGACGGCAGGGTGAAGTCGGTCAATTTCCGCGACCGCTTCGACGCGCACCGGCTGATCGAGGAATTCATGGTCCTGGCCAATGTCGCCGCCGCCGAGGAACTGGAACGCCTGCGCCGGCCGCTGCTCTATCGCGTGCACGAGGAGCCGACGGTGGAAAAGCTCGATGCGCTGCGCGAGGTGGCGGCGGCCTCGGGCTTCACCCTGGCCAAGGGCCAGGTGCTGCAGACCCGCCACCTGAACCGGCTGCTGGAACAGGCCCAGGGCTCGGATTTCGACGAGCTGATCAACATGACTGCGCTGCGCTCGATGCAGCAGGCCTATTACCACCCGGAAAACCTGGGCCATTTCGGGCTGGCGCTGCGCAGCTATGCGCATTTCACCTCGCCGATCCGGCGCTATTCCGATCTGATCGTGCATCGCGCGCTGATCCTCGGCCACAAATGGGGCAAGGACGGGCTGTCGGGATGGGACATCGAAAACCTGTCCGAGACCGCGCAGCAGATCTCGGAAACCGAGCGCCGCTCGATGGCGGCCGAGCGCGACACCACCGACCGCTATCTTGCCGCCTATCTCGCCGACCGGGTCGGGGCCGAGTTCTCGGGCCGCATCTCGGGCGTGCAGAAATTCGGCGCCTTCGTGCGGCTGGACGAGACCGGCGCCGACGGGCTGATCCCGATCCGCGAGATCGGCCGCGAATATTTCCACTACGATCCGGATGCGCAGATCCTGATGGGCGCGGAAACCGGGCTGGAAATCGGCATCGGCCGGCGCGTCACCGTGCGCCTGTCCGAGGCGGTGCCGCTGACCGGCGGGCTGCTGCTGGAGCTGCTCGAGGTCGAGGGCCGGCCGCTGCCGCAGGGCTTGGGCCAGCGCGGCAAGGGCAAGGGCCCGATGCGCAAGCGCGCCACCCAGGCCCGGCTGGCCGAGGTCAAGCGCGCCCAGAAGCGCCGCCGCATCCGCCGGAAATAGGATCCCGACATGCGAAACTCGCGCGCGCTGCC